>NZ_FTMT01000014.1:0-131351 GCF_900156015.1 Chryseobacterium sp. RU33C | reverse complement strand
CTCAACCAATTTATGCTTATTTTTGAAGAAAGGCTCAGATTATAAAATCCAAGCCCTGACTTTTTAACTTACACACTTTGTGGGATAGTGTCCTTATCTTTAAATTTCAAACTATTATCCCTAATGAAAAAGGACTACTGGATTCTGCTTCTTTTTATCATTGCAAAGTTTGCACTCCAATACTCACTGATAAGCCCTGAGTATGAACTTCACAGAGATGAATACCTGCATCTTGATCAGGCCAATCATCTTGCCTGGGGATATCTCTCTGTTCCTCCTGTTAATTCCTGGTTGGCCTGGATGATTAAAATGTTGGGAAATTCTATTTTTTGGGTTAAATTCTTTCCAGTGCTGTTCGGAGCTTTGACAATTGTGCTGACATGGAAAGTTGTTGAAGAACTTAAAGGAGGTCTGTTTGCTAAAATTCTGGCTTCTGCAGGAATATTATTTTCAGTGCTTCTCCGGATTAATATGCTGTTCCAGCCAACCTCTCTGGAGATTTTACTCTGGCTTTCCCTTTATTACAGCCTGATCAGATATTTCAATTCTCAAAAAATAGAATGGTTGTATATAGGTGCCGTTATTGTTGGAATAGGAATATTAAATAAATGCAATATTGCTTTTGCATTGTTAGGACTTATTCCTGCATTACTGTTGACAAAGCAAAGGCAGATTTTTATGCAGTCTCATGTGTATTGGGCTGCTCTTTTAGCTTTAATTATTATTTTCCCCAATCTTCTTTGGCAGTACCAGAACCAGTTTCCGGTTATTCATCATATGGAAGAACTTTCTGAAAAACAATTGGTGCATGTAGATCGAATGGGTTTTATGAAATCACAGATTTTATTTTTTGTTGGAGTTATTTTTGTAACGATTGCAGGTTGGGGAGCATTACTGTTGTACAAACCTTTTGAGAAATTCAGGTTTTTCTTCTGGAGCTATATCATAACTATTAGTCTGTTTTTGTTTTTTAAAGCAAAAGATTACTACGCGATAGGGCTTTATCCGGTTTATATTGCTTTTGGTGCTGTTTTTCTCGGGCATGTGTTAGAAAAAGGAAGGAAAAGGTTTTTAAAACCGGTTAGCATACTTATTCCAATACTTTTATTCCTTCCACTATATAATGTCGCCTTTCCGAATAAAAGTCCTGAATATATTGAATCTCATCAGGATCAATACAAAAAATTCGGACTGCTTCGCTGGGAAGATGGAAAAGATCATCCGCTGCCACAGGATTTTGCCGATATGCAGGGTTGGAAAGAGCTGGCTCAAAAAGTAGATAAAGAATATTTCAGGGTATCAAAAACCGGAAATACGATGGTGCTGTGTGATAATTACGGACAGGCCGGAGCTATTAATTATTATTCGAAAGCTGGCGTTACGGCCATGTCATTTCATGCGGATTACATCAATTGGATAGATGTAAACAGGAAATATAAAAATGTGATCAGAGTTAAAGATGCCCCTGAAGCAGGGAAAGAACTTGAAGAATCCGGTTCTTTTTTTGAAGTTTCAAAATTAGCTGATTCTATTACCAATCCGTATGCAAGAGAAAGAGGAACCGCAATTTTCAGTTTTCAGGGAGCAAAAACAGATATCAATAAAAGAATTCAGGACGAAATTATCGAAGTAAAAAATGAGTGGAAATAGTTTTTCAAAATTGAGAGAGAAGTGATGATTTGTTTACAAAATAAAGGTAATAGATATAAATTATTATTGCAATCTTGTTGCGTTAATTAATTTTAATTTACCTTTGCACTATCATCTATCATCTATCATCTATCATCTATCATCTATCATCTATCATCTATCATCTATCATCTATCATCTATCAATTATCAACTGAACTATGAAAAACAAAAACTTTGATGTCATTATAACAGGAGGAAGCTACTCTGGATTGTCAGCAGGAATGTCTTTAGGAAGATCTTTAAGAAATGTTCTGATTATCGATAACGGAAAACCTTGCAACAGACAGACTCCGCATTCCCATAATTTTGTTACTCATGATGGGAAAACACCCGCGGAAATTGCAAAGCTGGCAAAAGAAGATGTTCAAAAATACAATACAGTTCACTTTTATAACGGAACCGTAGTGAAAACACAAAAGACAACCGAAGGTTTTGTGATTGAAACTTCCTTCGGTGAAAAATTTAATGCTAAAAAACTTATTCTTGCTTTAGGAGTGAAAGATATAATGCCGGATATTCCCGGGTTTGCAGAATGCTGGGGAACTTCTGTTATACACTGCCCATACTGTCATGGTTATGAAGTGAAAAACGAAGTTACCGGAATTCTTTCCAATGGAGATACGGCTTACGAATTTTCAAAACTGATTTTTAATCTGACTAAAGATCTTACCCTGTTTACCAACGGAAAGTCTTCACTTTCAAAAGAACAGATTGAAAAACTGGGTCACAATAAAATCGTTCTTAACGAAGATGAAATAAAAGAAATAAAACATGAAAACGGTTTCATTCAAAAAATAGTGTTCAAAAACGGAAAAGAACTTCCTTTACAGGCTTTGTATGCTAAAATTCCTTTTGAACAAAATATCAATGTGTCTGGTGATCTGGGTTGTGGAATGACAGAACAGGGATTTATTAAAGTAGATATGATGCAGAAAACAAACATTCCCGGAGTTTTTGCCTGTGGAGATAATGTAACCATGATGCGTTCCGTAGCCAATGCAGTTGCACAGGGAAATTTTGCAGGTGCTGTGGTGAATAAAGAACTTGCCGATGAGGAATTTTAAAGGCTTTCTTATTATAAAGTTGTTTAAACTTTATAAAACCACAAAAGTCACAAAAGGTTTCATTTTAAACCATTTTAGTCTACTTAAGTAAGTTTAAAATAAGTCTGAAGAAAAGTTCACATAAGACGAAAATCAAAGATTTTTTAAAACTTCGGTTTACTTATTATGCATAAAATCTGGTCCTAAAATACTTCAGTGTTTAAACTTTTGTGCCTTTTATGGTTAAAATAATTAATGTAAAAGTTGACACGGTTTTAATATAATATAAAAGGAGGTGTTTTTTCATTTTTTGGTGTTTAAAAATCATTTTTTCAATAGAGAAATCTCGATGAAAATTCCGTACATTTGGGGTGAAAATTTCAAAAACTAAAAGTAAAATGGATATTATTTTCGACCTGATTGAAAAGGAAAGACAAAGACAAACCCATGGTTTAGAACTTATTGCATCAGAAAACTTTGTTTCTGAAAATGTAATGAAAGCAATGGGAAGTGTACTGACAAATAAATATGCTGAAGGATATCCCGGAAAAAGATATTACGGAGGATGTGAAGTAGTAGATGAGGTTGAAACTTTAGCGATCAACAGAGCTAAAGAACTTTTCGGAGTAGATTATGTGAATGTTCAGCCGCATTCCGGTTCTCAGGCGAATGCAGCCATTTATCTTGCAGTTTTGAAACCAGGAGACAAAATCATGGGGATGGACCTTTCAATGGGAGGACACCTTACCCACGGTTCTGCAGTGAATTTCTCAGGGATTCAGTATAACGTAGTTTCTTATGGAGTTCAGCAGGAAACAGGTCTAATTGATTATGACCAAATGAGAGAAGTAGCACTGAGAGAAAAGCCAAAAATGCTTATCGCTGGTTTCTCAGCATATTCAAGAGACTTGGATTATGCTAAATTCAGAGAAGTGGCAGACGAAATAGGAGCTACTCTTTGGGCAGACATCGCTCACCCGGCTGGTTTAGTAGCAAAAGGATTGTTAAATTCTCCATTCGAACACTGTCATGTAGTAACTACTACTACTCACAAAACCCTGAGAGGACCAAGAGGAGGAATGATCATGATGGGGAAAGACTTTGAAAATACTTACGGTCACAAAACTCCAAAAGGAGAAATTAAAATGATGAGCCAGGTACTGGACGGAGCTGTATTCCCTGGTATTCAGGGAGGACCTCTTGAACACGTGATTGCCGGTAAAGCGGTAGCTTTCGGTGAAGCATTGGATGTACAGTTCGAAACCTATGCAAAACAGGTTAAAGCTAATGCTCAGGCATTATCAAAAGCAATGATAGACAGAGGATTTGATATCGTAAGCGGTGGTACAGATAATCACCTGATGCTGGTAGACCTTAGAAATAAAGGAGTAAACGGTAAAGAAACTGAAAAAGCATTAGTACTTGCTGATATTACTTGTAATAAAAACATGGTTCCTTTTGATGATAAATCACCATTTACAACATCTGGTATCAGATTGGGAACTGCGGCTATTACAACAAGAGGGTTGAAAGAAAATGATATGGACACTATTGCCGGATTAATTTCTGAGGTAGTAGACAATATCAAAAATGAAGAAGTTCTTGGATCTGTAAGAAAGAAAGTTAACGAATTAATGGAAGGTAAAGCTCTGTTCAATTACTAACGGGCATTCCAATATCATGTAAAGAATGGGCAGACTGCTCATTCTTTTTTTATTCAAATGGAAAAGAAATCTTATACTTTCGACGAAATTAAGCAGAAACTGGTTAATTATTGTGTTTATCAGGATCGCTGCCATGCCGAAGTGGAACAGAAGATGAGAGAATTTCTGCTTATTGATGAAGCAAAAGAAGAAATTATTTTATTTCTCCTGAAAGAAAATTACCTGAACGAAGAAAGATTTACCCGGAGCTACATCCGAGGCAAATTTTACATCAAACACTGGGGCAAGACCAAGATTAAAATGAATCTGAAACAGAAACAGATTTCTGAAAGGTTGATTAACTCCTGTTTTGATGAGATTGATGAATCTGATTATGAGAAAACCATCAGAAAAATTTTTGATGATTACTACACCAGGCAAACCGGCTTGAAAGAATATCAAAAAAAAACCAAAACTATAAAATATTTGATGAGTAAAGGTTTTGAGTATGAAAAAATAATTGATATTTTTGACTAAATATTAATAAATCAAAAAAACTTGACGCATGACTTTTAGAAAAAAAAACAATCAGTTCATTGAAAAAGATTGATATATAAAGATTTAATAATTCTTTTAAAGAAAAACAGTTAAATTAAAGAATTTGTATAGATAAATATCACCTTCATAAACAGTTTGTATGGTACGATTTTTGTCACTGAATTTAGCTGTACCGCAATGAAATTGTTAGACTATATAAATGAAACTTCAAATTTATTTTTGATTTCAGCATATTGAAATAAATTTATTTTATTTTTGCATGATTGTATCAAAATTATCTTTGATTGGATAGTTTAGATATTATACCTTAATTAAATATGAACACCAATATAGACAATGTACAATTCTCTTAGAAAAACAATATTTGGAGGGGATAATGTTGTCAATCTCTCAGACGTAAGATATCTTCCTAGATGGATAATTCTTGTAATAGATATTATTATTCTGGTAATATCTTTATTTCTTTCTACTTACATTATCGCAAAAATTACCAAGCAGGAATTTATATATCATGACGATAAAAGCTTGATTTTTAGTTTTATTATCCTTGTGAATGCTGCTTTTATGTATGTCTTCAAGACCTATGCAGGTATTATCCGTCATTCCACATTTATAGATTTATTTAAGCTTCTGATATCCTGTTTTTGCACAATGCTGGCTATCGGAACAGTAAATATCTGTTATTTCTGGATTACAGGAAGCAAATTCATACTGACTCCTTATCTGATGCTTTATTTTGTAATTTCATTTATGGGATTATTTCTTTTCAGACTCTATGTAAAAGAATTTTTTCATATCGTAAGGGAATACAGAAGAAGTGCGCTGAAAAAAAGAATTTTGGTATTGGGAATTGATGAACAATCTATTGCCATTGCCCGTGCTATTCTTGATAATCCGAGTTTGCCTTATCAGGTAGTAGGATTTTTGACACAAAGAACAGATTCTAAAAGGGCCTCTCTACTAGGAAAGCCAATTTATGAAAAACAAAAAATAGAGGAAAATACCAAAGAAGATCTTATCATTGATGGCGTTCTTGTTGTTAAAGAAATGATGGCCAGAGATGAGATGAATTCATGGGTAAATTTATTTTTAGAGAAGGATCTTAACGTCTTTAAAGCACCTTCAGTACAAAAGCTTAGAGATAGTGATCTGGGTGGATCTATTAGAAATCTTCAAATTGAAGATCTGTTGAATAGAAAACCTATCAAAATTCAGAACGAAAAAGTTAAAAAAAGACATTTTGATAAAACAGTATTAGTAACCGGTGGAGCAGGATCCATAGGAAGTGAAATTGTAAGACAGGTTGCTCTTTTCAATCCTTCATTGATTGTCATTTTAGATCAGGCAGAAACACCGCTTTATGAAATTGAACTTGAAATGACAGAGAAATTCCCTCATATCGCTTTCAAATTTGTTTTAGGAGATGTTTCCAATCATCACAGGATGGAATCTCTTTTCCAGACTTATAATTTCTCAATGGTATATCATGCAGCTGCTTATAAGCATGTCCCTTTGGTGGAAGAAAACCCTCACGAAGCCATCTTTGTTAATATATTAGGATCAAAGATTGTTGCAAAACTATCCAGTAAATATAAAGTAAACAGATTCGTAATGGTATCTACAGATAAAGCTGTAAATCCAACCAATGTAATGGGTGCATCAAAACGAGCTGCTGAACTTTTTGTGCAGTCGCTTCAGAATGTAGAAGGTAACGTTACCAAGTTTATTACAACAAGGTTTGGAAATGTACTGGGATCCAATGGCTCTGTTATTCCTCATTTCAAAAAGCAAATTGAAGCAGGAGGACCGGTAACCATTACCCATCCGGAAATTGTAAGGTATTTCATGACGATTCCTGAAGCCTGTGAACTTGTACTTCAGGCCGGAACAATGGGTGAGGGAGGTGAAATTTTTGTTTTCGATATGGGGGAACCTGTTAAAATTATTGATCTTGCCAAAAGAATGATAAAATTATCCGGATTCGAACCTAATATTGATATTAAGATTATTTATACAGGTCTAAGACCTGGGGAGAAGTTATATGAAGAACTCTTGAGTGACGACGCAAAAACACTTCCTACTCATAATGATAAAATTATGATTTCTAAAGACCCTTCTATGGGATTTGCAGAAATAGATACGCTTACTAAAGAAATTACTAAAGCTTCTCTTAGAAGAGATAAAGTGGAAGTGGTAAGGATTCTCAAAAAAATAGTGCCGGAATTCCGAAGCAATAATTCAATCTATGAGGCCCTGGATAAATAGAAAAAATATAAATGTATATTTGCATAATTTAACAAAATAATGAAAGGAAAAATATTAGCAGTAGTTTTGGCGTCTTCATTAGTGATTTCCTGTAAAGTGAATCCTAATGCTAAGAATGATTTAAATTATATGCAGAATATAGAACAGGTTGCAATCAATGCCTCTGCTAAAAATTCAGCGAATACCATCCAGGTAGGAGATCAGTTAGTTATTCTGATCACTGCTAAAGATATGGATGTTGTAAAACCTTTTAATCAGAATTACTCTTCGTCAGAACTTGTCCAAACAAATGCCACGGCAGGTGGAAACACTCCTAATCAGGGAGCAACAATACTGTCAGGACCAACCTATATTGTAGATGCAAATGGAAATATTGATTTTCCGATATTAGGAAAGCTGAACACATCAGATAAGAGTTTGACGACCTTCAAAGATGAGCTAAGGGAAAAAATGACGAAATACGTTATTAATCCAACAGTTAATATGCGACTTGCCAATTTTAAAGTGACCGTTTTAGGAGAAGTAAACAGACAAGGAGATTATACTATCGCTAATGGACAAGCAACTATTTTAAATGCTTTAGGGATGGCTGGTGATCTTACTCAGTATGGAAAAAGAGATGATATCTTAATCGTAAGAACTGAAAACGGTGTCGTTTCGCATGGTCGTGTCAACATTTTGGATGGTAATCTGATTAATTCGCCATATTATAATCTTAAACAGGGTGATGCTATTATTGTTTCTTCAAGCAATACAAAGGATGTTTTAGCAAAACAAAATCCAAATACAGGCCTTTACCTGACAGCGATTTCTATCGGTATTACAGCCATTGCAGTAGTGGTAAGTTTATTTAATAAGAAATAAAAATTGATGGATAACCAAAAATCTTCACAATTTTCAGAGGAAGAAAACAGCATAATCAAGATTAATATTGGTGAAATTATAAAACCATATATCCGAAAATGGCCTTGGTTTATTATAAGTGCATTTATTGCTCTGATAATAGGCTATATTTCATTGAAGTTTATGGTTCCTATTTATAGTGTACAGTCTACAATTCTTATCAAAGATGCTAAAAATTCCTCGTCATCAGTAATGGCAAATGATTTGGGAGTATTACCTGATTTGTCAGGAATTGGGGGGCTTAAAACCAATAGTATAGCCAATGAAATAGAAGTTTTGAAGTCAAAAAAGATGATGAGTGAAGTTATCAGCAATTTAAATCTTCAAACTAATATTACAGCAAAAGGAAAAATAAGAACCTTAGAACTATATAAAGAAACTTCTCCTGTAGAAGTGAGAGTAATTGGAGAGAAAAAAGATAAAGGCTCTGTAAATACAATTCAGCTTGCCATCAATGGAGAGAAGTTAACATTGAATGGAGAAAGTCTTAAAAAAGATATTATAACAACTTATGGTAAAACAATAAGTTTACCATTTGCTAATATTATAATAACAAAAAATTCCAAATTTAACTCCGCAGAAGTTAAAGGGATAAACATGAATAATCTGGTACTTCAGATATCCTCTCTGGAAGCTGCCGTAAATAGTCTTCAAGGACCACTTAATGTCGATCTTGTCAATAGAGAAACTACTGTCCTTAAACTTGGATATCAGTATCCTCAGATTTCAAAAGCCAAAGATATTATTAATAGTCTGATAGTAGCTTATAATAATGATGCTATTGTAGATAAAAATTCAGAATCAAAAAAGACTTTGGATTTCATTGAAGATAGAATAAAAAAATTATCAGGTGAGCTGGGAGAAGTTGAAAATCAGAAAGAAAGCTTTAAATCTAAAAATAATCTTACAGATTTAGAAACGGAAGCTAAAATTAATTTAGAAAGTTCTGCAGCAGCCAGGGCTAAGCAACTGGATGTAGATGCTCAGCTTGAACTTACAACAGCACTTATAGGCTATGTTTCCAAACAAGGACAGTATCAGGTTCTGCCTGCAAATGTTGGATTGAATAATCCTGAAGCAATATCAGGAATATCTTCATATAATCAACTTGTTTTACAGAGAAACAGATTACTTGAATCTGCTACGCCGGAAAACCCTACTGTGGTAGATGTTACAAAGCAAATTAATGCAATGCGTAGTTCTATAATGCAGACTCTCCAAAGGAATAGAGTAGGGCTGGAGCTTGCAAGAAATGAATATTTAGGAGAGCAAAATAAAGTTTCCGGAATAATATCAAAACTTCCTTCTATTGAAAAAATGTTCAGAAGCATAGAAAGACAACAACAAATTAAGGAAAATTTGTATTTGCTTTTACTTCAGAAAAGAGAAGAAACAGCTATTGCTCAATCTATTATAGCTCCAAAAGCAAAAGTTCTTGATGCTGCGTATGCTTCACCAGTAGCAATTTCTCCAAAAACCAATGTTATTTTGACGGTTTATTTAGTTGCTGGTCTGTTAATTCCTTTTATTATTATTTATTTAACAATACTTTTCAATAATAAGATTATTACTAAACATGATCTTGAGAAGGTTGTCCATGCTCCTATTATTGCAGAATTGCCAAGTCTTGAAAAGGGAGATTCCGAGATTGTTAAAATGAATGATATTACTCCTATGGCGGAAGCATTTAGAATTCTTATTACCAATATGAATTTCATGCTTTCAAAAGAGAAAAAAGGGAAAGTAGTATTTGTTACCTCAACCGTAAAAGGTGAAGGGAAAACATTCACATCTGTGAATTTGGCTTTAACATTGGCAAACCCTAAGAAAAAAGCAATTATTATCGGATCTGATATCAGAAACCCTCAGCTTCAAAGATATAATCCTGCCAGAAAAGGACTTGCCGGGCTTACGGAGTATCTATACAATGAAGACACTAAACTTGCAGATATTATTCATGTATCATCTTTTAATCCTTACCTGGATGTAATTTATTCAGGAATGATTCCTCCGAACCCAACAGAATTGTTATCTAACGGGCGTTATGAGGTCCTTCTTAGTGAATTGAAAGAAAAATACGAATATATTATTCTGGATACTGCTCCATTGCTTCTCGTAACAGATACTTTCCTTATTGCTGAACTTTCTGATATCACGATTTATGTTTCCAGATCTAAATACACTGAAAAGGCATTATTAGAATTTGCCAATAACAATATCGATCAGAAAAAGATCAGAAATGTAGGATTTGTACTTAATGATGTAAGCAGAGAAAATTTAGGATACAGTAACAAATACGGTTATGGCTATAACCAGCATACAGAACAATCTTGGTTTCAAAAAATAAAAAATAAATTTAGTTAATGGCAACAACATATAAAATAGCGGTTATAGGCCAGGGTTATGTAGGTCTTCCTTTATCTCTTGAATTTGCAGATCACTATCCTGTTTTTGGATTTGATATCAATACACAGCGTGTTGATCAGCTTAATAACGGAAAGGATATAACGCTTGAGGCTGATGTTGATAAATTAAATAGCGGACTGAAAAAGTATAACGAATCCAATGGTTCTTTAGGTTATAAAGCAACAAGCCAGTTATCTGATATTGCTGAAGCTAATGTATTCATTGTAACAGTTCCTACCCCTATTGATAAATATAATGCTCCCGATTTGAATCCATTGATTTCTGCTTCAAAAATGTTAGGAGAAATTATCAAAAAAGGAGATATTGTTATTTATGAATCTACGGTTTTTCCCGGATGTACAGAAGAAGAATGTGTACCGGTTCTTGAGAAATATTCAGGACTTACGTTTAACGAAGATTTTTTCGTAGGCTACTCTCCGGAAAGAATTAATCCGGGAGATAAAGTAAATACGCTTACAAGCGTTAAAAAAGTAACGTCAGGTTCTACGGAAAAGATTGCCGAAGAAGTAGATCAACTGTATAAGAAAATTATTACTGCAGGAACCCATAAAGCACCTAGCATTAAAGTTGCAGAAGCCTCAAAAGCTATAGAAAATGCACAAAGAGATGTTAATATTTCTTTTGTTAACGAATTGGCTTTAATTTTCGACAGAGTAGGAATTGATACCAATGATGTATTGGAAGCTGCAGGAACAAAATATAATTTCCTTAAATATAAACCAGGATTGGTGGGAGGACATTGTATCTCCGTAGATCCTTATTACCTTGCACACAAAGCAGAACAACTGGGATATCATCCGGATGTGATCTTATCCGGAAGACGTGTAAACGATTCTATTGCAAAGTTTGTTGCTGCTAAAGTGGTTAAACTTCTTATTGCAAAAGGCGGAGTAATTAAAAATTCCAGTGCCCTTATTTTAGGAGTTACATTCAAAGAAAACTGTCCCGATGTCAGAAATACTAAAGTAGTAGATATCTACAGAGAATTGGCTGATTACGGAGTAAATGTTGATATTTATGATCCGTGGGCAAGCAAAGAAGAAGTAAAGCACGAATATGGAATTGATATTCTGGACGCTCTTGAGGAAGGGAAAAAGTATGATTCTTTAGTGATCGCAGTATCTCATAATGAGTTTCTGGAAATGGATCTGAATCAGCTTAAAAAAGAAAATGCTGTGGTTTTCGATACTAAAGCATGTTTAGACAGAAATCTGGTAGACGCAAGATTATAACTGATCATGAACTATGATATCATAATCATTGGTGCCGGTTTGGTAGGATTGGCCACAGCTTATCAGACCAAGATGAAAAATCCTGATTCTAAGATTTTAATTTTGGAAAAAGAAAACGATGTGGCCCTACACCAATCGGGACATAACAGCGGAGTAATCCATAGCGGGATTTATTATAAACCGGGAAGCCTCAAAGCTAAAAATTGCATTGAAGGGTATAACTCAGTTATCCACTTTGCTGAGAAACACGGCATACGATATGACCTTTGCGGGAAGATCATTGTAGCTACTTCTCAGGAAGAATTACCACTTTTGGATAATATCTATAAAAGAGGAGTTGAAAACGGACTGCAGGATTTAAAATATCTTTCGAGAGAAGAATTCCGTGAAATCGAACCTCATTGTGAAGGTGTAAAAGCAATTAAAGTTCCGCAAACCGGAATTATTGATTACCCGGGAATAGCCCAAAAAATAAAAGAACTTTTTGAAGAATTAGGAGGAGAAATAAGATTTAATAATGAAGTAAAAAACATCATTGATAAAGGATCTGAAATTATTGTCAATACCAATATTTCCGAATTTAAAACCAAAAAGTTAATTTCCTGTGCAGGATTGTATTCCGATAAAATAACCAGAATGACCAACGAAAAAAACGATGTGGTCATTATTCCTTTTAGAGGAGAATATTATAAAATTAAGGATGAAAAAAAATATCTGGTAAAGCATCTTATTTATCCTGTACCTGATCCTAATTTTCCGTTTCTTGGAGTTCACTTTACCAGAATGATTGATGGTAATATAGAAGCAGGTCCTAATGCAGTGCTGGCTTTTAAAAAAGAAGGATACCATTTTTTCGACTTCAACTTTAGCGAAACCATGCAAACCATGCTATGGCCAGGGTTTAGAAAAATTGTAGCGAAATACGGAAAAACCGGAATGGGAGAAATGCACCGTTCACTTTCCAAGTCCGCATTTACAAAAGCCCTTCAGAAACTTTTACCGGAAATACAGGAAAACGATCTTGTTACAGGTGGTTCAGGAGTAAGAGCTCAGGCTTGCGACAGAAACGGAGGATTGATTGATGATTTTGATATCGTGAAAAATGGAAATATTATCCATGTTAGAAATGCTCCTTCTCCGGCTGCCACTTCGTGCCTTTCCATAGGAAATAAAATAAGTGAGCTTATCATGAATTAAAAAATAGCACTCCGTGCACTCAAAAAACTAAGAATATGAAAATTCAAATGGTTGATCTTAAAGGTCAATACCTGAAAATAAAAGAAGAAGTAGATGCTGGTATTCAGGAATGCATAGACAATACAGCATTTATTAATGGTCCTGCTGTAAAAGAATTTCAAAATGATTTTGAAAAATATCTGGGAGTAAAACATGTAATTCCATGTGCCAACGGAACAGATGCTCTTCAAATTGCCATGATGGCACTTGATCTGCAGCCTGGCGACGAAATCATCTGCCCTGCTTTCACATATGTAGCTACTGCGGAAGTGATTGGTCTTTTAGGATTAAAACCTGTAATGGTAGATGTAAACGAAGATACGTTTGATATACAGCTGGATGGTCTTGAAAAATATCTGACATCTAAAACCAAAGCAATTGTTCCTGTTCATTTATACGGCCAGAGTGCTGATATGGAGAAAATTCTTGAATTTGCAGAAAGACACAACCTTTTTGTTATAGAAGATAATGCTCAGGCAATAGGTTCCGATTATACTTTTTCTGATGGAACTGTGAAAAAAACAGGAACTATCGGGCATATCGGATGTACCTCATTTTTCCCTTCAAAAAATCTTGGATGCTATGGTGATGGTGGTGCATTGATGACGAACGACGATGAATTGGCTTCCAAAATCAGGATGATTGCCAACCACGGTCAGGAAAAGAAATATTATCACAAAGTTTTAGGCTGTAATTCAAGATTGGATACCATTCAGGCAGCGGTATTAAAAGTTAAGCTTAAGCATTTGGATGAGTATTCAGCTGCCAGAAACAGAATGGCAGATTATTATGATACAAACCTTGCAGGGATAGCTGAAATTCAAACTCCTAAAAGAGCTGTAAATTCTACCCATGTATTTCACCAGTATACCCTTAGAGTGAAAAATGGGAAAAGAGATGAATTACAAAAGTATTTGGCAGAAAAGAATATTCCAAGTATGGTATATTATCCTTTACCTCTATACAAACAAGAAGCTTTTCTTCAATATGTAGAAGAAGGTTTTAGTCTTCCTGTTACAGAGCAGCTTTGTACAGAAGTTATTTCTCTTCCGGTACATACAGAGTTTGATCAGGAAGTACTGGATGTTATTATTACAGAAATTAAGAATTATTTTAATTAATATAAAGCAGATATGTCGGATTTTTTTGCACACGAAACAGCCGTTATTGACGAAGGATGTCACATAGGGAAAGGAACCAAAATTTGGCACTTTTCACATCTTATGACAGGCTGCATTTTAGGAGAAAAATGTAATATAGGTCAGAATGTTGTCATCTCACCTAAAGTAGTTTTAGGTCAGAATGTGAAAGTTCAGAATAATGTTTCTATTTATGAAGGAGTAACATGTGATGATGATGTTTTTTTAGGCCCTTCAATGGTTTTTACCAATGTGATAAATCCAAGAAGTGCAGTAAACAGAAAAAATGAATATCTGAAGACCCATGTAGGAAAAGGAGCGTCTATAGGAGCCAATGCAACAATTGTTTGCGGACATAATATAGGTGAGTACGCCTTTATTGGTGCAGGAGCAGTGGTTACAAAAGAAGTGCCGGATTATGCATTGGTAGTAGGAAACCCGGCAAGACAAATGGGATGGATGAGTGAATATGGACAAAGACTTCAGTTTGATGCCGAAAATATTGCTGTTTGTGAAGAAAGTGGAGAAAAATACAAATTAGAAAATAATAAAGTTTCAAAAATTTAAAAACATACAAATGAGTGAAAAAATAAAATTTGCAGTCGTTGGGTGCGGGCATATCGGAAAGAGACATGCTGAAATGATCTCAAGAAATGAAGAATGTGAATTAGTTGGATTGATCGATGTTAAAGATAAATCTGTATTGGGAATCGAAAGTTATGACGTTCCTTTTTTTACATCACTGGATGAGTTTTTAGCTTCCGGGATTGAAGTAGATGTTATTAATATTGCTTCTCCCAACGGATTCCATTTTGAGCAATCTTATAAAGTGATAGATGCAGGTAAGCACGTCGTAGTAGAAAAGCCAATGGCTCTGAAAAAACAGCATGCGGAAAAACTTATTTTTCAAGCGTTGCACAAGCATAAACAAGTTTTTGCCGTTATGCAAAACAGATATTCTCCACCTTCTGCATGGGTGAAAGAAATGGTAGAAAGCGGAAAACTAGGAAATATATATATGGTTCAGCTTAATTGCTACTGGAACCGTGATGACAGATATTATAAGACAGAATCATGGCACGGGAAAAAAGACCTGGATGGAGGAACCTTATTTACACAGTTTTCTCACTTTATCGATATCATGTACTGGCTGTTCGGCGATATTACTAATATTCAGGCAAAATTTGCAGATTTTAATCATGCAACTCTTACTGATTTTGAAGATTCAGGATTCGTTAGCTTTGATTTTGTAGATGGAGGAATGGGTTCCTTAAATTATTCTACTTCAGTTTGGAATCAGAACCTTGAAAGTTCTATGACGATCATTGCAGAGAATGGTTCTGTGAAGATTGGAGGACAGTATATGGACAAAGTTGAAGTTTGTAATGTAAAAGACTATGTAATGCCGGAATTAGCTCCAACAAACCCTGGAAATGATTATGGTGCTTATAAAGGATCTGCAGCCAATCATCATTATATCATAGAAAATGTAGTGGATGTATTAAAAGGAAGAAATACCATTACTACTAATGCTTTGGAAGGGCTTAAAGTGGTGGATATTATAGAAAGGATATATGATAAAAAGTAGAAAATTTTCATAATAGTTTTAAAATTTTGGTAACAAGTAATTATTTCTCAGAAATACTTTCGGATGATCAGTTGCAAGATTGGGTGAGTATTATTTTTAGAGAGAGATTTGACATAGATGTTCAGGTTGAATTCACTGATGATCATTTTTGTTTGATTTTTTCTAAGAATAACCATTTTATAACTATTAACTTTACTGATAATGGAAGACAAGGATTTTTTAGTAAAGAAAATACTTTAAGTTATATATCCAGAGAGGCTATTTCAGAGACAACTGGTCTGGAAATTCCAAATGAAAATTTAGTTTTATTTGGAGTTTCAGAAATAGATTGGTTTATCAGGAAAGAAAATAATACTTTTACAATAAATTATGACTTCGTATCCTATATGATATGGACCCTCAATAGATTAGAAGAATACGAAGTGAAATCTGAAGATAAACATTCCAGATTTGAGTTGAAAGATTCTCATTTATTTAAAGATGAATTATATTTGCGGCCAATAGTTGATGAGTGGGTTTATTTTATTGGGAATATACTTTTAGCCTCGGGCATTGATTGCAAACAAAATAAGTTTTCTTATGAAGTAAGCCACGATGTTGATAAGATATCAAGATATATAAGTGTTCCTAAAACTAAATTTATTACACTTTTTCTTATAGATTTATTGAAAAGACCCCAATTGGCTGTTTCTTATTTGACTAACAGGAAATTTTTTTTTGATAACGAGGCTTCAAATACATTTGATTGGCTTATGGATGTTTCAGAGAAGTATGGTATCATCAGTAAATTTTATTTTATTCCGGCCAGTACTTCTTTCAAATTTGATTTTAGATACAACTATACCAATTTTGTAAAACGTCTTATAAAAAAAATAGACAATAGAGGCCATGAAGTAGGTATTCATTATAGTTATAACGCATCATCAAAATTCCGTATTAAAACAGAATGGATGAAGCTCAGAAAAATTTTATCTGAACTGAATATTCCTACAGATCTTGGAGGGAGAATGCATTATTTAAGAATTAGTTTTCTTGAAACATTAAGGCAGCTTTCCACAGCCGGACAAAAATATGACAATACATTAACCTTTCATGAAACAGGTGGTTTTAGATGTGGGACATGTTTTCCATATAAACCGTTTGATATTTATAATAAATCAATACTGAATGTAGAAATAAGACCTTTAATTGTAATGGAAGGAAGTGTTTTATATTATTCTAAAATAAATATAGATGATGATAAAGCTCTTCATTACGTAAAAAAAATAGTTCTTCAGTGCTACAAAGTTGGAGGAAGATTTTCATTACTTTGGCATAATGATGAATTTGAGAGTGAAAAAAAGAAAGAACTATACTGTCAGATCCTTGAATTCTGTTCAACCTTGAATAATACAAAGCAAGTATGAGAATTTTGATAACAGATGCAAATTACAAGAACTCTATTGCAATACAGCGAGAATTGCATAGAGAAAATATACACGAAGTTTTTGCCACAGATAAGGAAACTGTTTTTTTTACTAAAAGGTTTGGCTATTGTAAAGATTATCTTGTGGGGAATTTAGAAGAATCCGTTAAGCAGACTCAACCTGAATTTATAATTCCCGTAGGAAGTGAAGCAGTAACTATATGTTCGGAAAAGTATAGGGAATTGTGTTTGCTGCCTCCCAAAGAAAGTCTTGAAATAGCATTGAATAAAGACAAAATGGTAGTTTTAAATTTTCTTCAGGATGTCCATTATCCAGAATGTAAATTATTTTCAAATCTTGAAGAATTGAGACAATATAGTAAAGATAAAAATTGTGTAGTTAAATCGAGTAATGAAAGTTTAGCTAAATTTGACCCAATATATGTAAAGTTAGCTTCTGAATCTGAATTTGATGAAATAGAAAAATATTTGTCGGGAGGAGTAAAATTATTAATGCAGGAAAGGGTATCAGGAGTAGGCAGAGGTTTCTTTTGTATTGCTAAAGAAGGTAAAATCATTAGTTACTATATGCATGAGCGTATTAGAGAAATACCCATTACTGGAGGATCTAGTACGGCTGCTAAGTCGGTTTTTTGTGATAAAATGTTTAGTATATCCAAACAGATTATTGAGTATTTAAAATGGTCAGGCCCTCTAATGATTGAATATAAATATGATGAGTCTAACCAAAAGTATCATTTGATAGAGTTAAATCCTAAATTTTGGGGTTCGCTGGATTTATCTTATGCATTAGGATTGAATTTTGGTAGAACTTTGATAGATGCCTATTCAAAGAATGTAAACGAAAACCTTGAAAAGAAATATGAAGTTGGGGAAAAATTTTTTTGGGTTTTAGATGGAGATCTTTTAGGCTTGTTTAAAACAGGAAAGCTGCATAAAATTAAAGAATATTTTCAAACAAATTCTCATACGAATTTATTTGAAAATTTTTCCATTGATTTGGTTAAATTAATGTGGACAATAAAGAAAATTTTCTCAAGTAATTAAAATGAAAAAAGGTATCTTTCATTTTCATAGTACCTATTCCTACGATGGAATTAATACGATTGAAAATATAATTAAAGTAATAAAGGATAAAAAGCTAGACTTTATTGTATTGACAGATCATGAAACTATAGAAGGAAGCCTGGAACTTCAGAAAAAAGTAAAAGAATACAATCTGGATGTAGAGATACCAACTGCTGCAGAATATAAGACAAATCAGGGAGATGTAATTGCATTAAATATAAAGAATGAAATTACAGATATGAAATGGGAAGAGTTTTATAAAAGTGCAAGAGAACAGAATGCGATGCTAATTTTACCTCATCCCTATGACGGACATACCCAAATAGAAAAATTGGCTCAGGCTGTTGACGTTATAGAAGTATTTAACGCCAGATCATCAGTTATTAATAATTATAAGTCTTATCTATTAGCTCTAAAATATAAAAAAACTATGATTTGGAGCTCCGATTCACATATTCCTCAATCTCTCTTAAATGTAGTGGTAGGATATGAAAAAAAAGATTTAAAGTTTCATGAAGCATTAACAAATGGTGAAATTGCTCCATTATTTATAAAAAAAAGCTCAGTGTTAGATATTTTTCTCTCGCAGCTCAAGAAAGCGTATGTGAACAAAAATTTTAAATTATTTATTTACATTGTATACAAAACTCTTTTTAAGAGAACTAAAGAAGATTATTTAAATTTATGAAAAGAAAAATAATATCTTTTTTAGGCAGCAATATATTATCTCAATTAATATTACTGATTGCGGTTCCATTAACCGGAAGAATTTATTCTGATTACGAAATTGGAGTACTGTCATTTATTTTGTCCATTTCCGCTCCATTATCCTATTTTTATACTTTGTCATACAACAAAGCAATTATGTTACCAGCCAAAAGCGAGGAATATAGTATGCTGTATGCTGTTTCTATTTTTTTAAGTATAACCATCTCATTAATTTCTTTTTTCGTTATACTTATTTCAATGTTATTTTTTGATATAGACTCCTATTTTTTACTTGTTCCATTGGTTGCATTTAGCCAGTCTTTATATAGTGCGTCAAAAGATATTCTTATTAAAAAAGGATTGTTGAATGTGGTGAGTAAATCAATGATACTTAACTCTGTGTTTGCCGTTATCATTATACTTTCCGGTTATTATATAAAATTATCATACGGTATTTTAGTATTATCTTATGTGCTACCTAATTTCTTGGCTACTATATTCATACTGTTTTATCTCAAACTCCAAAAAAGGAATATTGTTTACAGAGATTTTTACAATATAATAATAAAATATAAGTCTTTCCCATTGCATCAGATGCCAGCTTATTTTATTAATACTTTCAATGCAGAGCTGCCCAGTTTCTTTATAAAACATTATTTTGGAGAAGCTATTTTGGGAAACTACTTTATGGCTTCCAAAATTGTGAATAAACCACTAAGTCTAATATCTGAAAGTTTAAATGGATTAATATACAAGGATTTGTCAGAAACCAATAAAGTGAAGCTAAATAAAAAAATGAATACCTATGTTGGATTATTATTCTTGGTTTCCCTACTGTTTGCTATTGTATATTTAATTTTTGGTGAATATTTTTTCTCTTTATTTTTTGATATTAATAAATGGAGAAAAGCATTTGATATGAGTAAAATAATAATTTTCACAACTGTTATTTCATCGTCTTTTTCTCATTATTCAAGTGGTGTATTGGTTAAAAGGAAGAATAAAATTTTTCTTGTTTGGGAGGTAATTACTACTTTAGTTTTGCTGGTTTCATTTTTTTTAGGAAAAAGTTCTACCATCGATTTATTTATATGGATTTATGTGGGAGTAATTCTATTTAGATATTTATTACTTTCTTTACTATTTAATAAGTCTTGACGTTTATTGTTATGAAGTATTTTACATTATTAATATTTTCTATTATATATAAGTTATCTTTAGATTATCTCTATGTTAATTCAATATCTGTACATTACGGATATCTTGGTTATGTAAGAGAATTTAGTCATACCATTAATAATCTTTCTTACATTGTTATAATATTTTATACTTATTTTTTTAAAAAGATTCTAGAAAAAAATACACCAGCAAGCTTAATTCTTATGGTGACATATCTTTTATACTTTTTACCCAACCTAACTTTTTGTATATATACCAATAATTTTGAGTTTTTTTTATATAGTATTTTATATTGTGCGCTTCTCTTTTTGTTTTATATAAGATACGATAATGTGAAATATTTTAAAATTTTTGACAATTCCCAATCCATGATATTGTTTAAAATTTTATTATATACTGTGGTTTTAATGATGATTATTTTTTCCGTTATATATAATGGTTTTAATATTAAATTTGATTTTGAAGAGGTATATGAAATACGCGCAAAAGTCAGTGAGCTAAATATGCCTTCCTTCATTAATTATCTCCGGCCAATATCAAGTATGTTTATTACGATTTCTTTTATGTATTATCTGATACAAAAAAATGTTTTTCTTAGCTGTCTGTTTTTCTTCTTTGGCTTAATGATGTATTCTTTTGGAGCGCATAAGACAGATTTCGTATTATTGATCATGACGATACTTATTTATTTCTTTTATAAAAAAGAATATAATAAATACCTTCTGCACGCATTTATTGGTTTCAATAGTATTTTAATCTTTTTTGTCGTATTTGGAAGTGAGAATGTTCAGATCAGTATTGCAGGTCTTTATTCAAGAACCTTTTTCACACCTACATTATTAGCCTATTGTCATTATGATTACTTTTCAACTCATGAATTACTTTACCTTCGTGAGCATTTTGGACACTGGTTCGAAACAACAGTAAATCATAAAAACAATTCCCCTTATATAATAGCAGCAACTTATTTTAACGATCCGGAAATGTCTTCCAATACGGGTTTGATAGGAAGTGATTATGCACAATTTGGATGGGCTTCTTTACTTGTATTTCCTTTTGTAAGAGCTTTTTTCCTGAGAGTATTTGATATGTCAAGCTTTAAATTAGATGCAAGAATATATTTGATTTCCAGTTTTTCTTTTGGAATTCTATTTATTAATGGTGCTTTTTTTACAGCACTTATTTCAGGAGGATTTCTGGCAGTTTGCTTTTTACTTTACTTAATGCCTAGATATACTAAAAATAATGAATAAAAAGATACTTCATCTTTCACCCACAGATATCCGATACGACAGTAGGATTTTAAAGGAGCTGAAGGCAGTCCAAAAAATTGAAAACACAACTCTGGTAGCCTATGGAATTGATGACTCTGAAGGACATAAATATGAAACAGAGCAAATACCTTTTATCAGGGTATTTAATATTGCTACAAAAAATCTTAAATTTTTACCAAGACCTGTCAGATATTTTCTTAATCTTATAGAGGCATTTATCAGGATGGTTTTTCCAGGAATCAAATACAAACCGGATGTTATCCATTGTCATGATACACTGTATTTACCTATTGCAAAAATAATTAAATTATTTTGCCGTTCAAAACTCATTTATGACGCTCATGAACTGGAATCAGATAAGGCAGGCCAATCAAAAATACTATCAAAATATACACTTTTCATTGAAAAAATGTTATGGAAAGATATAGATATACTAATTAGTGTAAGCCCATCCATTATTGATTGGTATGATAAAAATCTTGGGAAAAAGAAAAGTCTATTGATATTAAACTCGCCATTGCTTGATACTTCTCCCAGAGAAAATAGTAAAAATAATTATCTCAGAGAAAAATTTAATATTCCTGAAGGGAAAAAAATATTTCTATATCTGGGAATAATAAGTGAAGTAGGAAGAGGTGTACATTTGTATTTGGATGTTTTTCAAAGAAAAGAAGTAGATTCACACATTGTTTTTATTGGCTATGGTGAGTATGTTGATCAAATAAAAAAAGCAGCGCTTAATAACGATAATATTCATTATCATCCGGCAGTTCCGCATCATCAGGTTGTAGAGGTGTCTACATCTGCAGATGTAGGGCTTTGTCTGGTAGAAGCTGTTTCTTTAAGTGATTATTATTGTCTTCCCAATAAATTATTTGAATATGCTTTTTCAGAATTATATATTTTAGCGTCAGATTTTCCGGATATTAGAAAAATTGTGGATGAATATGATTTAGGAAAATGTAGTAGCTTAAATGCTGAAAATTTATTTGAAATTGTAAAACAGGTTGAACATTCAGATTTGGACAATAGGCTCAAAACAGACCTTTACCCGCTTAGCTGGAACTTTCAGGAAAGTGAGTTATTAAAAATGTATAATAATATTTTAAAAAATAAAGAATAAATAATAAAGACAAATGTGTGGAATTTTTGGAGTCGTATCAAAGACTCATATCAACAAGCAGAAGTTTCAAACTCTGGTAAAACATTCCGAACAAAGAGGAGTGGATTCCAGTGGTTTGATCTATTATCAAAACAATAACTATAAAGTAAACAGAGCTGATTATAGTATTGAGAAATTACTGAACAAAGTACAGCCGTATAATAATAATGTTGTATTAGGTCATAGTAGATTGATTACTAATGGTTTGGGTGATAATCAGCCCGTGGTGAGAGGAAATATATGTGCTATCCACAACGGTATTATTGTCAATGAAGAAGAAGTTTGGAGCAAATTATCAGTAAGCAGGCAGCTTAAAATTGATTCTGAAGCTATTGTAGCTATTGCAGAAGAATTTCTTAGCAATAAGGAGAATAAAATTGAAGACCTTCCCAAAGAAATACTTTCTTTATGCAGAGGTGTTATTGCATGTGCTCTTGTACTGCCGGAAAAAGGAAAATTGCTTCTTTTTTCCAATAATGGAAGCCTATATGTAGGGTACAATGAAGATAAAACGTATTTTGCCTCAGAAAATTATGGCCTTAAAATTATCGGATGTGAGAATATCAGCCAGATAAAAGATGAAGCTATGATTATTGATATTCCTGTTTCAGAAGAAAAACTGACTATAATAGATGAGAAAAGCAGAGTAGAGAATTTAATTCCTGAATTTAAATTTAATACTATTGAAGAAGGTCTACTGGAATATAAAAAGATAAATATCAAGAGATGTACAAAATGTATACTACCGGAAACAATGCCCTTCATAAAATTTGATGAGGCTGGAGTATGTAATTATTGTAAAAATTATAAACCAAGAAATAATCCGAAACCAAAAGAAGAATTATTTAAATTGGTTGAACCTTACAGAAGAAAAGGAAAAGAATTAGATTGTATCGTTCCTTTTTCAGGAGGTAGAGATAGCTGCTATGGGTTACACCTTATTGTAAAAGAACTGGAAATGAAACCTGTTACTTATACCTATGACTGGGGAATGGTAACAGACCTTGGAAGACGAAATATCAGCCGTATGTGTGCAGATCTTGGGGTAGAAAACATTATTGTTGCAGCAGATATTTCACTCAAAAGAAAGAATATCAGAATGAATCTTGAAGCATGGCTGAAGTCTCCTCACTTAGGAATGATGGCAATGCTTACTGCAGGAGATAAACATTTCTTCAGATATGTAGAAGATATAAAGAAACAAACTGGAATCAATCTTAATCTTTGGGGAGTAAATCCATTGGAAGTAACACACTTTAAAACAGGGTTTTTAGATATTGAACCTGATTTTGAAGAAAAAAGAGTGTATAGTCATGGTGCTATGAAACAGTTGAGATACCATTCTAAGAGGTTCAGAGCAATGATGCAGAGTCCAGGGTATTTTAATAGCTCACTTTGGGATACTTTGTCTGGTGAATATTATCGTAGTTTCACAGAAAAACAGGATTACTACCATATATTTGATTATTGGAGATGGGATGAAGAGCAGGTGGATAATACTCTTTTAAATGATTATGATTGGGAGAAAGCAATAGATACTACCACGACCTGGAGAATCGGAGATGGAACTGCTGCCTTTTATAACTATGTATATTATACTGTAGCTGGTTTTACAGAACATGATACGTTTAGAAGCAATCAGATCAGAGAAGGACAAATGACAAGAGAAAGAGCCCTAGAACTTGTTGAAATAGAGAATGCTCCACGTTATCAGAACATCAGATGGTATTTAGATACTTTAGGACTGGATTTTGAACGCGTGATAAAAATAGTTAACAATATTCCAAAATTATATAAGCAATAATAGATGCTAATTACAAATGCCTACTTATAGATGAAAAACGTATTAATTTATAAAATTAGGTTTATTTTTATTTTTTTGTTTTGTACCATCAGCACTTGCTTGATGGTACAAGCATCTGTAAGCAAATCATCATTAATATCTGTAGAACCTGTATTCAGACAACAAAATTTGAAAACCACAGAAATCGTTAATCTTATCAATTATTATAATGATATTTTTGCTTCTGAAACAAAAATGGCAAACTGGCCTAATGCAGCTTATGATTGTGCAGCTTTTTTGTATATTCCTGTACAATATGCTTATGATACCAAAAATCAGGATGTTATAGAAAGACTACAGGTGTTTTTTACTTATGAAAAACTACTTACCATAAAAAATAGATCAGATATAGATGATTTAAGTAAAAGAACTTTCTATTTTACAGTTTCCGAATATCTCAGAAGAAGTGGAATACGCGGTGATGCGGAAAAGACCAAAATGTTTAATTTCATCAAAAAGGAGATACTAAACTATTGGAACAATGCCTATGCAAATATTTGGGAAGCAGAATCAAGAAAATTTTACGGAGTAAAGCAAAGAGTAGAGTATCTGCTGAGTGGTGAATATAATGGAGATATGAGTTATTATAGTGCATTTACTGATCTTGAACTTTATATTATGGGAACAGGAGTGAGTCTTTCACTTATTGAAAAAGATACCTCACTTACTAATACTAGAGATTTGATTAACATTAGAAACCTCTTTTATCAGGTGATGCAGAAAAAAGTTGTATTTCAGGATAATGTATGGTATTTGCAGCCCAATGTCTGGAAAGATCATCCTAATTTTCAGGATGTAGTCCTTAAAAGAAATCAGAGTGTTAATTGGGATGCCTCTCACTTTTCAAGAATGCCGGCTTATCTCTATATTCTGAAATTAGCATTCCAGTCGGATTACACAAAATTTAACTATCTGGATAAACTTAATATATTGCTTTCAAAACAATTACTGAATAATATTGCAGTATATAATTCTACAAACGGAACTTATTCGTTCAATAATTTTGTTGATGGCAATAATAGTAACTTTAGAAGTAATCTTAAAAAAGGAGATAAGGGATTATCACCTTCTGAAGATTATACCCATATTTTCTACGGGTGGTGGAAGATGCTAAATACAAACGAGGTAAATATGATGTATGAAAAAATTTCACTCAAATACTCATTTTATTCCAATCAAAACCCATTTATCAATGAAAACAAAGGATATTTCCAAGAAATTGTAAACTTAAAATAAAATAAATAAATGAATATCTGGTTAATTTCCAAATATGCCTCACCTCCTCAATACGCAAAAGCTCCATCACGCTTATTCTATCTGGCAAGGGAATTTAAAAAACTAGGCAACGAAGCATTATTAATAACTTCAGATGCCAATCATTTTGCCAATTGTCCTGAAACTGACAAAATTTATAATGATGAAGAACAGGATGAAGTAGCTATAAGGTGGATTAAAACAAAAAAATATATCAGAACAGCATCTAAAGACAGAATATTATCATGGTTTGATTTTGAAAGAAAGCTTTTCTCTATGAAACTTTCCAACATGACAAAACCTGATGTTGTTATTGTTTCATCACTTTCGATTTTTACCATTATTTATGGGTATTATCTAAAAAAGAAATTTGGAAGTTTTTTAGTTTTTGAAATTCGTGATATCTGGCCTTTAACAATGACGGAAGAGGCTGGGTTTTCCAAATGGCATCCTCTTGTTTTATTGATAGGATTTATTGAGAAATTTGGATACAAAAAATCTGATCTGGTAGCAGGAACAATGCCAAGATTAGATTTGCATGTAGAGCAGTTATTGGGATATCAAAGACCCTTTCATTGCTCTCCATTGGGATTTGATCCTGAAAACTACTCTGAAGACTTCCTAAAAGAAAGAAATCCTTTTTTAGACATAATACCATCAGACAAAATAATTGTTGGCTATGCAGGAAGTATGGGGGTTACTAATGCATTGGAGCCTTTTATTGAAACTGTAAAAATGATGAAGGACGATAATAATATCCATTTTGTACTTGTTGGAAGTGGTGATCTTAGAGCATCCTATGAAGAAACGCTAAAAGATTGTTCCAATGTAACATTTTTACAAAGAATTCAGCAAAGTGAAGTTAAATATTTTCTTGATGCTTGCGATATTCTGTATTTGTCTACTAAAGATTCAAAAGTATGGGACTACGGTCAATCTATGAATAAAGTTGTGGAATATATGTTGGCAGCGAAACCTATTATAGCTTCTTATACCGGATATCCTTCCATGATTAATGAAGCTGATTGTGGTAAGTTTATCAACAGTACCTCTGCAGAGGATATCAAAGATGCAATCTTATATTATGGCAATATGAGTGCGGAAGAAAGGATGGAGATAGGTGATAAAGGAAGAAAATGGATTTTTGAAAACAGAACGTATCCGGTACTGGGGAAAAAATATATGGATGCTATTTTATTTCATTCTGTAAAGCAAAAGAACTAGCTTTGCACTGGCTGAAATAAAAAACAGACTTTATTTTGAAAATTGCTATTGATAAAAATTTTATTTATAAACTATTCCTTTTATCTGTTATGGTAGGAAATACCATTGCTATTTCTTTCGCAAAGCCTTTGGAAATGAATCCAAGGAGCTTTTCTATACCGTATCGGATTTTTATTATTGTATTTTCTGTATTCATAATTTATAAAGAAAGGAGAAATATTAGTTTTAAAAATATTTCATTGATAAGCCTTGTTGGATTTTGGATTTTTTACATCATCAAGCTTATATATTCGTTTAATAATTATTCTTTTAACCAGGATGTAATAATATTGGAGAATGAGGATATCTTCAGAATCTTATTTATGAATCTCCTTCCTGGTGCAGCATTATTATGTATTAATTATAATAAAGTAGATTTCAAAAGTATTACAAAGTACTGTCTCTTTATTTTATGTGGTCTTCTTGTTGTCAATTATATTTATGGATATATCAATTTAGATCATATTTTTAGTACATACTACATTATGTATGGTCATATAGGAGCCTCATTGTTTATTATTTCTTTATTTCTGCTTTTATTTTGCAAAAAAGATTATAAATCATATTTTTTATTCTTTTGTCTTTTTTTAGGGCTTTTTAATGTAATACAATCTATGGCGAGGAGTCCTTTAATTGCCATTGCTGTAAGCTCTTTTTATATGGTTCTTTTAAAAGGAAACAAGAAATATCTGTTATACGCCATTACATTACTTTTATTATTTGTAGGACTTATTTTTCTCCATGAACAATATGGAGACAGCTTAATAACAAGTTTCAACAGAATGTATAATTGGCTTGCCAAGGGAGATACCTCAAGCAGAGAACCATTATATAGAGGAGCACTTGAAATTTTTAATTCAAATCCTTTTGTAGGAGGAAGAATTTTATTTGAAGATGGAGTTCATCCGCATAACATCTTTTTAGAACTTTTAATGGCTACCGGTATTCTAGGGTTAATTATTTATTTTATAAAATTTTTGCCAGTATTCCAAAATGCTTCTATTTTCTTTAACATAAACAAAAGTAATATATACTATAAAGTTATTTTTGCTTTATTTTTGCAATATTTTACGCTCGTACAGACATCTTGTAATCTTTTTAATATACCGGAATTTTTGTACTTTAGTTCAATAATTATTGGTATTAGTTATACAGCAAAAACAAAAAGAATTGAGTAAAAGCCACCAAGTATTATGACGAACAGATCTAACTTTTAAGAATGTATAAAAATTATTTAAAGAGGTTTTTCGACTTTGTATTCTCTCTGATGGGAATTACCTTATTGCTTCCGATTTTTCTTGTTGTGATGGTAGGATTGTTCCTATCCAATGATGGGAAACCTTTTTTCTTCCAGTTAAGACCAGGGAAAAACGGAAAAATATTTAAAATTATAAAGTTTAAAACAATGAATGATAAAAAGGATTCCAACGGAAACCTTTTATCAGATGCAGAAAGATTAACACCTATAGGCTCATTCGTTCGCAAAACATCTTTGGATGAAATTCCACAGTTAATCAATGTTTTGAAAGGAGATATGTCACTGATTGGTCCCAGACCTCTTCTTGTACAATATCTGCCGCTTTATAATGAGCGTCAGGCACGAAGGCATGAAGTAAGACCTGGAATTACAGGATGGGCGCAGGTAAATGGAAGAAATGCAATATCATGGAATCAAAAATTTGATTATGATCTATGGTATGTAGAAAATATATCATTTATTGTTGATCTTAGGATCTTTTTCCTTACAGCAAAAAAAGTATTTATTAGAGAAGGCATTTCACAAGAAGGACAAGCAACTATGGAACCGTTTAAAGGAAATATTTAAAAATGAAAAAAATAGCAATTATTGGAGCAGGAGGATTTGGACGTGAGGTGAAAATGCTGATCGATCATATCAATCAAAAAGAAAAGCAATACGAAATTTATGGTTTTTATGATGACAAACACTATGATCATGATATTAATGGAGTTCCCTACTTAGGAAAGGTTGAAAAAATAAATGAAGTGAAGGAGTTCTTATGTATTGCAGTAGCAATTGGAGATCCTAAGACCAAGAAAAAAATTATACAAAGGATAAATAATCCGAATATTGAATTTCCAACGTTAATTCATCCATCAGTAATTATTGGGCAGGATGATATCCAAATTGGAAAAGGAAATATTATTTGTGCAGGTGTTATTATTACGATAAATATCGTGATTGAAAATTTTGTAATTCTTAATCTTTCCTGTACGGTAGGACATGATACGATAATAAAAAATTATAGCTCGTTCATGCCGACAGTTAATATCTCTGGAGAAGTTGTAATAAATGAAGCCGTATATGTAGGGACTGGAGCAAAAATTATAAATCTTCTTGAGATTGGTGAGAATACTATTGTCGGAGCAGGAGCAGTAGTGTATAAAAATCTTCCTGCCAACTGTACCGCAGTAGGAATTCCAGCTAAACCTATAAAATTTCACGATTAATATGAATACTAAAATCTGGTTGTCCTCACCACATATGGGTGGGAATGAACAAAAATATATCAACGAAGCTTTTGAAGAAAACTGGGTAGCCCCATTGGGACCAAATGTCAACGGATTTGAAAACGATCTGGAACAGTTTTTAGGTGGAAATGCAAAAGTGGCTGCACTTTCTGCAGGTACCGCAGCATTGCACCTTGCTCTTATCGAATGCGGAATTGTACATGGGGATGAGGTAATCTGCCAATCCATGACTTTTTCTGCTTCAGCCAATCCAATTGCATATTGTGGAGCAATACCTGTTTTTGTGGATAGTGAGCCTGTTACATGGAATATGTGCCCGAAAGCATTAAGAGAAGCTATTGAAGACAGAATTCAGAAAGGAACAAAACCTAAAGCAATCATTGTAGTTCACCTTTACGGTATGCCGGCAAAAATGGACGAAATTACAGCCATTGCTCAGGAGTTTCAGATTCCTGTGATAGAAGATGCTGCAGAAGCTCTTGGCTCAACTTATAAAGGACAGGCATGTGGAACATTCGGACGTTTTGGTATTTTAAGTTTTAACGGAAATAAAATTATTACCACTTCAGGAGGCGGAGCTTTGGTTTGTCATACTCAGGAAGATAAAGATAAAACCGTTTTCCTTTCCACTCAGGCAAGAGACAACGCACCACACTATCAGCATTCACAAATTGGGTTCAACTACAGAATGAGCAATATTGTAGCAGGAATAGGAAGAGGACAGATGGAAGTGCTTAAAGACAGAGTTTCTGCCCGCAGAGCAATGCATAATTTCTATAAGGATCTTTTCAGTAATATTGAAGGGGTAACAGTATTTTCAGAACCCGGAGAAGATTTTTATTCCAATCATTGGCTATCTGCAGTGATCATTGATCCGGAAATTACAGGAAAAGACAGAGAAGGTTTAAGATTCGCATTTTTAGAAGATAATATAGAATCAAGACCGCTTTGGAAACCCATGCATTTACAACCGGTTTTTGAAACTTCCCCTTATTATGGCGGGAATGTTTCTGAAAAACTTTTTGACAACGGATTATGTCTTCCTTCAGGTTCTAATCTGTCAGACGGCGACAGAGAAAGAATAGCAAAGGTTGTTCATGCTTACTTTGGAATTTAATATCATTTGAATTTAATGAATCAGTATAAATATTGGAAACAAGTTTTTGATTTTGTCTTCGCGGCAATATTGATCCTTTTTCTTATGCCTGTACTGATTATTTTATTTGTAATTGCAAGTTTGGACACCTCTTCCAATGGGATTTTTTTTCAGACCCGGATAGGGCAGTATGGAAAACCCTTTACCATTTTTAAAATTAAAACAATTCATGAGCAGAAGAGAACATGTTCAAAAGTAGGGCAGACTCTCAGAAAATTTAAGCTTGATGAATTTCCGCAACTGTTTAATATTTTAAAAGGGGATATGAGTTTTGTAGGTCCCAGACCTGATATCGAAGGCTATTACGATAAACTTGTCGGAGAAGACAGGAAAGTTCTGGAACTCAAACCAGGGCTTACCTGCGAAGCAAGCATTAAGTACAGAGACGAAGAATACCTTCTGAACAACCAGGAAGATCCTTTAGCTTATAATGATAAAGTATTGTTTCCGAACAAAGTAAAAATGAATCTGGACTATTTTGAAAATATGTCTTTCAAAAACGATACAAAGATCTTGTTTAAAACATTAATAACCACATTGAAATAGAGTTTTTGACTATTATGAAAATTAAAGAAACCCCGCTTAAAGACTGCTACATCATAGAGCCTACTATATTTGAAGATGAAAGAGGCTACTTCTTTGAAAAATTCAACGAAAAAAAATTCGAAGAACTTACCGGAATGAACGGACACTTTGTGCAGGATAATATTTCCAAATCTTCCTATGGAGTATTGAGAGGACTGCATCTTCAGAAAGGAGAACATGCTCAGGCAAAACTGGTTTCCTGCCTTGAAGGAAGCGTTTGGGATGTGGCTGTAGACCTTAGAGAAGATTCTCCCACATTCGGAAAGTGGTTCGGAGTAGAACTTACTGCTGAAAATAAATTACAGCTTTATGTACCGAGAGGTTTCGGACACGGTTTTTCTGTACTGAGTACCCACGCTGTATTTTCTTATAAATGTGACAATTTCTATAATAAAGAATCAGAAGGCAGTGTGAAATTCAATGATCCGGATCTTAATATCGACTGGAAGATAGAGGAAAAAGATGCCGTACTTTCAGAAAAAGACCAGAATGCCCCTGGATTTAAAGAAAAAAACTTTTAAAGTATATCCCTGAAAACCACTTTTATAAAGTGGTTTTCATTTTTTAATCTTAACTCTCCAATATTTTGTATCTTTACAGACTCAAAATCAAAACGATGCGTACAAAATCTGTAGGGAAGAAAAAAATCAATGTGGTCACTCTTGGATGTTCCAAGAATGTATATGATTCTGAAGTATTAATGAGCCAGCTGAAAGCCAATGGCAAAGAAGTGGTTCACGAAGACCGTGGGGACATCGTGGTCATCAATACCTGCGGATTTATTGATAATGCCAAAGAAGAATCTATCAATACCATCCTTGATTATGTTGATGCCAAAAACAGAGGCGAGGTTGAGAAAGTATTTGTTACAGGATGTTTATCTGAAAGATATAAACCGGATTTGATAAAAGAGATTCCTGATGTAGACCAATATTTCGGAACCAGAGACCTTCCGGTACTTTTAAAGCATCTTGGAGCAGATTATAAACATGAACTGGTAGGAGAAAGATTAACAACAACTCCAAAACATTACGCATATCTTAAAATTTCTGAGGGTTGCGACAGACCATGCTCTTTCTGTGCTATCCCGCTGATGAGAGGAGGCCATATTTCAACTCCAATCGAAAAACTGGTTTTAGAAGCTCAGAAACTGGCAAAAAAGGGAACCAAAGAATTAATTCTTATCGCTCAGGATCTTACTTACTATGGGTTGGATCTTTATAAAAAAAGAGCATTGGGAGACCTCCTAAAAGAGTTGGTAAAAGTAGAAGGAGTAGAATGGATTCGTCTTCATTATGCTTTTCCCAGCGGTTTCCCTGAAGATGTTCTTGATATTATCCGCGAAGAGCCTAAGATCTGTAATTATATAGATATTCCTCTTCAGCACATCAATTCAGATTTGCTGAAGTCTATGAAGAGAGGAACTACCCATGAGAAAACAAATGCCCTTTTAGGAAAATTCAGAGAGAAAGTTCCTGATATGGCAATCAGAACAACACTGATTGTCGGGTATCCGGGTGAAACAGAAGAAAGATTTCAGGAGCTTAAAGAATGGGTAAGAGAGCAGAAGTTTGACAGATTAGGCTGCTTTACATATTCTCACGAAGAAAATACCACCGCTTATGTGTTGGAAGATGATATTCCACAGGAAGTAAAAGAGGCAAGAGTAGAAGAAATTATGGAATTGCAGTCTCAGATTTCATGGGAAAAAAATCAGGAAAAAATCGGTAAAGTATTCAGATGTATTTTCGACCGTAAAGAAGGGAATTATTTCATCGGAAGAACAGAGTATGATTCACCGGATGTAGATAATACTGTTTTGGTTTCAGCTGAAAATACTTATATTTCCATTGGTGAATTTGCGGATGTTAAAATTACCTCTGCCGAAGAATTCGATTTATACGGAGATTTGGTTTAGCTAAATGCTTATTAATCAAACGAAAATATCATGTTTAAAATTAAATTATTAATTATAATTAATATAGAATTTTTTCAGTAGCGTATTTTTAAATGGCTGATATTCAATGTTTTGCAATTTTGCTTAATCTAGGTTTTTTAATTTTTCTTTTATAGAGTATATAAATTCAAAAATTATGTCTTAAATTTGCGAAAGAAACGATATTTTTAAATGATGTGTTTTTCAATTAGTTAATATTAAAAGTAGCTAAAACTTAATTGAAATAATTATCAGATTGTTTTAGATTTGATCTGATATTCACAAGTTGAGATACATATTCTTTTTTCGAAAATATTGATGAAAAAAATGTAATTAAAAATCTTTAAAAACTTATGAAAAAAATTTTATTAACAGCAATTATGCTTGTTGGCCTTTCGGCCGTTTCTAAGGCTCAACAGGGGCGAGTGGGGATTAACACAACCACACCTGCCGCAACATTAGACGTAGTAGCCAATACTACAGACAATACAAGACCTGATGCCTTATTAGTCCCTCGTATGACAGCAGCAGAATTATCTTCTAAGGATGACACTAGTGGGACATACGGTGCACCTCAGAATGGGGCCATTGTTTACATTACTTCTGGTACAGGTACAGGTGCAAGAAAAGTTAAAATTACAGGTCCTGGATTCTATTATTTTGATAATTCAGTTCCTGAATGGAAACCTATAGGTGGAGGTGTTGTTACAACTGGGTATACTAACGTTTCACAATCAACTTCTATTAACAAAAACGAATCAATGCTGGTTACTACGAATGTAACTATTGCAGCACCTGCAGTAGCCACTTCAGTTGCCGGAGATAAATTCAGAATCGTTGATGCTACAGGCGGTGCAGGATTTAGTGTAACTGGTGTTCATTCTAGTACTACTACTTCTCCAGCCGTGTCAGGTTCGGCGTTAGAGTATACTTTCATCAGTGGTGCATGGTATTGCACAAGTTTATAATTTAAAATAATATTGAAATGAACACAAATAAAAAAATTTCTGCTCTTGTATTATTAGCTTTTGGAATCTTTTCTAATGCACAGATCAAAACGAATAATACAATTAATGCTACCATAGGTGGAGAATCAGTTTTCTTAGACGCTTCAAGTTTCCCTTCATCAAACAACTTAGGAAAAGGGTTATCAGTTCCAAGAACAAACCTAACTACTTTTACATTTGTTACACCAGTAACTAATGCATTAAAGTTTCCAACGGCATATGATGGTATGATCGTATATAACTCTGTTGCCGGTACTACTCCTGCTACAGGTTCTGGTATTGGTGGTCAGCCCGTAGAAGTAGGTTTCTACTATTTCAGCAACCCTACGCCAACACCTGCATTCTCTTCTGCTTCAGGAAGATGGTTGCCATTAGGTTCTTCAGCAAAAGAAAATATTCTTACTACTGAAACGGTTACAAACAGACAAATTAATAGTGCACAGGTATATGGTATAAAAGGAACCTTTAATGCAACTGGTAGCAGTACTGCTGTTACTATTCCTGCTCCGGCTGGAATAACTGCTATGTATGCTATTACTATTTATAAAGCTGGTTCTAATACGGTTTATTCTAGAGAATTATATTCATATGATACAGCTACAGGAGCTGCCATTACAGGATCTCCAAGCATGTCTGTGGTTTATCCTTCAGGAACATATGATTATGTATTAGAATATTTAAAATAAAGAAAATTTCTTAATTACATAATAAAAACCAATGAGAGATCATTGGTTTTTTGCTTTTATAGATACAATGTTAACCATTTTTTATTCTTGATACGGAGATTATTAAAATAATGATCAGACTTTAAATTTTAACAGAATATATAGACGTTAAAATTTTGATCCATAAATATTGTTTTATAAGGTTGAACAGGCTGTGTTACCTGTTTTCTTCAAAGGCAGATTTTATGACTTTACATTTATTAGTATAAATTTTTAAACTTGGATCTTAACATTATGCGTTTTGTAAGTCCTTGATTTTGAATTGATTTTGAATTTTAAATTTTTAAATTATGCAATAATTAGTTAATTATGTTAACTTTTAAAGTTTTTTTTTAACGTTTTTTAACAATGTAGTCTGAAAGCCCTATTCATAGTATATGACAAAGGTCGTTAACGTTTATTTAAGGTTTTATTAACTGTCTTTAACATATTGAGTAGTTTTTTATAAAGATTCCTGATACTTTTGTCCCGTCAAAACCAATAAAAGTTCAAAATGATGAAAAGATTCATTCTCGTAATCATAATGATGATTTCAACCCTAGGTGTTTACTCATTTACAAGTAATACCTCAGATGCGAAAAAAACAAGTTATGCATCGTACTACCACGATAGATTTAACGGTAGAAAAACCGCCAGCGGAGAAATCTTTGATAACTCAAAGTTTACTGCAGCAAACAGAACGCTTCCATTTGGAACAAACGTTAAGGTAACTAACCTTAGAAATGGTAAAGAGGTTATAGTGAGAATTAATGACCGAGGTCCTTATGGTGGCCCTTCATCAAGAGCATTAGACATGTCTAAAGCTGCGTTCGATGAGATTGGAGATATCAATCATGGTACTATCCCAGTCGAATATGAAATTGTCGATTAATCTTATGATTTAAATTAAAAAAAAGCCAGCTGATTCAGCTGGCTTTTTGTATGGATGAATGTCCTGTTGATTATACATCCAATTCCAGTAATGCAGGACAATGGTCAGAATGTACAGCTTCCTTTAAAATAACGGCCCTTGTGAGCTTATCTTTTAAACTATAGGAAGTGAAGTTATAATCTAGTCTCCAGCCTTTATTTCTTTCCCTTGAATTTTGTCGGTAGCTCCACCACGTATAATGATCCGGTTCATTATTAAAGAATCTGAAGCTGTCAATCAGTTCACACTCATTGATGAAGTTGGTCATCCACTCTCTTTCCATAGGAAGAAAACCGGAAACATTCTTTAAGCCAACAGGGTTGTGAATATCGATAGCTTCATGGCAGATATTAAAGTCACCTGATATAATGAGGTTAGGAATTTCTTTTTTTAAATTCTTGATATACTCAAGGAAGTCATGGCAAAACTGCATTTTAAAATCCAGCCTCTCAATATTAGATGCAGAAGGAACATAGACTGATATAGCAGAAAATCCGTCAAAATCTGCCCGGATGATTCTTCCTTCATTATCATAGCTTTCGATACCATAACCATACTCTACATGATTAGGTTTTATTTTTGAAGCAATTCCGACCCCGCTGTAGCCTTTTCTTACTGCAGAATGCCAATAACTGTGATACCCTAATTTTTCAAGGCTTTCGATATCTATCTGATCATTTCCGGCCTTGCTTTCCTGAATACAGATGATATCCGGATCGGCAGTTTTAAGCCAGCCCAGGAAATCTTTTGTAAAAGCAGCTCTGATGCCGTTGACATTATAAGTGATTAATTTCATAAACAAAATAAATTTTTTCAAATGTAGGGAAATAAAAAAGCCGGTTTTGAATTTCAAAGCCGGCTTTTATATGTTGAATGAGTAATCTTAATTTTTAAAAACTGTTTTACCGTCTTTTGTCAGTTCTATTTGCTCGCCTTTTCCTCTCAGCTCATAATGATCATTCTTATACCATATTCCTGATGCAGGCTTTTGCCCCTGTAGTTCAATTGTTTCATTATTGAAAATTACTGTAGCTGTATTTTGGGTGTTATTGAAAGTCATGTCCAATGTTTTTCCACTGCTGTCCTTCGAAGTACTTTTTACAATTTCATCCTGAGTTCCTGGAACAGCTGCTGAATCAGAAGGCTTAGAAGCAATACTGTCTGCAGTAGTGGATGTGGAATCTGCTGCTTTCTTTTCTTTATTACATGAAGTTAAAAATAATGTTGCGAATGCTGCTGTAATAAAAATGTGCTTTTTCATAAGATTATATTTATTTAAGGTTGCCTTCTGAAATGCAAAATGAGTGCCTTAAAAAAGAGGCGGAAAAAATCATTCGATTTTTTCCGCCTTTAACCCAAAATTAAATAAACTATGAAAAAAACTACTTGGGTTCTAATACGCTGATAGGAATGATACATTCTTCCAGTGAAATTCCTCCATGCTGATAAGTTTCTTTATAGTAATTTACAAAATGATTGTAATTTTTAGGATAAGCCAGGAATATATTGTTTTTAGCAAAAATATATTTCGAACTCAGGTTTCCTTTAGGAAGGAAAAGTTTTTCCGGGTTGGTAATGGCCCATACATCACTGTCATCGTACGTTAAGCTTTTACCGGTTTTATATCTGATATTGGTAGATGTTTCTCTGTCTCCCACCACTTTACTTGGTTTTTTAACGTATACGGTTCCGTGATCTGTGGTGATAACCAGCTTATAGCCATTTTCTGCAGCCGCTTTAATGATCTTCAATAAAGAAGAATTTTCAAACCAGTTGAAGGTAAGAGAACGGAAAGTCTTATCATCACGGATCAGCTGATCTACTATGTGATTGTCTGTTTTCGCGTGTGACAGGATATCAATAAAGTTGTATACAATGACCAGGAGGTCATTATTTTTATGCTGATTGAAATCATCGTAGATCTTTCTTTCAAAATCAGCATTCAGTACTTTAAGATACTTCATCGATTTTGATGCAAGACCAATTCTTTTCATTTGGTCTTCCAGGAAATCACGTTCAAATTCATTTTTATTTCCTTCTTCATTATCATTGAACCATTTATCCGGAAAACGTTTTTCAATCTCGGATGGCATTAATCCCGAAAAGAAAGAGTTTCTTGCATACTGTGTTGCCGTAGGAAGAATACTATAGTAATAATCTTCCGATATTTTATTGTAATATTTTGTAAATAAAGGTTCAATTACTTTCCACTGGTCATAACGAAGGTTGTCTACCATCAGTAAAAGAACTTTCTCTTTTTCTACTTCAGGTTTCACTTTTTCCTTGAAAAGTGTATGGCTCATCATGGGTTTATCCGAATCTGTAAGCCAGTTTTCATAATTTTTCTCAATGAATTTAGCAAACTGAATATTCGCTTCTTCTTTCTGAGACTGCAGAAGATCTGCAAATTCATTGTCTGCTACCTTATCAAATTTGATTTCCCAGCTAAGGATCTTTTTATAATACTCAGCCCATTCCTGATACGTTCTCAGGTAAGAAAGCTCCATCGAAAGGTTTCTGAATTCCTGCTGGTATTGTAAAATTGTTTTTTGTTCAACCAGATTATCCTCCTGAAGGTTTTTCTTTAAGGAAAGTAATATCTGATTAGGGTTTACGGGCTTTAATATATAGTCGGCAATCTGGGAACCGATAGCCTCTTCCATAATGTGTTCTTCTTCGCTTTTGGTAACCATGACAATTTTTAAGGCATTATCTTTTTCCTTAATCATAGGAATAGCCTCCAGGCCGGAAATACCCGGCATATTTTCATCAATTAGCGTTAAAGCAAATTTTTCTGAATCCATAAGCTCCAAAGCCTCGTTCACATTATTTACAGGGGTTACCTGGTAACCCTTTTTTTCTAAAAATACGATATGAGGTTTAAGTAAATCTATTTCATCATCAATCCATAATATCTTTTCTGACATAATTTATTTTTTACATGGTTATAGTATCAAAATGTTGACCAATTCCTTTTAAAATCTCACAAAATCGAAAGATTAAAAGTTAAATATTAGTTAAATGAAAATACGGTAAAATAATTCACATTTTCTATCCATTCAATCAGTGGTTTTTATATACTCCAAAGCCTTTTCAAGTACTTCATCTTTTCCGTTTTTTATTCCTTCTATACTTGGTTTTATCAGGATATCAGGAATAATTCCGATTCTTTGAGTCTCTCTGCCATCAGGATAATAAGCACCAAGACCTGTAAACCGCGTATTAAGATCAGCAATTTTAAAGACAATAACATCTCCGTTGGCTCCCGAAGTATTACTCCCGATAATTTTCGCCTTAGGATGCTGTTTGAGCATCATTGTTGTAGTTTCTGCCTGGCTTTGCGTATTCTCATCTACTAAAACGATGACATTTCCTTTATAGTATTCAGGATTTTTTCTGCCGGTGACATTTTTTCTGCTGTAGAATTTGCCGGGATAGCTGGTATCAGGAAAAGTAAACTGATAATAAACCGAGGGGTTAGGAAGAAGAAGGTAACTTAATGGAATGATCGTTTGTCTGGGATAATTCCTAAGATCAAAAATAATGGATTTGGCAGATTTTAAGCTGCTGTACATTTCATCAAGATCTTCCTTTTCTATAATTCCCATATTCACGTACCCAATTTTCTTTTCATTATCCATAAACTTCCATTTTTTCAGAACCGGAATTTTTTCATGAATAATATCCTTAGTAAGGTATGTTCTGGTTTTTATTTCCAGGTTTTGACCTTCTCTTTCAATCTTTACGGAAATAGAATCATTGTTGCTGAAGAGAAGCTTTTCTTTTATTTTGCTGACTTTACCCCATGAGTTGGAAGCGGGTACATATTTTCCCAAACTGTTGATCACTTGCGGAATAGTTTTTCCCTCAATATCATAAATGACATCTCCCGGATGCAGAGGACTTTTATGTCTGAATCGAGTGGTATTAATTTTTGTAATCACTAATTTCCCCTCAGCATAGGAATATTCTACCGGGATTTTTCGCTGACCATACAAATTAAGTTGAATTTCTTTTGACGAAATATAGGCGTGTGAGTCATCCGTTTTAGTGACCAGCTCTGCCAATGCCAAATGAAAATTTTCATCATTATCAATCATTAGAAATCTTGGGATCATTTCTGTAAGGACATCATTCCAGTTCTGATCGGTTTCGTATTTATAGGGAAAGAAATATTCTACGTAATTCCAGTATCTGAATAACTCCAGTAAACTATTCCTTTTAGAAGTAAATTTAGAACCATAGGATTTTTCATTCCTGAAATATATTTTTCTTCCACTTTTTCCAATATAGTGATTGTCTTCAAGATTCCTGTTGTTTTCAATATAGCGGAGGCTTTGAGATACATCATCTGAGAAAATTTGCGAATTATCTATCCAGCGCAGATCAAAATTTTTAAGGAAATACACTTTCTGATCTTTAACTGAACATTCTTTGCAGCGCGGGACTTCTCCGAGGCTTTCAATCCATTCGGAATACAAATTATTGAGAGATTCCTTATCTTTAATATTTTCAAGTTCATTGATCTTTTGAAAAAGCTCCTTGTCCCAGTTCAGATTCCCTTTGGCTACATGAGGGTGGTAATATTTTAAAAATCCCCAAACTCTGCACAGAGATTCCAACTTCTGAGTCTCAGTGATCATTTGTGCGGAAAAATTTAAACTTAAGAGTAATAAAAGAAAAAGAGAATGTTTTCTCATTAAAGGTTGTAGCGTTTTCTCTCAAAGATAATCCTTTAATATAACAGACGCAAAAGGCTTTCAAAAAATATTGAATTGAAAAAAAATATCCGGAAGAAAATTTCTACAATTGATATGATGATGTTTTTGATGAGAATATTGGGTAGATCAACGGCTTATGCCAATATTTTAATAGTAATTTAATGAAAGGCTAAACTTTAAAATGCCTAACTTTGTTTACTAATACTGACGTTTCAATGCAGAATAAGCTAAAAATCATCAACGATCCCGTTCACGGATTTATAAAAATACCACACGAAATTTTATTTGATATCATTGAGCATCCCTACTTTCAGAGATTAAGAAGAATCGGGCAGACCGGGCTTTTGAACCTGATATTTCCAGGGGCTACCCATACAAGGTTTCACCATGCTCTTGGAGCAATGCATCTGATGTTTACCGCGCTGGAAACATTGAAGCAGAAAGGAGTGAAAATTTCTGAGGAAGAAGAAAAAGGAGCGATGCTGGCCATTCTGATGCATGATATTGGTCATGGTCCGTTTTCACATGCGCTGGAAAGTATGCTGATGGATGACTGGCATCATGAAAACCTTTCTTTATTATTGATGAATAAACTAAATGAAGAATTTGAAGGTCAGCTTTCAATGGCTATTGAAATGTTCCAGGGGAAATATCACAGAAAATTTTTCAATCAACTGATCTCTTCCCAATTGGATGTTGACCGTTTGGACTATCTTAAAAGAGACAGCTTTTTTACAGGAGTGTCTGAAGGAAATATTAATACGCAGAGAATTATTTCTATGATGAATGTCTGTGAAGAAGGCGAACTGGTAATTGATGCAAAAGGGATTTATTCCATTGAAAATTTCCTTACGGCCAGAATGTTTATGTACTGGCAGGTATATTATCATAAAACTTCAGCTTTGGCAGAGTTTCTTTTGGTGAAAATCCTTGAAAGAGCAAAGTATCTGATTTCTCAGGGAGCAAAACTTCCCGCAACGGATAATCTGCAATATTTCTTATACCGTGAAAAGAGTGCTGCGACGGATGAAGATATAGAGCGATTTACAAAACTTGATGACAATGATGTGATCCAGGCAATGAAAGAATGGCAGAATTCGGATGACTTTGTTTTGTCGTATTGGTGTCAATGTGTAATTCAGAGAAATCTGCCTAAAACCATTATTTCATCACATCCATTTGACCAGGAAATAATTAAAGAAAAAATAAAAAAGAGCAATGAACTTTTCGGAATTGATAATGGTAATGAATTGGTTCATGAAATTAAAAGAAGATTACTGCCTTATCATGCAGAGAAACAACCCATCTATTTACTGCATAAAAATGGCAGGAGAACAAGGCTGCATGAGTCGGAAGATCAGCTTTTATCAGGGTTGATTGTAAATAAAACAACCCGCTATATCCTTATGTTTCCAAGAGATATCTCCATACTGGACTCTTAAAGAATATTAAAATTTACGATCTGAAACTAAAACATGTTTGCAAATTATAGAATTTCTTATCTTTGCAGAATATGGAATTTACAGCTTCGCAAATTGCAAGTTTTATTGACGGAAAAATAATAGGTGACGAGAACGCACTTATTACGGGAGTTTCACCAATTGAAAATGGGGAATCAGGACATCTTTCTTTTATAGCACAAGATCGGTTTTCTCATTTTTTGGACAGCTCAAAATGCTCTGTTATCATCGTTTCGGAAAAACTTCTGGAGAAAAATCATTATAACCCTACCTTAATCGTTGTAAAGGATGCCTATCTTTCTTTTCAGATTCTGATGAATTTATATCAGGAAATGCAGGGAAGAAAAGAAGGTATTGAGAATGGTTCATCTATTCATGACTCAGCGGTCATAGGTGATAAAGCCTATATCGGAGCATTTACCTATGTTTCCGAGAAAGCTAAGATAGGGGAAGGATCACAGATCTATCCACATGTATATATAGGAAAAGGAGTGAAAATTGGTAAAAACTGTAAGATAGACAGTGGTGCCAGAATTTACGACTACTGTATTGTTGGAGATAACTGTGTAATTCATTCCAATACCGTAATCGGAGGTGATGGTTTTGGTTTCCAGCCAACAGCTGAAGGCTTCAAAAAAATACCACAGCTTGGAAATGTAATTATTGAAGACGATGTAGAAATTGGTTCAAATTGCAGTATTGACAGAGCTACCATTGGCTCTACTGTCATCGGAAAAGGAACCAAAATTGACAATTTGATTCAGATTGCCCACAATGTGAAAATTGGTCAGAACAACGTAATTGCTGCACAAGCAGGAATTGCTGGTTCTACAACTATCGGTGACTGGAACCAGATTGGTGGCCAGGTAGGCGTTGTAGGACATATCAAAATAGGAAATCAGGTGAAAATTCAGGCTCAGAGTGGCGTGAATTCCAGTGTTAATGACAGAGAAACATTGTATGGTTCACCCGCAATCAGTTACAATGACTATTTAAGGAGTTATGTTCATTTCAGGAACTTACCTGGAATAGTAAACAGAATAAATAATCTTGAGAATAACTCAAAAGATAATACTAATGAGTGATATGCAAAAAACACTTCAGCAAGAGGTAACTCTTTCTGGAATTGGCCTTCATACGGGTAAAGAAGTAAAACTGACCATTAAACCTGCTAAAGAAAATACAGGTTTTGTATTTGTAAGAACAGACTTGGAGGGACATCCTCAGGTAGAAGCTGATGTAAATTATGTTGTAGCAACTGAAAGAGGAACTACATTAGAAAAATTAGGCGTAAAAATTACCACTTGCGAACATCTTTTGGCTGCCCTTGTTGGCTGCGATATTGATAATGCAATTTTAGAAATGGATGCCTCTGAACCTCCTATTTTGGATGGATCCTCAAAATACTTTGTGGAAGCAATCGAAAGTGTTGGAGTAGCAGAACAAACCATTGCAAGAGAATATCTTGTGGTAAAAGAAGTTCTTACGTACAGTGATCCGGCTACAGGTTCGGAAATCACCATCATTCCTTCAGATACTTACGAAGTTACTACTATGGTAGATTTTGGGACTAAAGTATTAGGTACTCAGAATGCTACTCTTAAAAATATTTCAGAATTTAAAGACGAAATCTCATCAGCAAGAACATTCAGCTTCCTGCATGAATTGGAAATGCTTTTAGATCATGGTTTGATCAAAGGTGGAGATATTTCCAATGCAATTGTATATGTAGATAAAGATCTTACTCCTGAAACAACAGAAAAATTAAAGAAAGCCTTTGGAAAAGATAATGTATCCATCAGACCAAACGGTATTCTTGATAATCTTAATTTAAACTATCCTAATGAAGCAGCAAGACACAAATTACTGGATGTAATTGGTGACCTTGCTCTGGCAGGAGTAAAAATAAAAGGTAAAGTTATAGCCAACAAACCGGGACACTATGTGAATACCCAGTTTGCGAAAAAACTAAACCGCCAGTGGAAATTGCAGAAAAAGAAAAACGTTCCTGATTTTGACCTGACAAAAGAACCAGTATTCGATATCAACGGAATTATGAAGCTTATGCCTCACAGACCTCCGTTCTTATTGATTGATAAGGTTCTTGAACTTTCAGACTCTCACGTTGTAGGTTTGAAAAATGTAACAATGAACGAACCTTTCTTCGTGGGACACTTCCCTAAAGAACCTGTAATGCCTGGAGTTCTTCAGGTAGAAGCATTAGCACAGACAGGAGGAATTCTTGTATTGGCAAGCGTTCCGGATCCTGAAAACTATTCTACTTATTTCATCAAAATTGATAAGGTGAAATTCAAGAGAAAAGTAATTCCGGGAGATACACTTATATTCAAAATTGAATTGATAGAGCCTATCAGAAGAGGAATTGTGCATATGCAGGGGTATGGATATGTAGGAGATGCAGTAGCAGTAGAAGCAGAGCTTATGGCTCAAGTCGCAAAAAATAAAGTTGATTAAATGATTCATCAATTAGCAGCCGTTGATAAACGTGCGAAAATCAGCAAAAATGTAATCGTAGAACCTTTCACTACCATTGCAGGGGATGTAGAAATAGGAGAAGGAACATGGATTGGTCCTAATGTAACCATTATGGATGGCGCAAGAATAGGAAAAAACTGTAGGATTTTTCCCGGTACCGTAATATCTGCAATTCCTCAGGATCTGAAATTTGATGGTGAAGATACCCAGGTAATTATCGGTGATGACACAACAATCAGAGAGTGTGTTACCGTAAACAGAGGGACAAAGGCTTTGGGATATACTAAAATAGGAGCGAACTGCCTTATTATGGCTACTTCGCATATTGCCCATGATTGCGTTATTGGAGATCACGTTATCATTGTAAACGGTTGTGGTATTGCGGGACATGTGGAAATTGGTGATTATACCGTAATGGGAGGTCTGTCAGCAGTTCACCAATTTGGTAAAATCGGAAAACATGTCATGATTTCCGGAGGTACTCTGGTAAGAAAAGATATTCCGCCTTACGTAAAAGTAGCAAGAGAGCCTATGTCTTATGCTGGTATTAATTCTGTGGGTTTAAGAAGAAGAGGATTTACGAATGAAAAGATCTTTGAAATCCAGAAAATCTACAGAGCCATCTTCCAGATGAAAATGAACGTTTCCCAGGCTATTTCCCATATTGAAAAAGAAATGCTTCCAACGGCTGAAAGAGATGAAATCTTACAGTTTATTCAAAACTCACCAAGAGGTATCGTAAAAGGGTACGGAACCGGTAAAGAGAGTAATTAAGAGAAATGCTAAAAAGCAAATTTGCAAATCTGCCTGTTTGCTTGCCAGCCAATACAATTTAAGTAAAAAAAGATAATATATATTAATGGCAACAAGTAACGATATCAGAAAAGGTCTTTGCATCGAGTATAGCAACGATATTTTTAAAGTAATCGAGTTTCTTCATGTAAAACCAGGAAAAGGACCTGCTTTCGTAAGAACAAAATTAAAATCTGTGACTAACGGTAAAGTAATTGATAATACTTTCTCTGCAGGACACAAAATTGATGAAGTAAAAGTAATCACCAGAAAATTCCAGTATCTGTATGATGATGAAAACGGATTCCACTTCATGAACAATGATGACTTTTCTCAGCTATACATCAATAAAGAAATGATTGAGAACTCTCAGTTTATGAAAGCTGGTGAAGAAGTAACCATCATTTTGAAAGAGGCTGATGAAACTCCACTTTCTGCTGAACTTCCACAATCAGTATACCTTGATGTTATCGAAGCTGATCCGGGTGTAAAAGGAAACACGGCAACCAATGCCCTTAAAAACGCAATCGTTGAAACAGGAGCAAGAGTAATGGTTCCTTTGTTCATTGAACCGGGAGACAGAATTAAAGTAAGCACTGAAGACGGCAGCTACTTAGAAAGAGTAAAAGAATAAATAAAATTTACATAAATTCGGTTTGCATCAGCACTCCGAATTTTGTTTTATAAGAAAATCTATTGTTATGAGATTCCATTCTCCGCAAAAGCTTAAAACGATTGCAGATTTAATAGGCTCAGCATTTGTAGGGCCGGAAGATTTTGAAGTATTGGGCACCAATGAAATTCACATGGTAAAACCAGGTGATATCGTATTTGTGAATCACCCTAAATATTATGACAAAGCATTAAACTCTGCAGCCACTATTATTTTAATTGATAAAGAAGTAGACTGTCCGGAAGGCAAGGCACTTTTGGTTTCTGATGATCCTTTCAGAGACTTTAATAAAATCAATACCCATTTTACCAGAATCTATAATTTCACGGAAGAACTTCACGACGTGGAAATAGGAGAGGGTACAAAGATTCACTCTTCAGCAGTGATAGGAAATAATGTGAAAATCGGGAAAAATACCCTTATCTTCCCTAATGTTGTAATCGGTGACCGTACGGAAATTGGTGATAACGTCATTATCCAGTCCAATACAGTGTTAGGAGGTGATGCATTTTATTACAGAAAATTAAATGGAAATTTTGATCGTCTGATTTCTGTGGGAAATGTTATCATTGAAAACAATGTGGAGATCGGTAACGGCTGTACCATTGACAGGGGCGTTACAGACTCTACCATCATTGGAGAAGGTTCCGTTTTGGATAACCAGATTCAGATCGGACATGATACCGTTATCGGGAAAAAATGTCTGATTGCTTCTCAGGTAGGAATTGCGGGATGTTGTATCATTGGAGATGAGGTGACATTATGGGGACAGGTAGGAATTGCTTCCGGTAACAAAATAGAGTCAGGATCAGTACTTTTAGGAAAAACAGGGGTGAACAGAGATCTTGAAAAAGGAACCTATATCGGGATGTTTGCAGAAGATTTTAAAACTTATCTGAAAAAAGAAGTAAAACTGAGAAATCTCAAATAAACAATTCCAAAGGTTTTATCCAAAATCAAAGAAATTTAAGTAAATTTGTGAGCATTAATAAAATAATAAATAAATTAAAACAACAATAAAATGTCAATTTTAGTAAACAAAGATTCTAAAGTAATTGTACAAGGATTTACAGGGAACGAAGGAACTTTCCACGCTGGTCAGATGATTGAATACGGAACAAACGTAGTAGGTGGTGTTACTCCAGGAAAAGGAGGCAGCGAGCACCTAGGAAAACCGGTATTTAATACAGTAGCTGACGCGGTTGAAAAAGCAGGAGCTAACGTAAGTATCATTTTCGTACCACCGGCATTCGCAGCAGACGCTATCATGGAAGCTGCTGAAGCAGGAATCAAAGTAATTGTATGTATTACTGAAGGTATTCCTGTAGCTGATATGGTAAAAGTAAAATCTTATATCGCGGACAGAGACTGCAGATTAATCGGACCAAACTGCCCTGGAATCATTACTTCTGAAGAAGCTAAAATTGGTATTATGCCAGGTTTCGTTTTCAAAAAAGGAAAAGTAGGGATCGTTTCAAAATCAGGAACACTTACATACGAAGCTGCTGACCAGGTAGTAAGAGCAGGTTACGGTATCTCTACTGCAATCGGTATCGGTGGTGACCCAATCATTGGAACAACTACAAGAGAAGCTTTAGAGCTATTTATCAACGACCCTGAAACTGAAGCTGTTGTAATGATCGGTGAAATTGGTGGAGGTCTTGAAGCTGAAGCTGCAAGATGGTACAAAGCAAGCGGATCTACTAAACCGGTTGTAGGTTTCATCGCTGGACAAACTGCTCCAAAAGGAAGAACAATGGGACACGCAGGTGCTATCGTAGGTGGTGCTGAAGATACAGCTCAGGCTAAAATGGAAATCATGAGAGAAAACGGTATCAACGTTGTTGATTCTCCTGCTGATATTGGTGCTACAGTAGCTAAGATTCTAGGATAATATAAAACCCACAACATATGAAAAAACTTTTATTAGCCTCTGCTTTAATGCTCTCTGCTTTATCATTCGCACAAGTGCAGTGGAAAAGTACAAGATTTGGAGTAACAGGAGGTTTAAACTACTCCAGAGTATCGAACGCTCACAATCCTTCAGGCCCAAGATACACTTTCCAGGCTGGAGCATTGGCATTGATTCCCGTAGGAAATGCAAATCAATTCTTTATCCAGCCTGAAGTTCTGTACTATGGTGCAGGAGAAACAGGAAAAGATAAAGATGCTAAAGGTGCAAGCGGTTATGACGCTTTATATGCTAATAACTACCTGAGTGTGCCTCTTTACTTCAAAGGATATTTTTCTGAAGCAGAATCAGAATTCTTTGGATTAATAGGACCTAGATTTAACTTCTTGCTGAGCCAGAACGTTAAAGATGCTCCTGTAAGCAGACCTTATTATGATCCGGATGTTACTGATCCTAACCAGCCGGCAGGCGTTAATGGTAAGGCGAAGAGCTTTAACTGGGGACTTGGACTGGGTGTAGGATATAGCTACAAAAGACAACTTGAAGTAGCCGTAAAATATGACTTAGGTCTTGGTGATACTTACCCTGGTCTTAAAAAAGAAACTAAGGGTACTGATAAGAAAAAATCAGAACAGGTCATTGCACTTACTTTAAGCTATATATTCAAATAGAATATTTCAGAATATAAAAAATCCCGGAAATTCAATTTTTTCCGGGATTTTTTTATTACAAACCTTAATAGAATAAATGTATTGATCAATTGGCCTTTTTACTTCTTACCCCTTAATCCACTTCCAAAGTTCTTTTAACGTAGCTTTATTCCCATACATCAAAATCCCTACACGGTAGATTTTTCCGGCAAGGAAGATCATAAAAATAGTGGTTGCCAGCAATAATGTAATAGACAATGCAATCTGCCATGCAGGAACCCCGAACGGAATTCTGGCAATCATGGCAACCGGTGAAGTAAACGGGATGATGGATAACCAGAAACCTAAAGGACCTTCCGGATTGTTCATCAATGTAAAACTCCCATACATTCCTAATGTTAATGGTAAAATAGCAAATAAAGTAAACTGCTGTGTTTCAGTTTCGTTATCCACTGCAGAACCAATAGCTGCATAAATAGAACTATAGAAAATATATCCTAAAAGAAAAAATACGATGAATACAAAGATGATTAGTGGGAAGTTCAACTCCAGCAAACTATGTGAAATCTGAGTCGCAAGTTGTCCCATATCCAGTTTACTTGCAATCTCTTCATTTCCACCCGGAATATTCTTCTGAAGAGGAGAAAAGCCTGTATTGAGTACCAATGCACCTATAACAGACATGGTAATCCAGATCAAAAACTGGGTCAGTGCAACCATGGTTACTCCCAGGATCTTACCCATCATCAGTTCAAAAGGTTTTACAGACGAAATAATGATCTCTACAACACGGTTATTTTTCTCTTCAAGCACACTTCGCATTACCCTTACCCCATAAATAATGATGAACATAAAAGTAACATACATCAGTACCATACTTAATCCGGATTTCACTCCAAAAGCAAGATCAGAATCCTCTTTATTGTTATCTGAAACATTAATGGTTTTTAAAGTAAAGTTTTTATCAAGATCATTTAATTGAGTTTCCTGAATACCCAGTTGCTTTATTTTTTCTTTTCGGACAACATTGCTGATATCAGATACAATTTGCTGTTTGGTATCAAACCCTATCTTACTGTTGATAATCAGTCGGGTTTCCTTTTCAAGGCCATCAAAATTCTGATTTTTCAATTCAGGAAGAATCAGGATGCCGTCCAGAGATTCATTTCCTTTTAAATTGTTAATCTTGGACTTTTCATCTGCTGCAGAAACAAAAACGTAGTTTAATTTATCATTAGATTTAAGCTGATTGGTAAACAATCCGCTTTTATCAACCACTTCTATAATACTGTGTGACTCATTCGCTTTAAACATTAATCCTACAACTGCTCCGAAAGCAATAATCAAGACAGGGGCAAGAAGGGTTAATATGATGAAAGACTTTTTCTTAACCTGGGTAAGAAACTCTCTCTTGGTAATTAAAAAAATATTATTCATAAAATTAAGAATGGTTACTTACAGCATTAATAAACACTTCATTCATACTGGGAATTCTTTCGTCGAATGATCTTACTTTACCTACCTGTACAAGATCCAGAAGAACTTTATTCTGGCTCTCTTCATTTTTCAGGTCAAAAGAAACAAGATTATTTTCATTGGATAGGTTGAAGATCTCATGTTTGTTTCTGAAATTTTCAAACTGATCACTGTTTACCTCAGAAAGCGTAATCCCAAAAATATTTTTCTTGAATTTTTCCCTTACATCAAAAACCCTTCCGTCAATAATTTTCTTTGAATTGTTAATCAAAGCAACATAATCACACATTTCTTCCACACTTTCCATTCTGTGGGTAGAAAGAATGATGGTTGTTCCGTTATTTTTAAGGTCGATGATCTGATCTTTGATTAAATTGGCATTCACAGGATCAAAACCTGAAAAAGGTTCATCAAGAATCAATAAATGAGGCCTGTGAAGAACAGTAACTACAAACTGGATTTTTTGAGCCATTCCTTTAGAAAGTTCGGAAAGCTTTTTCTTCCACCATTGGTCGATGTTCAGTTTTTCAAACCATTTTTTAGCTTCGTTCAAAGCATCACTTTTGCTCATTCCCTTCAGTTCTCCGAAATAGAGGATCTGGTCACCAACAGTCATGTTTTTGTACAGTCCTCTTTCTTCAGGCATATAGCCAATATCTTTAATATGGCCTGGGTTCAGTTTTTTACCATTGATATGGATTTCTCCAGAATCTGCCTGAGTAATTTGGTTAATGATACGGATGAAAGAAGTTTTTCCGGCTCCGTTGGGACCTAAAAGGCCATAGATACTGCCTTTTGGAACATGGATGCTAAAATCATCCAGGGCGACCTTTTTTCCGGCATTATAGGTCTTTTTAATATGTTCAGCTTTTAGCATTAAATTGTTCTTTTTTACTATTAGTATGAAAAAGTCCCGAAAGTTACGGAAATATTAAAACAGATTTAATGTAAAAGAAAAAATCCTGATGATTATCAGGATTTTAATTTATTGTTTCACGATTTGAGTAACTTTCTGCGTGTTGTCACTTAAAATATATCGGATCATATATTTTCCGGGCTTTAATTTTTCAATATTAATCTCTCCGGAGTTCATATTCACCGTATAATTGGCGACCTGCATACCCAAAATTGAATAAAAAGTCACGGTTTTGATTCTTAAAGAAGAATCTTTTGCCTTAATAATAAGGAAATCCTTTGCAGGATTTGGATAGGCAAGCAATACACCATCATCCGCCTTTTGAGTGGTGGAAGCCGGCTCTCTCAGCTGAGCTTTTAAATTGTTGGAAAACCCAACAAAAGTGCCTGCAAATAGAAATAAAAGTAAAAGTTTTTTCATCAAATTTATAATTTCTCGAATATATGTAACAAATGTAACAAATTCTACAATTTCATACAATAGTTTATTGTAGAACTTATATTAAATTTGTAGAAACTTATTCAAAAAGTATTCCAAAAATGATACATTCAAGAAATAGAAGACTTAGAGTTAATGAATCTATCAGAAGTCTGGTAAGAGAAAATGTGCTTACAACTGATGATTTTGTAATGCCGATCTTCGTAATGGAGGGCGAAAACAAGCAGGAGGCAATCCCGTCTATGCCGGGAATTTTTAGGCGGAGTATAGATTTAACAGTGAAGGAATGTAAGGAATTATTTTCTTTGGGAGTGAAAGCTGTCAATTTGTACATGAAAGTGTCAGAACATCTGAAAGACAATACAGGAAAAGAAGCCTGGAACAAAGACGGCTTGATGCAGAACACCATCAAAGCAATCAAAGATGCCGTTCCGGGAATGATTGTAATGCCGGATGTAGCCTTAGATCCTTATTCAATCTACGGACACGACGGAATCATTGAAAACGGAAAAGTTTTAAATGACGCTACCAATGAAGCACTGGCAAGAATGTCAGTATCGCATGCAGAAGCAGGAGCAGATCTTGTGGCACCAAGTGATATGATGGATGGCAGAGTAATGGTTATCCGTGAAGCATTGGAAGAAAGCGGATTTACAGATGTAGGAATTGTTAGCTATGCTGCCAAATATGCAAGTTCTTTCTATGGACCTTTCAGAAGTGCATTAGATAGCGCACCGAAAGATGATATGGAAATTCCGAAAGATAAAAAAACGTATCAGATGGATTTTCACAACACCCGTGAAGCCATGAATGAAGTATTTAAAGATATTGATGAAGGAGCAGACGTAATCATGATTAAACCGGGTCTTCCTTATCTGGATATCGTTTCCAAAGTACGTGAAGCTATTGATCTTCCCATCGCAGTATACAATGTAAGTGGAGAATATGCCATGGTAAAAGCTGCTGCTCAAAACGGCTGGCTGGATAATGATAAAACGATCCTTGAAAGCTTGACATGTTTCAAAAGAGCAGGAGCAGATATGATCTTTACTTATTTTGCAAAAGAAGCGGCTATTTTATTGAATAAATAAGATTGCGTGTATTAAAATAAAATTCCGGCTGTTCTGAAAAGAGCAGCCGGAATTTTTATGATGATATTTATAATTCTTATAACCAGCCTTTTTTTTCATACACATACGTATCATCGAATTGTTTATCGCTCATAAAAAGATATAAAATACCTTCGATAAAAGGAATAACAGAGGCAGCACCAAAAGTAATAACATTCAGCACCAATTGAATGATTCCCTCTTTTGTATAACCCAGATAAAATTTATTTAAAGCCAGCCATCCCACAAGAATTCCCAATAAAGCGGCAGGGATTTTCTTTTCTGAACGGTAAGGAACATTGCTTTGCTGGTTTTGCATATTTTCTGTTTTTGTATATCCGTAATTTTCCATTGCTTACTATTTATAATTGTTTGATATATTTACTATAAGTAGATGAAATTGAAGAAAAGTTACAATGGGTTTGGAAATGAATAAGTTTGCATTTAACCTAAACAAGTTGATATTAACCTATAAGTGAAGTTTATATTTTTGATATATTTGCCCTATGATTTTACGAGGAGAAAACTTAATCAAGGAATACGGTCCTAAAAAAGTTGTAAAAGGCGTTTCTGTACAGGTTCAACAGGGAGAAATTGTTGGTTTGCTGGGTCCGAACGGAGCAGGAAAAACCACATCGTTTTATATGATTGTAGGGTTGGTTAAGCCTACTTCAGGAAAAATTTTTCTGGACAAGCAGGAGATTACTACCGATGCCATGTACAGACGTGCTCAAAAAGGAATCGGGTATCTGGCTCAGGAAGCTTCGGTTTTCAGAAAACTGTCTGTAGAGGAAAATATTATGGGCGTATTACAGCTGACCAAGCTTTCAAAACGTGAACAGCAGATCAAATGTGATGAACTGATTGAAGAGTTTTCTTTACAGCACGTTCGTAAAAACAGAGGAGATCTTCTTTCCGGGGGAGAAAGACGTAGAACAGAAATTGCACGCTGTCTTGCCACAAGCCCGAACTTCATTCTTCTGGATGAGCCTTTCGCAGGGGTAGACCCGATTGCTGTAGAGGATATTCAGAAAATCGTAAGAAGCCTTGTTGATAAAAATATCGGAATTCTGATTACCGACCACAACGTACAGCAAACCCTGGCGATTACGAACAAAACCTATATTATGTTTGAAGGAAAGATCCTGAAAGAAGGACTTCCGGAAGATCTTGCAAACGATCCGCAGGTAAGAGAAGCCTATCTGGGTGAAAACTTCGTGTATCAAAGTATTTTAGATAAACCTAAAAAGAAGAAATATGCTTACAATATCTGGGCTGGTAACTTTGATTCCAAAGCACAGCTGCAGGCATTTGTCAATGAAAATTTCAGTCAGTTTGATGATCTTAGATTATTACATGGCTTTGAAGAGATCAGCTTTGCTACCTTAGCAAATTCTGAAATTGAGCATATTTTTAATGAGGTAGTGGATAAGAATGCCAACAACTCATTTGTTTTGCAGAAAAAGGAAATTAATTCCCAATACTCTTTAGAACAGGCAGAAGCAGAGTCTAAAGAAGCCAGCAGAAAAGAACTTCATTACCTTACAACTTATTTGTTTGAAGGATAAATGGATCATCTTTATAAATATGAAGATTTTCAAGTAGGAACCAAAGTTTTTTTGGATAATGAATACGGTATTATAGTAAATGTAAAGTTTCATAAAAATTCAACCGTAGTTCGTTGGGATACATCTGTAGAAAATGATTTTGAAGATTGGTCAGGAATGTGGGGATCTTTTGTACAAATGGGGGGAAAGGTTATTGACCCATGCCATCAATTCAAATACATAAATGACGATGGCACAATGAAAGATTTTTAAATAAATCCTAGATGATCGGTTTAATAATAATTCGTACCTTTTTCTTTTGAAAGCGGTACGTTTTTCATTTAAAATGATTTTTATGGCTAAACCTTTTAACAGAACCGTTACCTTATTCGGAATCTATAAACAGCTTGTCCCATTCATCAGACCTTACAGACCCATGATTTACGGAACTTTGTTTCTTACTTTTCTGGGAGCTCTTGCAGCGCAGGTTAACCCGATTGTTCTGAAATACACGGTGGATGAAGTCACTAAACTTACGCATCTTCCACATCCGATGTCAGAGGGAATTCATATTCTCGTTATCATTTCCATTATTTTACTGGGGAAAGAACTGTTAAATATCTTCATCAACTTCGGGCAGAAATTTTATGGCGAAAAAATCAGGATTAATGTAAGCTCCGTGTTGGCGCAATCAGCCATTGATAAGATTTTAACCTACAGAGTCGCTTATTTTAATGATGAAAACCATGAATCCGGGAAATTACAGATCAGAATCGATCGTGGAATAGAAAGTCTTACCAGATTGGTTCAGAACTTTTTTATTGATATCCTTCCTCTTTTTTCCAATGCCATTATTGCCCTCATCATTATGTATATGCAGAATGTGTATGTGGGACTGGTTTCTACGATTATTGTTCCGATCTATTTCTACATCAGCTCCCTGCAGGCCAAAAAACTGGGCGGAGTAAGACGCCAGCTTAGAAATCAAAGAGAAAAGAAGACATCAGGACTCTTGAACCTGATTAATTCTATTATGGTTATTAAAAGCTTTGTCCGTGAAAAATTTGAAGGGAAAAAACAATATGACCTTCAGATGGAGCTGATGGAAAGTCAGATGATCACAAGGAGAACCAATTTTATTTATGATGGTTTAAAAACGTTCATTGAACAATTTGGAGTTGTTTTGATTATCCTTTTAACTGTTTATCTGGTGCTTGATCAGCAGATGACTATCGGTGCTATCATGCTTCATATTATGCTTTTTAACAATGTCTCAGCGCCTATCCGTCAGCTTCACAGAATTTATGATGATATGAATGATGCCATGATTTATGCCGAAGGGTACTTTGATATTCTGAATGCAGATCATGAAACAGAATCCAACGGAAGCTTTGTAGAAAAAGAAATCAAAGGAACTTTTGAATTGAAAAATGTTGATTTCACTTATCCCAATGGTACGAAAGCTTTACATAATGTTTCCATGAAAATTGAAAACGGAAAGACGACAGCTTTGGTAGGATTGAGCGGTGCGGGAAAATCAACGGTGATCAATCTTTTATGTAAATTTTATCTTCCGGATTCTGGAGAAATCCTTCTGGACGGAGTAAACCTTAATGAATTTGATAATACTTTTCTGAGAAGTGATCTGGGGCTTGTACTTCAGAGAAATCATATCTTTCAGGGAAGTATAGAAGATAATATCCGTTACGGCGATATGAATGCCAGTTTTGAAGAAATTCAGGAGGCCGCAAAAAAAGCTTATCTGCATGATCAGATTATGGATCTTCCTGAAAAATACCAGCATGATGCCACTCAGCTTTCAGGAGGACAGCAGCAGAGAATTGCCATTGCAAGACTTTTCCTTAAAAATCCTCCAATCATCTTTCTGGATGAACCGACAGCCAGTCTGGATGCCATTGCCACAGAACAGATCAAAAACTCTCTGGATGCCATAAAAGAAGGAAGAACGGTGATTATCATTTCCCATTCACTATCACAGATTCTGGATTCAGATATCATTTATGTGATGAAAAAAGGAAGAGTGGTTGAAAATGGAACTCATGATGAACTCTATAATAAAGAAGGAACTTACCGTGAGATTTTTGATGCCTCCGCCCGCAGTCTGAATCTTGATAAACTCGTTAATACCTTTAAATAAAAAAGCTGTCCCTCATAAGTTATACTTCAGAAAAGAATTTTTAGTTTTGTGATATAATGAACGACCACTATCTTAAAAAACTCGATCGGGTAACTGCCATTCTTACCCAATTACAGTCGAAACCTGTTGTTCGTGCTCAGGATCTCGCTGAAAAATTCGATGTTAGCATCAGAACCATTTACCGTGATGTAAAAACTCTGGAAAATGCAGGGATTCCTATTGTGGGCGAAGCAGGGAACGGCTATTCTTTAATGGAAGGGTATAAACTTCCTCCGATTATGTTTACCAAAGAAGAAGTGTTAAGTTTCATTACCGCAGAAAAGCTGATGCAGAAATTTTCCCACCAAAGCTTAGGGAGCCATTATCAGGCTGCTATGGAAAAAGTACGTTCGGTACTGAAATATTCTGATAAAAATCTGATTAAAAATATTGAAAAGCAGATTGATGTTTTCAGTTTTCATACGGATTCCGGAGATTCACTGAAAAACGTAATTCCTATTATCCTGGAAAGTATTGCGGAGAAAACCCAGCTCAATATCAGATATAAGACCGTAGATGAGAGAGTAAGCAACAGAACTATTGAAACGGTCGGGATGTTTTTCGAATTTAATATTTGGTACATCATGGCATACTGTACCTTGAGAAAAGATTTCAGACAGTTTCGTATCGACAGAATTCTGGAAATTTCAAAAACACAGAATCCTTTCCTGCAGGAATATGGGCAGGTGAATGATTACCGTAAAAAAGCCAATGGAAATAAAGTCAGAGCCAGACTTTTAGTAGATAAAAAAATAATGTCTCATCTGGTAAATTCTAAAAAATATTACGGATTGATAGAAGAAGTAGAAACCGAACATGGGATGGAACTCACTTTTGAAACAGAATGGATCAATGACGGATTTCCCCGCTGGCTTGTTACTTTTGCAGATTATGCAACGGTTCTTGAACCGGAAAGTCTTCGTACAAGATTAAAAGAACTGCTTCTGAAAATGACAGAAAGGCATCAATAAAAACCCCAACAAGACAGCTGTTGAGGTTTAAAAGACTTAATTGAGGCAAATAAATGAAATGGTTTGATTAAAAGGCAAAATTGCAACTAAATACAGTGTTGTGTGGCAAAAAAGATATCTGTTTTGTTTACCCTTTCTGCAATTTTACCCTTTCGCTTTTATTAGAATCTCTCCCAGAAGAAAGGAGGTTCAATTCCCAAAGCTCTCAGATAAACATAACCTTGTCCGCGGTGGTGAACTTCGTTGTCTATAAAATAAAGAATGTTCTGATACACCGGAAATTCATATTGTCCGAATAAATTGAAGGTTTCCTGAAAACGCTCTTCAGAAATCTGATTGAAATAATGATTGATCACTTCAGTTTCTTCATCCCATTTTTTCAAAATTTCTTCCTTGGTTTTCGGATTAAAAGCTTCTTCACTGTAAGCTTCCACATTTCCTTCCACAATTCCTTTTAAAGCAGGCCCGCCAATGCTGATCAGTTCTACTGCAAGTTTTGCAAATGGTCTCATTCCGCCTACAGAAAATTCAAATAACTCTTTTTCCGGAAAAGATTCAATGACTCTTCTCGTCAGATTTCTGTGTCCCTGCCATTCGTTTAATACCTGTTCAGAAGTCATGAATTGTTTAGTGGCTGTTGCTGTAGTTGTCATAATGTATTTGTTTTGTTTGTTCTTGATACAAAGGTAAGAGAGGGAAATGACAACAGTTTGTCAGTAGTATTTTTCATATTTAAAAAATATTTTTTTCTTTGTTAAAATATCCTGACCTATTTTTACGTTAGAAAAGAGGATATTAATAAAAAAATCGCTATTATTAGAATTATGAAGAAGTATATTTTGCCTGTTATTGCAAGTTTTTTATTATTATCATGCAATAAAATAGAGGAAAAAATTGACCAGACTGTTCAGAAAACAACCGAAACTGTACAGCAAAAAACACAACAGGTTGTTGAGGAAACAGTAAAAAAAACTGTAAATGAATCTATTAATTCTATAACCAATTCCGAAGATGTTAAGTTCAATACCGTTTTCCCTGATACTGGAACTTCCATTGTTTCGGAGGAAAAAGGGAAGAAAATTAGAATTCCCGGAAGACCTCAAGGATATATTTTTAAATATAAAGCTGATATTGCAGTATTACTGCCATTTTTGGAAGGTCAGCCAACATCGGATGAAAATAAATCTGATAAAACTGCCAGAAAGATTGATGGCCAGAATATAATTGATAAATTAAGCTTTATATCAAAATTTCTTCCTGACAATACTTTTGATACTAAGGTTCTCGAGGAGCTTAAATCTGACAAAAATATTCAGTATTATAAACTGAAAAGATTTCCTAACAGTAGTACCATTATCTACAACCCAAAAAATCAGACCATCATACAATACGTAGAGGTAAATAAATAATTTGGATATGGCCGGTTTCTTCCGGCCATTTTTTGCGGCCATTCACTGCGAGCCATAAACGAAGCAATCTCAATTTACTGAAAACTACTTGCCAGTAAGAATGAAATCATGTTTATTTCTGATGATAACTAATTAATTTTTTTTATACAAATACGGCGTTATTGATTTATTTTTTTTCATGATGTTAATAAATAACTTTATGTTTTGCAGATTAATTATTGTTTTTACGAAATGGTATAATTTTCGCAAATATGAAATTGTATTTTTATTATATTTTCAATTTTTATATTTAATGTTGATTTTTTCATTAGATTTATTGAATAATTAACAATTGACATGAAAAATAATTTATTTAATGGAAAAATCTATGCATTAGTATTAAGCGGAGCTGGTGCAATGGGATATGCTCAGGACAGCATAAAACAAAATAAAATAGATGAGGTTGTGGTTACCACGGGTAGAACCAAGCCAAGAACCATCATTACCTCAGCAATTCCTATTGACAATATTTCTGCCGTACAATTAAAATCCACTGGGCAGGCAACTTTTGATAAAGCTTTAACCTATGCCGTTCCCTCTTTCAATTCATCACAACAAACTGTTTCTGATGCAACGGCTCATTTTGATCCTGCAGATTTAAGAGGATTAGGGCCTTCCAGAACCTTGGTTTTGGTGAATGGTAAAAGAAAAAATCAAAGTGCTTTAATTTATGTAAATGATACCCCCGGAAAAGGTGAAGTGGGTACAGATCTGAAAAGTATTCCTTCAGCAGCCTTACAAAACGTAGAGGTATTGAGGGATGGAGCATCTGCACAGTACGGCTCTGATGCTATTGCGGGAGTTATTAATATTATTCTTAAGAACAGTGTTGGAAAAAGTACAGTCAATCTTTTTTCAGGTATTACTTTAAAAGGAGATGGTTTTAATATCGGAGCAGATTTTAATACAGGAATCAAAGTAGCAAAAACCGGAAGTCTGAATCTTACATTCGGATTTTCCTCTCAAAATAAAACGAACCGTGCAGGTTCTGTTACAAAAGATGAACTTTTTGGGGTGGATAATGCCTGGACTCAGGCTAATCCTGGTTTAGGAATGATTATAGGGCAGCCGGAAACAAAAGTGGCCAATATGTTTGTCAATTTTGAATTGCCAACAGGTGAAACAGGTAAATTTTATGCTTTTGGGGGTACCACTTACAGAAACGGGACTAGTTTTGCTTTGTATAGAACACCCTACTGGGTAGCTTCAGATTTTGGTTTATTAACCCCAAAAGGACAGCCTTACAACGGATTTCAGCCGGAATTTAAAACAGATGTTTATGATTATAATTTAACTTCCGGATGGAAAGGTATGTTTGGTAAATGGAATTTTGACGGGAGTGCCACCTTTGGCTCTAATGCAGTAGATTATATGGTAGGAAATACTATTAATACGTCTTTGGGTGCAAATTCACCAACCCGTTTTAAGGCAGGTGGCCATCAGTTCAGTAATATTATAGGAAATATAGATATCAACCGGGATTTTGGTGCAATTGTTTTAGGTGCCGGAGCTGAAGTGCGCAATGAAAATTATCAGGCAAAAGCAGGGGAAGAATCATCTTATATAGGGAGTGGTGCAGAATCATTTCCCGGACTGCAGCCTCAAAATGAAGTCAATAAAAACCGTCAGAATATGGGAGCTTATATAAATACTGAATGGGATGTTACGAAAGACCTTCTGCTTGGAGGAACTGTGAGATATGAAAACTTCAGTGATTTTGGAAATAATGTTTCCTGGAAAGGAAATGCAAGGTATAAGCTGCTGGATGATAAATTAGTTTTCCGCGGATCTGTTTCTACAGGATTCCGTGCACCTTCATTACACCAGATTTATTATTCCAATGTTCAGACCAAAATTACAGGAAATACAGTAGCTAATCAGGGGACATTTAATAATGACTCTCAAATTGTAAGATCTGATCTTGGGGTGCCTAAATTAAATGCTGAAAAAGCCTTTAACATTACCGGGGGATTGGCCGTAAAACCTTTTAAAAACCTTACTATTACAGCGGATTATTATAGAATAAAAATCAAAGACAGGGTGCTTTTCTCAGGAGATATTGGGTACAAAACGGGTGCTCCGGGAAGTCCGGATCTGACAAACCCTGTGGAAGTCATATTAAACAATAACAAAATAACATCCCTGAAGTTTTTCACCAATGCTGTCAATACAGTTACTCAGGGAGTGGATTTCGTTGCTAATTATTATACTTCTGCTATTGGGAAAGGAAGATTGGGCGTTATTGCTGCTTTTAATTATAACGAAACTAAAATAGTAGATAATATTGCCGTTCCGCCTATTTTAGCTCAAAATGATTATTCAGAAAATTTCTTTGACAGAAAAGAACAATCCAGGATTATCTCTGCAAGACCAAAAACAAAAACGATTCTGAGCCTTTCTTATGATATTACAAAGTTTAATTTTAACTTAAATAATACGTATTTTGGTTCTGTTACCTGGCAGCACGCCACTGATCCTGCCAAAGATCAGACGTTTTCCGGTAAGGTAGTTACAGACATCGTTTTAACCTATAAAATAACGAATGATCTTAAAGTTTCCGGAGTGGTAAATAATTTATTTAATATTTATCCGGATGTAATAGACAGTAAGGGAGACGTGGTAACAGATCTTGGAGGAAGGTTCAGATATCCATGGGAAGTAAACCAGTTTGGATTTAACGGAACAACTTTTCAGTTCAATGTTAATTATACTTTTTAATCTTAAAATAAAGAAATGAGTATTGCTTCGTGATGCTTACTAAAGAGCAGCTATTCCAAAAATATAAAAACCCATCTGGGCAGATATTAACTGACATTAATTTCTAGTGTCAGTTTTATTTTTTCAGATCGAATAGGAAGCTATTACTACATTTTACTTTTTACATTGTATAAAAAAAAGTATTTTAGTCCTATGAAAATTTATACAAAGACAGGAGATAAAGGTCAGACGGCGTTATACGGTGGGACAAGAGTTTCCAAAGCCAGTGCCAGAGTAGACAGTTATGGAAATATAGATGAGCTGAATTCATTTATCGGGATTGCAAAAAGCCATATTGAAGATGAAGAAGTGCTGAGACAGCTGAAGAAAATACAGTTTGATCTGTTCACTGTAGGTTCAGAGGCAGCAACACCTGTGGATAAGCTGATGCTTGCCAATGGGAAATCCCGTCTTCCGATCATTATTTCAGAAACAGAAATTGAAGAGCTGGAACAGTGGATGGATGCTTTTGACGAAAAACTGGAACCGCTTCAGTATTTTATCCTGCCGGGTGGTGGAAAATCTGCAACTTTTCTACATGCAGCAAGAACCATCTGCAGAAGAGCAGAACGTTCATTGGTTTTTCTGAATGAATCAGAGGAAGTACGTCCCGAACTGATTAAATATTTAAACAGGCTTTCAGATTATCTTTTTGTGTTGGCCAGATATATTTCAAAACTGAACAGCGAACCGGAAGAATACTGGAATCCGAATGAAAGATAAAGCATTACTTTTCATCAACGGAGATGCTCCAAAATTATTACCCGATCCGGAAAATTATGGTTTAACTGCCTGTACAGACGGTGCTTTCCATTATTTGAAAAGAATGGGATTTCCTTTGGATAAGCTGGATTTTATATCGGGTGATTTTGATTCGCATTCCGGATCAGATGAAGATATGTATCAGGAGAAATTCATCCTTACACTGGATCAGGAAAAAACAGATTTTCATAAAGCGTTGGAAATCATTCTGGGAAAAGGCTTTTCAGAGGTTGATGTTTTTGGAGGAAGTGGAGGTGAACAGGATCATTTTCTGGGAAATCTTACTGTTGCATATACATTCAAAGACCAGCTGAAAATAAAGTTTTATGACGGGTTTTCAGAATATTATTTTATTCCCAATCATTTTACACTGAAAGGAGTGAAAAATAGAATGATTTCTATTTATCCGTTTCCATCAGTGAATAATATAACAACAAAAGGTCTCAATTGGCCGCTGACCAATGAAAGTCTAAGCATCACTTCAAGAATAGGAACCCGAAATTTTGCCGTTGAAGATGAAGTTTCCGTGGAATATGAATCAGGAGATGTTTTGTTTTTTGTAGGAATGAAGGAGATAGAATATCCGGCAATCTATTAAGGTGATTATTATCAATAGAAACGAACCTTACCATTTAAAAAAAAGACTGTGATTAAACACAAATGGCACCAATGTTTTTCACAAATAACACGAATTCTTATATCAATAGAAACGGGCCTTATCCATTTAAAAAAAAGACTGTCATTAAACACAAATGGCACCAATGTTTTTCACAAATGGTACTAATTTTATATCAATAAAAACGGGTTTTACCTATTTAAAAAAAAGACTGTCATTAAACACAAATTACACCAATGTTTTTCACAAATGGAACGAATTTATACATCAATAGAAACGGGCTTCAGCCCGTTTAATAAAAATAAATACATCCATTGGCTTTAGCCAAAACCTATCAAAAACCATTGAATAAACTAATCAAAATATCAGTTTTCATCATTTCATTGTGCTGTATTTTCTCATGCAAAACACAGCATTTTGAAACACCCGAATATGGAAAAAATGAAACTCAAAAAGTAATTCATGTCAAGAAAGTTGCCAATTTCCGGACGGTAGGAAACATCAAAAATATAGACGGCAGGACATTGAAAGAAGGAAAACTGTACAGGAGTGCTCATCTAAATAAACTTAAAAAGAAATCTTTTGACGCTTTTGAAAAGCTGGGAATCAAAGAAATTATTGATCTTAGAAATTCCAGGGAAATTGCTCAGAAGCCGGATCAGCTGCCATCAGAAAGTGTTTACAGAAATTTCTCGGCATTTGAAGATGAAGGAGATCAGCTGGCTCAGGCCAAAAAACTGGTCCTTAAAGGCAAAGTGAATGCATCTGATGCAGACAAAAGAATGATTAATTTCTACCGTGAGTACGTTACTGAAAATCCGGAAACGATTAAAAGGATTATTACGGAGATTCTGGAATCTGAAGATCCTATCCTTTACCACTGCACAGCAGGAAAAGACAGAACAGGAATTACGACAGCATTAATTCTTACGATTCTGAAGTTTGATAAAGAAACTATTTACAACGAATATCTTTTATCTAATAACTACAGGAAAGATCTTATACTGAAGAGACTTCGTCTGGCCAATAACCTGCATTTCCTTTATCCAAAGATGGATCTGAAGGTGCTGGAAAAACTGAGCTGGGTAGAAAAAAGATACCTTGATGCTGCATTTGAAGAGATCAACAAAAAGTATGGCTCCACAGATGCTTATATTAATGAGGTATTAGGGATTTCAGACGCCAAAAGAAGCGGGTATATTCAAAAGTTTACCTATTGATTATTAGAGATAAATTTTTGTAAGATTTAATATTGGGTCCTAAATTAAAATTATAACAATTTTAACACCTAAAAATGAAAGTTTTTTAGCAATTTTGCATTTCTTAATTCACTTGTTTAGAAATGAAAATAAAGTACTCGGAACTTATTGATCAGACATTGTACTTCCCTACAGAGGAATTTAATGTATCTGAGAACAATTTGTTGTTTCACGACGTTCCACTAATGGACGTAGTTGAACAATTTGGCACTCCGCTAAAGATTAGCTATCTGCCGAGAATTTCTCAAAATATTCAGAAAGCGAAAAGCTGGTTTAAAGAAGCTTTTGAAAAAACCGAATATAGAAAGAATTATACCTACTGCTACTGCACAAAATCCAGTCATTTTAATTTTGTATTGGAAGAAGCATTGAAAAATGACATTTCAATAGAAACTTCTTCTGCTTATGATATGGATATTGTAAAGTCTCTTTATGAAAAAGAGAAAGTAGATAAAAATATTGAAGTCATCTGTAATGGTTTCAAAACTGATGATTATCTGGCAAAGATCTCAGATATGATCAACAGCGGTTTTGAAAATATTACTCCGATTCTTGATAATTACAGAGAATTGGATAAACTTACGGAAAGCATCGATTCTACCTTTAATATCGGAATCAGAATCGCATCAGAGGAAGAGCCGAAGTTTGAATTCTATACCTCAAGATTAGGGATCGGGTATAAAGATATTATCCCTTATTACAGTCAGAAGATCGCAGAACACCCGAATGCAAGATTGAAAATGCTTCACTTCTTCATCAATACAGGGATTAAGGATACTTCATATTACTGGAACGAATTGTATAAATGTCTGCGTGTATATGCACGTTTGAAGAAAATCGCTCCTGAAGTGGATTCACTGAACATCGGTGGTGGTTTCCCAATCAAAACTTCTCTGAACTTTGATTATGACTATCAGTATATGGTGGAAGAAATCGTTTCTCAGATCAAGAAATTCTGTGAAGAGGAAGGAGTGGAAGAACCTAATATCTATACTGAGTTCGGAAGCTTTACCGTAGGGGAAAGCGGGGCGAATCTTTATAAAATCATTTCTCAGAAACGTCAGAATGACAGAGAAAAGTGGAATATGATTGATTCTTCTTTCATGACCACTCTTCCTGATACGTGGGCTATTTCAAGACACTTTATCATGCTTCCGCTTAACCGTTGGGAAGATACTTATGAAAGAGTTTTCCTTGGAGGATTAACTTGCGATTCAGATGATTATTATAACTCGGAACAACATACCAATGCCATTTATTTGCCTGTTTTCAGTGATACAAAACCTTTGTATATCGGATTTTTCCACACTGGGGCTTATCAGGAAACCATCGGAGGGTACGGTGGAGTACATCACTGTCTGATGCCTCAGCCGAGACACGTCCTGATTCAGAAAGATGAAAACGGTGAACTGAAATATGAGATTTTCCGTGAAAAGCAGGAACCGGAAGATGTATTGAAACTTCTTGGTTATTAATAATTTTATGGTCAGTAGAAATGGGCTTTAGCCCATTTACAATCAATAGAAAAGTCAATTGGCTTTAGCCAAAACTTATAGAAAACAAAAGAGGCTGTCTCAAAAATGTCATTCTGAACGAAATGAAATGTAGTAAAGAATCTCATATGTTTGGTTATCAATGAGATTCTTCCTTCGTCAGAATGACAAAAGCCAGATTGTTTGACTTTTGAGACAGCCTCTTTTTTGTTTAAAAATATTTTGAAATTTTATCCAGTTCCAGATCTTCATAATCTGAAACTACCGTATCAGCCAATGTATAATCCTGATTTTTAGAATGTGGACTTCTGTATGCAGCGCAGAAAATTTTTGCTCTGTGGGCTGCCAGAATTCCGTTGGTAGAATCCTCAATCACCATACAGTTTTCAACAGGTTCATCCGCCATTTCTGCCGCCAGTAAAAAAACTTCAGGATGAGGTTTTGATTCCTTTAAATCCGCCCCGCTGATCTTTCCACTGAAATATTGCTCCAGACCGAATTTTTCAAAAACCATATTGATGGTTACCATCGTAGCAGAAGATGCCAGAATCAGCTTGAGTCCATTTTCGTGATAATGCTCGATCAGTTTTCTTACTCCCGGAATTAAATCAAATTCGTCATCATTATAAAAATAATCTTTGAAATGAGACCTTTTGATTCCTGCAATGGATTCGTAAGTCTGATTTAGATTAAATTCCTTAATCAGAGTTTCAGAAACTCTTTTAGTAGATGCTCCGGTAAAAGAGGTGTAAAGCTCTTCGGAAACAGCAATTTCCAGTTCATCAAACGTTTTGAAATAAGCTTTTCTATGTAATGGTTCTGTATCTACAATCACACCATCCATATCGAAAAGAACAGCTTTTAAAGGCATATTATGAGTTTTGTACAAAAATAGGAAATTGAGTTGAAAAGGGAAAACTCAATAAGGCAGGAAGTCTGAAGAGGGAAGCAGGAAGTTATTCTATGAAAAATTTCAATATATCGATAATAAATAGATTGAAGGTATTTGTTAAATTGAACTCAAAATGATTCTTTAAACATTCATTACTTCCTTCTTCTGGCCTCCGGCTTCCTGGCAAATATTCAAGGATAATTATCATTTACAAACTCTCCGACGCTCTTACTCTTCAACTCATAAATCTTCGTATCTTTGTGGTCAATATTTCAATTTTAAAACATTAAAATTTTTAAATAAAGCATGAGAACATACGCAGGAATTCCCGAGGAAAACGCAACACTAGAGAATTCGAAAGTAATGTTGGTAACTGTTCCTTACGATGGAACTTCAACATGGGGTAAAGGAGCTGATAAAGGTCCGGAATTATTTTTAAACGCTTCTGAAAACATGGAGCTTTATGATATTGAAACTCAAACAGAACCTTATCTACAGGGAGTTTACTTAGCTGGTGAAGTTTCTGAAAATTCTTCTCCTGAAGCAATGACAGAGGCGGTTTATCAGAAAACAAAAGAACTTTTGAACAATGAGGGTAAATTATTTACTCTTTTTGGAGGAGAGCACTCTGTTTCTATCGGTTCTATCCGTGCGGTAGGAGAGAAGTTTGAAAACCTTACTGTTCTTCAGTTGGATGCTCACACAGATTTACGTCCTGAGTTCCACGGTTCTACTTCCAACCATGCTTGTGCAGTGTTTGAAGCTAATCAGAAGCATAACTTAGTACAGGTGGGAATCCGTTCTATGGATGCTGAGGAAGCTGAATATTTACCGGAAGGAAGAGTATTCTTTGCTCACGAAATCGCAAACAACGAGAACTGGATCAATGATGTATTGGAAAAAGTATCAGGAAATGTGTATATCACTATTGATTTAGATGCTTTCGATCCTTCAATTGCTCCATCTACAGGAACTCCTGAGCCAGGTGGATTACAATGGTATCCAACGTTGGAATTATTAAGAAAAGTATTTGAAAAATGTAACGTAGTAGCATTTGATATTGTAGAATTAATGGATTCTCCAATGGCTAAGCCAACGGCTTTCCTTTCTGCGAAGTTATATTACAAAATGCTTGCTTACTACGATATTTATAACAACAACTAATTCCGCAAGAATCGGATTTTTTCTGCCGTATATTCTTTGGAAATTTGTGAGGTAAAATAACAATACAATGTCCACACAAAGTCAGATAGATTATAACAGAATTGCCAAGGCGATAGAATATATCCGGAGCAATTTCAGGCTTCAGCCAAGTTTGGAGGAAGTGGCAGAGAATATTCACCTGAGTCCGGCCCATTTTCAGAAGATCTTTACAGATTGGGCAGGAACAAGTCCGAAAAAATTTTTACAGTTCATCAGTCTTGAACATGCTAAAAATTTATTGAAGGAAGAAAAGGCAAGTTTGTTTGATACCGCTTATGAGACAGGACTTTCCAGTACCAGCAGGCTGCATGATCTGTTTGTGAAAATAGAAGGAATGTCTCCGGCAGAATATAAAAACGGAGGAAAAAGTCTTAGTATTCATTACAGTTTTTCCGAGAGTCCTTTCGGAAATATCTTAGTAGCTTCTACAGAAAAAGGAATCTGCTATATGGCTTTTGAAGATAATAAAGAAAAAGCATTCGGGGAACTGAAACAGAAGTTCCCCAATGCTTTTTTTATTGAAAAACTAGATACTCTTCAAAAGAATGCATTGTCCATATTCGATAAAGACTGGACAAAACTCAACACCATAAAATTACATTTAAAAGGAACCGATTTTCAGCTGAAAGTATGGGAAAGTCTGCTGAAAATTCCAATGGGAAAATTGTCTACATATGGTAGCCTGGCAGAAAAAATTGGAAATCCTAAAGCTTCCAGAGCTGTTGGAACGGCTATTGGAAGTAATCCGGTTGCATTTCTTATTCCATGTCACCGCGTGATTCAGTCTACCGGGCATCTTGGCGGCTACAGATGGGGAAGTGATAGGAAACAGCTGATTGTTGGTTGGGAGGGTTCACAAATGTACTCGTAACGTATTTTTACCACAAAAGATACAAAAGGATTCTTCTTTTATTAAGTTTTGGCTAAAGCCAATGGATTAGATTATTTTTGTTAAATGGGCTAAAGCCCATTCCTATTGATATAAAATTCGTGTCATTTGTGAAAAACATTGGTGCCATTTGTGTTTAATGACAGTCTTTTTTTAAAATGGATAAGGCCCGTTTCTATTGATATAAGAATTCGTGTTATTTGTGAAAGACATTGGTGCCATTTGTGTTTAATGACAGTCTTTTTTTAAAATGGATAAGGCCCGTTTCTATTGATATAAGAATTCGTGTTATTTGTGAAAGACATTAGTGCCATTTGTGTTTAAATATAAAAGCATTTAATTAAAAAGTTATGATGAGTCTCTTCGAAGAAATATCCGATTATCCCCTAAATATCCTTCCACACGATGGAACTGTTCATTATTACGGTAAGGTTTTCTCCAAAGAACAATCAGATTTTTACTATGATTATCTGCTCAGCCAGATTCCATGGGAAAACGATGAGGCATTAATCTTTGGAAAATTGATTGTAACCAAAAGGAAAGTAGCCTGGTTTGGAGAGAAAGCTTTTGAATATACCTATTCGAAAAGAACAAAATATGCCCAATTCTGGACTCCCGAATTACTGGAACTGAAGAAAAAATGTGAAGAAGTTTCGGGCGAAACCTACAATTCATGTCTGCTTAATTTATACCATGACGGAAGCGAAGGCATGGCTTATCACAGCGATGGTGAAACAGATCTGAAAAAGCATGGAGCAATTGCCTCTCTGACCTTTGGAGCGGAAAGAAAGTTTTTATTCAAACATAAAACAACCAAAGAAAAGGCAGAAATATTCCTCGAAAACGGAAGCTTGTTAATTATGAAAGGAACCACTCAGGACCACTGGCTGCACAGACTTCCTCCCACTACAAAAGTGAAAACACCCAGAGTAAACCTTACCTTCAGAACCATTGAGGAATAATTTTTAGGAATAATTTTATCCATACGTTTGTCACTCCGTAGAGTCTCAAATGATGCTGATCTAATGATGCAGACCTCACGCAGATTTTAAAGAATTGAGCTTTTCATCTCCATCAATAGAAGTGGGCTTTAGCCCACTTAAACAAAAGAATAAATTCGTCCGGCTTTAGCCAAAAGCTAAAAACAAAAACTTCAACTCCTCAGAAATAAAAGAGGCTGTCTCAAAAGTCAAACAATCTGGCTTTTGTCATGCTGACGAAGGAAGAATCTCATTGATAACCAAATATATGAGATTCTTCACTACATTTCATTTCGTTCAGAATGACACTTTTGAGACAGCCTCTTTCAATTTATTTTAAAACATCAGCTTCAATAGAGCTGTCATCATATACTTTAATAAATGCCTTGGTGTAATCCTCTTTATTGGCAAAATTCGGATTATCCATAAATTTCTGCGGGTTGATTGCGAAAAGCGGAAACCAAGTACTGCTGATCTGAATCTGGATTTTATGTCCTTTTTTGAACGTATGAACCACATCCTGAAGTCTGAAATTAACAGCCGTTTTTTGGTTAGGAACCAGAGCTTCTCCCTTTTCTTTGGTATTTCTGAATCTTGCAGGCATGATCTCACTTCTTACCATCTGGTGATAGTTGCCATAGATAACACCTTCTTTCTTTTCTGCAGGTTTGAAATCTTCAGGGTAAACATCAATTAATTTTACGGCAAAATCAGCATCTGTAGAAGTGGATGCAATATTCAGTTTAGCCATGATCTCTCCGGCAAATGTAATATCATCAGTCAGTACATCGGTAGTAAACGTTAATACATCTGGTCTTCCTACAGCAAATCTCTGGTCTTCCGACATATAATTTTTTGGAGTGAAGCCATTAAAATCTTTTAAGTGATCTGAGCTTAAAACAGGATTGTTAGGATCACTGTAATATTCAGAATATCCTTGTCCTGATGTTTTTTTCAAGGTTTTATCAGCCAGATAGAAGTTCACTTTCTGAGCATTTTTCGGTGGGTAAGAAGCAAATTCCTTCCATGCTTTAGCACCGGTGTCATACATTAATGCTTCAGGAAGTCCTGCGTCTTCTTTGGTATTGCCTTTCAGATAATGATTGAAGAATTTTGTTTCAATATTTTTCTGATAGTACGTAGCAATGCTGTCGCCAAAATAAGTTTCACTGTGGAAGTGTTTTCCCTGCTCCTGAGACCAGCCGCCATGAGAGAATGGTCCCATAACGATGGTGTTTTTAGCTTTAGGACTTGTTTTTTCGATAGTTTTATAAATATTCAATGGTCCTGAAAGATCTTCTGCATCAAACCATCCGCCGACAGTCATTACAGCATGGCTGATATTTTTCAGGTGAGGAAGGAGACCTCTTTTCTGCCAGAATTCATCATAGTTGGTATGATTCATAATTTCTGTCATGAAGAAGTTATTCTTGTAATATTTTTCATATCCGTCTTTCAGCGTACCCATATCTCTGTAGAATTTTAATCCATCCTCAGAAGTCTGCTTAATGAAAGAATCCATATACCATGCCTGTTTTTCCGGTTGCGTTTTCTGAACACCAAAAACCGGGAACGTTCTGAAGTATCCCAGCATAAATCTTCCGTTGTGAAGGAAATCGTCATTCCAGAAATCGGAAATAGGTGCCTGTGGTGAAGAAGCTACCAAAGCCGGGTGCTGTGACAACGTTCCTACAGCGGTATAAAATCCGGGATATGATGTTCCAAACTGGCCTACTTTACCATTGTTTTCTTTCACATTTTTCAAAAGCCATTCGATGGTATCGTACGTATCTGTACTTTCATCAACATCTTTTTTGGTTTTACGCTCCACCTGTGGTGTCATATTGGTAAAAGTACCTTCACTCATATATCTTCCGCGTACATCCTGATACACGAAAATATACTTGTCTTTCATCAGATAAGTGTTGGGACCTACCTTTGTTTTATATTCACTCTCTCCGTAAGGGGCAATGCTGTAGCAGGTTCTCTGCATCAGGAACGGGTATTTGTTCTTGTTCGATATATCTTTTGGGATATACACTGCTGTGAAAAGTTTCACGCCATCACGCATTGGAATATAAAATTCTTTCTTGGTGAAATTGTCTTTAACGAAATTGTCTTTCTGTTCCGTTTTCTGAGCTTTTCCAAGAATGAAAAAAAGAATACATAATACTGAAATATGGATTTTCATAAAAAAAATTTGATGCTAATTTAAAAATAAAAACACGGTTATTGAATAAAAGACATTAGTATTTATTGGAATGTGTTTATGCTAAACCACCCCGTCAAAAATTCTTTGAATTTTCGCCACCCCTCCGGAGGAGGGGAATTTTACATCTTCAGTGGTGATTGTATTCAGGGTTCAATTTTGTTTATTCATAGAAATAGCCGGAAAGATCCGGCCATTATCAAAAATATATATAAAAGTATAGTGTTGCTTTACTGCGTCTTTTTACCTGCAAACTTATTCAGTTTCATGCTGATGGAGAACATGATGTATCGTTTCAGGATGAGGTCTTCACGGTCTTCAAAATAAGAATCGGTAATGGTTCTTCTCACGCTTTGATTTTGATTCAAGACATCGTAGATTTTTACCTTTGCCGTAAACTGTTTTTTATAGAATGAATATCCAAGGCTGGTATTCCAGAAGTAGAAATCCTTTTTGAAGCCCGGAGCAATATTGGAGTTGGTATTGTATTCAAAATCATTTCCAAATACAAATCTGCCCTGCAGCATATAATTCGTCAGTTCCAGTTTTAAGGATTGATTGGCTGTATTTACATTCGTTATATTGTAATTGGTATAATTTGAAAAATTGTATCCAAGTCTGTAAGAAGGCTTAATCGTCATTTTATCTTTAATTTCATAGGTAAGATTAAGTCCAGGGTTAAGACTATATGTTTTGCTGGTAAAAGCCTGTCCGTCTATAAAACCATTATTGTAAGCATAATTCATGGTGAATCTTGGATTGATAATAAGTTTATTATTCTTCCATTTCAATACTTTACTGAAACCTCCGCCGGCATTGATGCTTTTATTTCCGCTTACATTGTCGTAAGTGATCACCTGTTTTCCTGCATTATCATAGGTAGAAAAATTGATGATGTCATTATTTCTGTACGTAAAACCAACGTTGAAATAGTAGCTGAGATCTTTTACTTTATTATAATTATTGAAATACAGATAAAGATTGTTGGTCCAGGTATTTTTCAAATTCGGATTTCCCTGATAGCTAATTAAAGGATTGGATTCATCTTTATAGGGAGTCAGTTGTTCTGCTGTCGGAATGGTGAAGTTGGAATAGTTGTAAAAGTTTAAAGTTTTTCCTTCTGACAGTTGATAGTAAAGGTTCACATTATATTGGGGCAGTACAAAATTTTTCTGCAGATCATATTGCTGACCGTTATAGATTGAATTTACTTTCATATCTGAAATATCAAGGTTCATGGAAGCCCAGAAATTCAGTTTCTTTTTGCTGAGTTGATAAGTGAACTCAGGAGATATCTGATTAACTCTTTGCTTCATATTGTTGGATAAAAGCTGATTGAATTTAGTGTAATCTCCGGTTGTATTATCAAAATCATTTACATTTCTCAAATCTCTGGAAGATCTTGTTTCGTATTTTACTTCAAAACTTACACTGGAAGAATCGGAAACAGGTTCCGTATATCCTGCAGTGAAATTGAAACTGCTGTTCTGATTTTTATTTTTGGCTAACTGATCCCTGTTGTCTGCCGTTGTCCCACTGGGTTGATAGAAAGTGTTTTGGGACTGGTTCAGGTTATCCCTTCTGGATTCTGAAATGGAACTGTTCATATTGGCTGAAATGGAACGGCCTTTTTTCTTAAACTTTCTTGAAAAGTAGAGGTATGGATTGAATGAACTGCTTTCCGAATCATTACTTGAATAAGCATTACTTTCATTCACAAGTTTGCCATTATTTAAAGTAGATGAACGTGAATTATTAAAATTAAAACTGCTGTTTTTCGTAAATCTTGGAGAAAGATAGATGCTAGTCATAGAATCCAGCTTGATTTTAACCGAAATATCAAAACTGTATTGTTTGGATTCATTTTCTCCATTGCTTTCAGAACTGGTCTGAAGGGTGTAAGTGGGGAGAAGTGTAGATCTTGAAACTTTAGATCTCGTTTCCATATTGGAATCGGAATGCATCAGGCTGAAAGAATCCAGGTCAGCATCTTTTCCCAGCTTGTCACTATAGTTTAATCCAATGGTTGTAGACCTTTGAATACCTTTTGCACCGCCACCCTGGCTATAGTAAGTCACATTTCCTACCGTTGAGACAGATCCTCCCTGCATCATCCAGGCATTCCGGCCATTTCCCATACTGTCAAAAACCTCATCCCTGGAAAATCCCTGTGAATTGATGTTATTGGAAGAAGCCAATAAACTTATTTTCGTATCCCCTTTAAAATAACTCGCCAGTCCGCTTGCTTCATATCGCTTGTCTGATCCATAGCCTACCGTAAGTCTGGTCAGCAAACCTTTGTTTTTCTTTTCATCAATATTAAAGTTGATGGTGGTATTCTGAGATTTGGCTGCTTTTCCGCTGAGTTCTTCCTCTTTTGTTTTGGTGGTGGTAAACTGAATATTCTTAATAATATCTGCCGGTAAATTCTGAAGGGCAATTTTCCCATCTTTATCAAAGAAAGGTTTTCCATTAATCATAATTTGGTCTACTTCTTTGCTATTCACGGTAATTTTTCCCTCATTGCTGATTTCCACACCGGGGATCTGCTTCAGAAGTTCCTCAATTTTACTGTCAGGGCGTACTTTGATCGCTGCAGCATTGAATTCAATAGTATCTTTTTTGATTTTTACCGGAGAAACGGTGATTTTTACTTCATCAATTGTATTCACAATCCCTTGTTTCTCAAGCTGAATATCTCCAAGCGATAATGACTGATCTATTTTCTCAAATTTTTTTGAATAGGAAGATAATTTATCAGCATCAATTTTAAGAATGGAAGGTTCTTTCATATCATCAATCTTCAGCGAGAATTTCCCTTCCCTATTGGTAGCCGTATAATTGATAATGGATGAATCTTTTTCTTTTAAAAGATAGACGGTGGCATTTTCTATCGCTTTCTTTTCAGAATCTGATATTTTTCCGTCAATATGTAGTTTTTGGGCGTGCAGAATAATGACTGTGAACATCAAAGTCAATAGCAACAGAGTTTTCTTCATTAGTTTTTTTTCAGAGCCGTAAAAATATAAAAACATCCCAAAGCTGGGATGTTTCTATGCTTTTTTTGTGAAAATTTATTATTTTTTAATAAAAATTATGCTCTTAAATATCTTGAGTAAGCATATCCTTCCTGGCCGTCAGCATTTTTTACTTTCCACCAATCATCAGAAGTTTGCTCAATAAGAGTCACAGAAGAGCCTTTGGCAGCTTTACCTACAACGGCAGCTTCAGTAGAAGGTTCTTGTCTGATATTAAGATTAGACTCTTCAGTAGCCACTGTTAAAGAAGCTCCTGAAGCAAGACCTGCAACCTGTACATCAATATTGATATCTGAAGCAGAATAAGTAGAATCAATAGCTCCCAGAGCATTCCATACCGCATCTTTAGCCGCAGTGTTGGAAGCATTTCCGGAAACGTAAAGAATTCCGTCCTGCTCCTGAACCTGAAGGTTGGAAATCCCTGCAGACTGTGCCGCTGAAACTACGCTTGAATATTTATCTTGTAATTCGCTCATCTTAAATTATTTTACAATTAGGTTGTTGTTATACTTTCCGATTTTCAAAGCATCTACAGATTCTTTGATTTTTCTAGCCTGTAAGCCGGAAACATTTCCTGTAAGAGTAAGCTGTCCGTTTACAACTTCTACTTTTACAGAAGGGAAATCCTTCACCGCATCCTGAACTTTTTTCTGAACAGCAGGATCTACAGCAGAAGTAGTTTCCACTGGGGCAGGAGCAGGGGCAGCTGATATAGTAGACATATCCATTACGTCTTTTACTCCGCTAATTGCTTTTAGTTTTGCAATCATCGCATCTTTCGACTGTTGATCTGCAAAAGTACCGCTTAAGTGAGCTACACCTTCTTTTACTTCCACAGAAGCATTGGGATTAGAAGTTACTATAGTTGTAGCCTGAGTCTGAAGGTCGGCATCAGAAACTTTCTTTTTACAAGAAATAGCACCGAAAGATACAGCTACAGCTAATGCAGCCATTGCAATAGTTTTTTTCATATTGTATATTTATTAATGTTGTTATACACTCAAATGTAATAATAAAATTTGTACCAAAAGAATAAAAATTCAATAAATGTTTCTTAATTTTTTTACAATATTTTCTAAACCAAGGAATTAATTTTTTGAGATTAAAAACTTAATGGAAAAATTATCTCTGTAGAAGAAAATCTTCTGCCAATTGAAAAACCATTATATTTGCGCAAATTGAACTATATATATGAAAGGACAGAATAAACTTTTTATAGCAATTATCATAGCACTTCTTCTGGGTGTAGGAATTGGAGGTATTGTACACGTAAGCTATCCGGATAGTGCAGAACCATTTTCTAAAAATATAAAACTGTTGGGAACAGTTTTTATCAGATTGGTACAGATGATTATTGCTCCATTGGTTTTTACAACATTAGTAGTGGGGATTGCCAAAATGAGTGATATCAAAATGATCGGAAGAGTAGGTACAAAAGCCATGCTTTGGTTTATTTCAGCTTCTCTGATTTCCCTTTTTATCGGACTGATCCTCGTTAACTGGCTGGAGCCGGGACATGTTACAAAATTACCAATTCAGGATGTTGCTTCTGCTGATGAACTTCTTAAAAGCAGCAAAAGTTTTTCCATGGAAGACTTTGTAAAACACATGATTCCTAAAAGTTTATTTGAAGCCTTTGCTACCAATGAAGTATTGCAGATTGTTGTATTTGCGTTAATGTTCGGAGTTGCACTGGCTAATTTAGGAGAAGAATATGCTAAACCTGTAGTAAAGCTTTTTGATATTATTGCTCATGCTATTCTTAAAATGGTAGGATATATCATGTGGTTTGCGCCGCTTGGAGTATTGGGAGCTATTGCAGCCGTAGTGGCCACCAATGGTTTTGAAATCTTTAAAGTATATGCTATTTATTTAAGAGACTTCTTCTTTGCTATAGCTGTTCTTTGGCTGGTGCTTTTATTGGTAGGATATTTTATCTTAGGAAACCGTCTTTTTGACCTTTTAAAAAGAATTAAAGAGCCATTATTGATTGCTTTCTCTACTACAAGTTCAGAAGCGGTATTCCCTAAATTGGTGGAAGAATTAGAAAAATTTGGATGTAACAGCAGAGTGGTATCTTTTATCTTACCTTTAGGATATTCGTTCAATCTGGATGGAAGTATGATGTATATGACATTTGCTTCAATCTTTATTGCCCAGATCTACGGAATTGAAATGACTCTTGGACAGCAGATCACCATGCTTTTGGTATTGATGCTCACTTCAAAAGGAATTGCAGGAGTTCCGAGAGCTTCTCTGGTGATTATCGTGGCAACCTGTTCAATGTTCGGGATTCCGCCGGAAGGTATTGCTTTAATTTTACCAATTGATCATTTCTGTGACATGGGTAGAAGTATGACCAACGTATTAGGAAATACACTGGCAACTACAGCCGTTTCAAAATGGGAAGGACAATTAACAGAACCATTAGACAAAATTTAAATATCAATGAGTTTAAAAAACTTAGAAAATCATAAAAGCCATATTGAAGAATATGGCTTTGCTGTTATCAATAATATGTTTTCGCAGAAAGAGTTAGAAGACATCAGCCATGTTCTGCACAATGTAGACACTTCCAAAGAAAACTTTAGAAAGTCTTAAGATCTTTTCGCCATAAGACAGTTTTTAAAAGAAGTTCCGGAAATCAAAGACCTCATTTTTAATGGAAATATTCAGAAAATAATCAAGGAAATTTTCGGAGAAAAATATTTTGTGGTCAAAACTATTTATTTTGATAAGCCTGAAACCTCCAACTGGTATGTAGCTTATCATCAGGATCTGACTATTTCTGTAGATAAAAAACTGGAACTGGATAACTTTGGTCCATGGACTACCAAACAAAATCAGTTCGCGGTACAGCCTCCACTGAATATTCTGGAAAATATCTACACCATCAGAATTCATCTGGATGATACCGATGAAAATAACGGAGCATTGAAGGTAGTTCCCAAATCTCATGCAAAAGGCATTTACAGACCCGAGACTATTGATTGGGCTGTAGAAACAGAAGAAATCTGCAACGTTAAAAAAGGAGGAATTATGTTGATGAAACCTTTAACGCTTCATGGTTCCAACCGAACCACCAACGGAAAGAAAAGAAGAGTCATTCATATCGAATTTTCTGATATAGAACTTCCCGAAGTCCTGCAATGGTCTGAAAGAATGAATGGATAAAAAATCGCCCTTTCAATTTTAGAAGGGCGCATTTTTTATGGTTGGAAGCTGGGTGCTGGAAGAAGGAAGTTTCTGAAAGACTAAGTACTAATATTAATCTATTTATTAAATTTTTGAAAATCAAATTCTTTTACAAATGGACTATAGGAAGTAATTTGTCAAATAGAAACCTCCATCTTCACTCTTCCATCTTCCTTACTTAACAGTAATTTCATCAATAAAGATATAAGCATCACCACCTGCTCCCTGGTGCCATTCCGGAAGTTTTCCGAAATAGTACGCTTTTACTTTAACGTATCGGGCTTCGGTAGGAAGAATTTCTGTAGAAAAGTTTTTGACCTGTACTTTTTCGTCTTTAGGATCAACATCGTTGTCGACGGTTTTCAGAAGGACAAAATCTTTTCCGTTCATGGAGGCATAATATTCTACTTTTTTAGGCATCAGAATCCAGGCTCTGCTGTCCTGAAGGTAAGTGGAAGATAATGATTTTATGTTCTGAGGGGATTTAAGATCAATAATAGCTTCAAAATTTTGGCCCTGATAACCATGCCATTCACCCTTTCTCCAGTTAACATCTCCTCTGATTCCGTCGATAAGAGCAAGGTTTCCGGTAGCGCTGTACTGTGGAGTTACTTTTGACAGGATATTAATATCCCAATAATTAGGTCTTCTGTTGAAATGAGCTGTGGTTACAGAACTTTTTTCGCCGTTTCTTTCAGCATAAGCCATTACCTGAGTGGTTTTAGTGATGGAGAATGGTCCTTTATAAGTTGAGAACGTCTTTCTTTTATTGCTGTCACTGTCATCCATTGTCATATAATATATCTTGTCATTTGGGTTCAATGGAGTGATTTCAACTTTGGTAGAAAAATCAAAAATTCTGTCTGCAGCAATTACTGGTGAAGCGGTTTGTTCAGCATATTTAAAATCTTTAGCAGGTTTTATATTTTCGAATCCTAATTTTTTAAGTTCAGCTCTGCCGGTATTTTTAGTAATTGTTCTTGTAGTGCCGTCTTCAAGATGAATTTTAATTTCGTCAAAATAGGGCGTTGTGGTTTCCCATTCCGGTAATCCCGGGGTTACAGAATAAATTCCCATGGAGCTTAAAACATACCAGGCACTCATCTGGCCGCAGTCTTCATTTCCGATGAGGCCGTCAGGTGTATTTTTATAAAAATGATCAAGAATGTATTTGATTTTGGCATCTGTTTTTTCAGGCTTATCTACAAAATTGTACAGATAGGCAATATGATGGCTTGGTTCATTTCCCTGTGCATACTGTCCCATTAATCCTGTAATGTCTACCTGTTCTCTTCCTGTTGTTTTATCAGGAGCAGTAAATATGGCATCAATGAACTGTTCGAACTTTTCTTTCCCTCCATGAGCTGCAATAAGCCCGGGAATATCCTGCTGTACAGAATAAGAGTAATGCCACGAATTTCCTTCCGTATAATTGTTGTTGACTTCTCTTGGATCAAAAGGTTCATACCAGTTTCCGTTTTTTCTAGGCTGCATAAACCCTGTTTTAGGATTGTACAGGTTTTTCCAGTTCTGAGAACGTTGCATGAAATACTGATATTCTTCTTTCTTGCCTAAAATTTTTGCCATCTGAGCAATACACCAGTCATCATAAGCGTATTCTACAGTTTTGGAAACACTTTCATGTTCGTCATCTATGCTGATGTAATGATTCTGTTTATAAGCATTCAATCCAAAAATATCCTGCATTGCCGATCCTTTGGCAGCCTGAAACGCTTTTTCATAATCAAATCCCTGAATTCCTTTCGCCATAGCATCTGCAATCACAGAAACAGAGTGGTAGCCAATCATACATTCTGTTTCATTTGAAGCCAGCTCCCATACCGGAAGTTTTCCTCCATGTTCGTATTGTTTGATGAAGGTATTGATAAAATCAGCAGTTCTTTTTCTGTCGATTAAAGTCATCAGCGGATGAGCACCTCTGAAGGTATCCCAAAGGGAAAATACGGTGTAATAATTAAAACCATTGGTGGTATAAAGCTTGTTATCTCTGCCTCGGTATTTTCCGTCAACATCCATATTAATGTTTGGTTGTGTGAAAACATGATAAAGAGCGGTATAAAAAACGGCTAATTTGTTTTTATCATCAGATTTCACCTCAATTTTGGAAAGTTCTTTATCCCAATTCGTTTCTGCCTGTTTTTTTACAGCATCGAAATCTTTCGATTGTCCTTCTGCCAGCATATTCTTTTCTGCACCTTCATAGCCTGTAGGAGAAATAGCAACTTTTACATTGATCTTTTCTCCTTTTTTAACATTGGTGGAGAATGCCAGGGCAAGCTTTGTTCCGGTAAAAAGATTGTTTTCCTGTTTTCCGTTAGCCTCTTTTTTTGAAATTTTCATCGGTTTTGAAAACTCAATTCTGGCATAAATATACTGGTTGTTGGCCCATGCTTCGCTTCTTCTGAACACTTCAATCGTTTTATCATCAATAATCTTTACTTCACCTTCCAGAAGTTTATCTCTGTGGTTAAGATCTAAGATAATATTGGCATTCCCGGCATTGTTAAATGTGTATTCATGATAACCGACTCTTTTTGTTGTTGTAAGACGAACATCAATATTGTTCTTACCTAACTTGACAGCATAAAATCCCGCTGTTGCTTTTTCATTTTTATGCGAAAATTTTGAAGAATAGTCTTTGCTGTTCAGGCTAGGATTTCCCATGGTGGGCATCAGCATAATGTCTCCGTAATCTGAAACTCCTGTACCGTTCAGGTGGGTATGAGAAAAACCATAGATCACAGAATCCGAATAATGATATCCGCTGCATCCGTCCCAGCTGCCGTCTATTCTTGTATCCGGAGAAAGCTGCACCATTCCGAAAGGAACAATAGCACCCGGAAAAGTATGGCCATGGCCTCCGGTTCCGATAAACGGATTAACATATTGGGAGTAATTCTGTGCAGAAATAATTTGGGTAATAAATAGAGAAAATGCAATAAGGCCTTTTTTCATGTTCTGATTTTATGAAGCGAAGATATTGAAAAACAGTAAAAGTGATGTAATAAAAGATAATCACGGTTTGTCTTATTAAAAACGATATAATTCATGAAGAAGATAGTACTTGCTGTGATCATACTGCTGCCAGCCGTTGCCTTAGCTCAAAGGATAACAGGGAAAATCACTCAAACCGGAAATCCTGTTCCTTACGTTGAGGTAATTGCGGTCAAAAATCAGAAAAAGCAAACCGTTATTTCGGATGAAAAAGGAAATTTTTCACTGAGACTTTCAGAAAACGGAAACTATAATATTACGCTTATCCGGGATGGTATTGAAATATCCAATCAAGATATTGCGATCAACGGAACAGTAAAACAGGACTTTTTTATTGAAAAAAAGAATGAAAAACAAATCGAAGGGGTTACACTTACTGCCAGAAAAAAACTGATCGAAAGAAAAGCAGACAGACTGGTTTTCAATGTATCCAACTCTGTTGCCTCACAGGGAATGGATGCGGCGGATGCTCTTGCGACAACTCCTTTGGTAAAAGTAGATGATCACACCGGTGTTTCCATTGTCGGGAAAAGTGGAGTAGCAGTAATGATTAACGACAGAATTCTGAATTTATCTGATGCAGAACTTGTCACCTACCTGAAAAGTCTCAGATCCGAAAATATTGAAAAAATTGAAGTCATCACAGCACCTCCCGCCAAATATGAAGCGCAGGGAAACAGCGGCCTGATTAATATTGTTTTAAAGAAAAATCAAAACCTCGGGTGGAGTGGAAGTTTTACCAGCAGTCTTCAGCAGCAGACCTATACCGGGACTTCAAACAGTGTAACAGCCAATTATCAGAATGAAAAACTTCGTACTTCATTAAAGCTGAGGCAGAATAAAAATGAAAAACATTCCTATGAAAACTATTGGATAGAAGGAGCAGACGGCCTTAAAAGTAATGATAACAGAAGAGATTTCGGAGATGGGCTTGGAGCCAATTTGAGTCTGGATTATCTGCTTAATAAGAAGTCCAATATCGGATTTATTTATGATTTCGGTTTCGGACATTCCAATATGGATATCAGGAATACTTCCAACTATTTTCAGAATGGGATTTATACGAATACACTTCTGACTGATGCGGAGCACAGAGCTACGGCGAGACAACATACTGCCAGTGCTTATTATGATCTGAAATTCGGAAAGCAGGATCATAAGCTGAGTATTACCGGAAATTATTTTTCCAACACTCCCGAAAGTATTATTGATTTTGCTACTACAGAAAATTCAGGAGATAAATTTGTAGTAAAATCACCGTCTATGGTAGAGTATAAAATTTATTCCGGACAGGCGGATCTTACACTGCCTTATCAGTTTGCAAAGACAGAAACAGGAGTGAAATTCACTAATTTTGATAATAATTCCAGTATATTCTATCAGAACTTAACGAACGGACAATATATCACAGATCCTCTGAAAAGCAATGAATTTGAATATAACGAGAAAAATTATGCAGCTTATATCAGTTTTGAAAAATCATTCAGTGAAAAATGGTCTGCAAAAGCGGGTTTACGCTATGAATATTCTGTGGTGAACGGAAACTCTTTAACTTCCGGACAGCAGACTGAAAACTCGTACGGAAAATTTTTTCCTACGGCCTATATCAGCTATAAAAGCAATGAAAATCACACTTTTAATATGAATTATTCCAAAAGAATCAACAGACCGGGATTCCGGGCGATTAATCCATACCGCTGGTACATCAATATCAATTCTTATTTTACCGGAAACCCTTTCCTGAAGCCTTCTATCAATCATAATTTTGAACTTTCCTATGTGTATAAAGGAAAATTATCGGCATCAGCGTATTTTCAGAGAACCGTAGAAGCATTCGGTCAGTTGGCCAATCTGAAAGGGGAAAACAGGGTAAGTACTTTTGAAAACTATTACCATCAGAACAGTATGGGAGCTTCGCTTACCTATTCTGATACTTTTTTCAAAAAATGGGAAGCCAATTTTTCTGCCAATTATTCTTATATGAGCTCAGATGTCTTTGCAACGGATGCCCTTTCCAGAAAAGGAAATAGTTATGATTTCGATTTTCAGAATAATATATCGCTCAACGCCGGAAAAACAGTACAGTTTATCTTAAATTACTGGTTCCGTCTGCCTTCCAATTCAGGAAATTCCTATATGAAGTTTGCAGGAAATCTTACCTCAGGTCTGAAGCTTAATCTTATGGAAAAAAGCCTTCAGCTTAATGTATTTGTTTCAGATATCTTAAAGCAGGGGAAAAGTCTGGGTGAAATTTATTATACCACAGGAACTCATTCTTACAACAATTACTACGATGCCCGAAGACTTACTGTATCAGCAACCTATACTTTCGGAAATAAAAAAGTAAAAGGAACGGAACGCAATGTAAGGTTTGATGAGAAAAACAGAGCCAACTGATAATCCGTATTCATATTTTTAAAGTTTTCTTAAGTATTTTCATACACAATTGTGCATTATCAATGTCCTGCTGGGAAGCTTTTGAAGGATCACCGGCGAGGTCATACCATTTGAACTTTATATTCCAACCATAGAAATTCCTTTTGGCTATGCCTATTGGGAAGGATAATGGCTTGTTTTCATATCAGCTGTTTTCCAGAGTTGGCGTGGTATCAGAATAAAAAAACAGAATAAGAAATTTTTAACGATCTGATTTATCACCTGATATTATAGATTTTATTGATTCTAAATTACCGAAAAAATCCGTAAATTTGTAAACAATTTATATTTATATGTTGACGAAAGAAAAGGTTCAGGAATTCCTTAAAGAAATAGAAGTAGACGATTTGGTGAATAACCTTCAGATTATGGGTAACGATGTTTATATCGACATGACTGCCCATTCGCCTGCCATGCACGAAAAGAAAAAGCTGGAGGCTGCCATGAAACAGGCTTTTGCCAGTGAGTTTGGAGAAGACATTCATTTAAAACTTAAAATCGTTTCTCCGGAGCCTAGTGAAATTCAGCAAAGTCAGATCAAAGGAAAACAAATTCCGGGAATTCAAAATATTATCGCTATTGCTTCCGGTAAAGGAGGAGTAGGGAAATCTACCGTTTCTGCAAATATAGCAGTAACGCTTGCTAAAATGGGCTTTAAAGTAGGATTATTGGATGCCGATATCTATGGTCCTTCAGTGCCTACCATGTTTGATACAGAGGGGCAAAAACCAATTTCTGTAGAAGTAAATGGTAAGAATCTGATGAAGCCTATCGAGAATTATGGGGTAAAAATGCTTTCAATAGGATACTTCTCAGGAGCCAATCAGGCTGTAGTATGGAGAGGGCCAATGGCATCAAAAGCTTTAAACCAGATGATCAGAGATGCTGCCTGGGGAGAACTGGATTTTTTATTAATTGACCTTCCTCCGGGAACAGGGGATATTCACTTGTCAATTATTCAGGAAGTGCCGGTAACAGGAGCGGTCATTGTAAGTACACCTCAGCATGTTGCATTGGCAGACGTAAGAAAAGGAATTGCTATGTTCCAGATGGAAAGTATCAATATCCCGGTTCTTGGTTTGATCGAAAATATGGCGTATTTTACACCGGAAGAACTTCCTGACAATAAATATTATATCTTTGGAAACCAGGGAGCACAATATTTAGCGGAAGATCTTGGAATTCCGGTATTGGGAGAAATTCCATTGATCCAGAGCATCAGAGAAGCAGGAGACGTCGGAAGACCGGCAGCGCTTCAGGAAGGATCTAAAATTGCAGATATCTACACAGAAACTGCCAGAAAAATGGTAGAAAGTTTAGTGGAAAGAAATAAAAATCTTCCTCCTACTGAAGCGGTGAAGATTTCCACGATGGCAGGATGCTCACCAAAAGCAAAATAATAATAATTTCAATAAAATTTGAAAAAACCGAATTGAACTGAAAAAATATGGAAACAAACATAACACACGAAGATATCGTAACAAGAGTAATGGAAGCTCTGGAAAGCATCAGACCGTTTTTGAATAAAGACGGAGGTGATATTGAGCTTATTGATGTGAAAGATAATCAGGTGTTTGTGAAACTTTTAGGTAACTGTTCCGGATGTTCATTGAATTTTTCAACCTTAAAACTAGGTGTTGAAAATACAATCAAACAACATGCTCCGGAAATCGAAAAGGTAATCAACGTAGAGTAAAATATATCTGAGATATTTTTATGAGACAGGCTTTTTTTAAGGCCTGTCTTTTTATTTGCATATTTAGTCTGCTAAGCTTCCCAAACCTGACGGGTTTTAAAAACCCGTCAGGTTTCCGATGATAAAATCAGTTCAGGAGAACTTTTATATTATGATCTTCAAAAATCTCAACGATTTGTTTAAACTTTGTTTTCAGTAATTTTTTACTTTTTTTATGATTTACCCAATGGAGTTCTGAAATAGATTTTATCCCAAAGCCACCACTGAGACAATCAGAAAGGGTAGGTAAATTGCGTCCGAAATATCCTGTGATTCCATGGATTTCTTCTCCAAGTGTGCAGAAAAAACCATCTAAGCTGTGAAATTCATTTCCATCAATTTGAATGTTAATATTTTCTCTGATTATTTCAGGTTTACAAAAATGTAAAGAATAAACAAGCCATCCCTGAAGTTCGTCTTTTCTAAAGTTTTTCCAGATATTTTTTTCAATCATTTCATTATTGAGTTTCATATCAGTAGCTTTTTGATATCCTTTAGGCCTAGTCCATGCAAAACCATTTAAAATGATATTTTTTTTGGATTTGCTTATTTTTATATTACTGATAAAAGTACCCGATATAATATTATTTTCCTGATCAAGGTTGTAAATGAAACCATTGTTTTCATAAATTTCAGAGGCATTTTCTATAGCAGAAATAAGACTGGGTACGTTATGAACATTCATTAGTCTTACTTTTTTATAAGCAATAGGGTTAGCTCCTTCAATATTCTTTACCTGATCTATTAATGTGATAATTTCAGGACAATTTCCAGTATCTAATGCAAATCCAAACATGCAATGAGGCTTTTCTAACTATGTTTATTGTTTTACAACCTTATTTCCTACTCCCGTAATAGAAACATCCGGCTTTCCCGATTTTGTTCCGGAAGTTCGGTAGTAGATCATATTGCCGCCGCCTTCCATGGAAACTTTATCCACTTTATCGATGTATACTTGATTACCTGTTCCTGAAACCGTAATTTTTTTAGCACTTCCTTTCACTGTTAAGGTGTTGTCACCACCTTCTACCTCAACAACGCCTCCATTGAGAGTGTAATTGAGCTTGTGGCCCACACCTTCTACATGTACAACCTTATCGCTTTCTGTTTTTTTTACCCCTTTTGTAGATTCTGCTTTTCTGGATTGTGAAAAAGCAGTAGCTGTTCCCAGCAGCAGGAAACAAAGAATTCCTGCAGTTTTAATATTTTTCATTGTGAATTGGGTTTTTGTTCAGGATAAATATAGATATAAAATGCTTTGTTCAGGCATTTCAAAAGTTAAATCATTGTAAATAAAAAGTCTTCATACGCATATTCTAGATTCAATAATAAAAAAGCTTCGGATTTTCCGAAGCTTTACAATAGAATGGCGTGTTATAATATATATTTACTTTACAATAACTCTCTTGATCTGTCCTTCCGAAGTTTTTACAAGATAAACTCCAGTAGAAAGATTGGAAGTGCTTATGGTTAAAGCATTCTTTTCCTTTCTGATTAATTTTCCGGACATATCGTACAATTCATAATTCTGTTTTCTGTTGAAATAAAGCGTATTTCCTTTGTTGACAGGGTTTGGAAATATATTGAAGGTCGCCTGTTCAGCTTTTATTTCACCAGATCCAAGTGTTGCAGGCGTGGCTACTTCATACATGGATAAAGTTCCGCTGATTTCATTGGCAATAATCACATAGCCTTTATGGGTAGTCGTATTTTCAGGAGCGATGTAAATGATTCCTTCTGGACCATTATCTCCTCCGTATGCGGAGGTAGAACGCGAATTCTTATAATCTGTAAAAGTAGGATTATTAGGATCTGTAATATTATAAACCATAACACCTCCTGTTCTTTCTAATGTAATAAAAGCATAAGTCTGCCCGTTGATATTTCCTAATGCCACCCCTTCCGGTTCAGGACCTTTAGCACGGCTTCGGTTTTTGACAGCATTGGATTCATTATCCGCATTGAAAATTAAGGACTGATAAGCTGCAATATATCGTTCAAACTGATCACCACTATCGTAGACAATCTGCTTGGTATCTGCATTGAAAATGGAGAATGAACGAGCTCCTAATGCTGCAATTTCTTCAAATTCTGTATCTCCGTCTGTATTTCCTGTCGCAGAGGAAACCCTGAATCTTCCAAGATTATAAGATGCTTTTAAGATGCTTGAATTAGGGAAAGATACAGGGTCTAAAGTATAATTATTAGCTCCCACAGTCGTTCTTTCGCTGAATCCTGAAAGATCTTTTTCATCACCTTCATTAGCGGTTACAATATAGTTGGTGTTTCCTACCTTATAATTTTGTACTGCATCCGGTACATAATAGGCTTTTACCGGCCAGTTGGAAATTAACACCTCACCATTATTGTCTGAAGCATCCAATCCGTTACCCGGAATGCTCATGTCTTTTTTGCCCAATCCCCAGATGCCTGTGATCGTTTTGTTAGCCAGATTAATCTCAGCAATCGCATTGTTTTCCTGAAGCGTAACCCATGCTTTCTGACTGTCGGCACTGATGGTGACATATTCAGGCTCCAGATCCTGAGAAAGGGTATTATTCGTTCTTACTTTTCTTAAACCGGTAGCTGTTAATGCTGCTATCTGAGAATCAAAACTATTGAAGTTAAGAGTCGTTACATTACTTTGGGTAAGGTTTCCGACACCTCCGGAAATGTCAATGATACTGATGGTACCTTCAGGATCTATCGTATAAGCATCATTAGGCTCACCTTCGTTTGCCGTAACAACTTTGGTCCCGTCAGGGGAAAATGTTACCATGTCCGGTAAAGCTCCTACAGTTACCTGCTTTAGGAAGTTACCGTTGATGTCAAAAAAGACTACAGATCCATTTTGCTGAGGATCAGTGTTAGGAGATGCGGCTGCAATGATTCCGTTTTTCACGGCGATGCTTGTAATACCTCCATAAGGAGCCATATTCACTGTTTTTATGACTGAGGGTATTGAAGGATTACTGAAATCAATAATATCAAAAACATCCGTAATGGAGCTGATCGTAAATAAGCGTTGTGTTGACGGATCATGAACTACAATTTCCGTAGAACTGTTATTATTTCCTGAAGGATCAAAACTTAGGAGATAATTCAGCTGAATCTGATGGGAAGGAACCGGAGCCGGTTTATCATTGTCTACAATATAAACGGTTGCAGAATTGTCTCCTGAAATAGTTGCTCCAACAGGATTTTCAAGACTCACAACAAAATATTCGGCCTGCTGTTCTGACACTGTGTCATCAATAATAGGGATATTAACGGTATAACTCGTTGTAGACGGAGTGATGTTAATAGTCTGATTGGCCAGTGTAAAATCATTGCTGTCTGCTGTACTGAAAGGTGTTGGTTTTACAACAAGGTTTACCGAAGAGGTCGAAGGATTGTTGATATTAATTTTTAATGTAAGATTTCCGGCATTTTCATTGACTTTGACGAAATTCTTTTCCAAAGAAATTGTAGTTCCGGCAGTGGTAAAAGTACTGGAAGTAACAGCCGTAATTCCATTATCATTAAAATCTTCTACCATATTGGGTTTAAGAGCTAAATAGTAGGTTTGCCCTGGCACAAGTCCGGAAGCAGGAATTACCGTAATGGTATTGTTAGTAAAAGTCGTGGTGAAAGGAACTTGTGTACCTGAAGAATTTCCCAGACGGAAATCTATAAGATTCTGTGCATTAGAATTATTGATTGCGGAATTATCTGTTAATCTTATATTTTCATTAAAAGATAACGTAGGGTTTACAGTAGTTGAAGCATTATTAGTACTATTAGCAGGAAGATAAGTAACCGTTGGTGGAGTAGTGTCAAGACTACCTGCAGGAGTAGCATCTACTGTAAAGTTGTCAAAACGGTTATTTCCTCCTGTTCCGCCTCCGGTTGCAGAAAATTCTACTTTCAATTTAAAATTAGGATTGTTATTCGCTAACTGTATAGCAGAAAAATCAAGAGTTACAAGCTGTGGATCGGCATCCTGAGGACTCACAGTCTGGAATGGTATAAAAGTATTTCCGTCTGTGGAGTAAGACCAGGCCTGTGTACCCGCTCCCTGGCCGGATCTTCTGGTCGTGAACTTAATAATGACATTATTGTAACCTGTTGTAGGAAGATTAAATTGCAAAGCTCCTCCAATCGGATTATTAAATCTTAAGTGGGTGCCTGAACCATCACCATTTCTGGCATTTAAATTTTGCACGCTGAAATTCTGTCCGGTACCGCCGGCAAAATCAATTATACTTGTACCTCCTGCTAAAGCTGCAAGAGAACCATTCACCATAGTAGAAGTGGGTGTGGTAACAGTAGCCGCAGAAGTATTATTGTTAAAATTCCAGTAATGAATCAGTGTCTGCCCGAAAAGACTGCTCTGAAAGAAGAATGTGGCAATTACAGACCCTTTTAATAGGTAGTTGTTGATCATTTTTTGTTTCAATTAGATGAATACAAAAATGAACTTTATGTTTCGCAATTATTTTAATGGAATTTTAAGAAATGTTTAAAAAATAGGTTTATTTCCGATAAAGATAAGATGATATTCGAATGAGAAATTTCAGAATGAGATTATTTTCCTGATTTTCCGGAAAAGTTTAAAATCCTTCCTGATTTATTTCCTTCCAAAGGATGTTTTTGCATATAAAAATATCCTGAAACAGCATTCACAAGCAACAGTACAAAAATAACCAGAACAATTCTTTTTAACATGCCTCTCATAGTGCTAAATTTTTTATATCTCTAATTTCTAAAGTAGATGTAGGGTATCCTTTTTGTGTCACATAGATCATTGCTCTACCCACCTCCTGTAAAGTTAATGATTTTGACTGAAAAAATACTGGGAAAATCCAAATAAAAGGTTTAAAAAACCATTTTACATTGGTTTGACCCTCAACAGGTTTCATAAATCCGGGACGGAAATTATATGTGCCTCTGAAATTCATTCTTTTCAAATCATTCTCCGTTCTGCCTTTTACGCGTGCCCACATCAGTTTTCCGCTCTCTGTACTGTCTGTGCTTGCCCCGGAAACATAGTTGAACACCATTTCAGGATTTTGGTTCAAAACAGCTTTTGCAAAATGAAGGGTTGTATCGTAAGTAATTTTGGTGTAGTCTTCTTCATTTATACCTATACTGCTGATTCCTGCACAGAAAAAACAGGCATCATACCCTTTCAGTTTTTCATCATGAAGGGCGATTGAAAGAAAGTCAGGGATAAGGTATTCTTTTAACTTGGGATGTGTTTTTCCAGAGGGCTTTCTGCTTATGCTCAGGATTTCAGAAACTTCTGGATTTTCAAGACATTCCATTAAAATACCTTCACCTACCATTCCTGTAGCGCCTGTAAGAATTATTTTGATTGGGTTCATTTGCTTTGCTATTGATATAGGAATGACGGATAGGGATGGAGATTTACTTTAAAAATTCAGAAAAATTTTATAAAGATAAAAGATAAAAGATAAAAGATAAAAGATATGGTGTTAAAATTCAATAGGGGTGGGCTTTATCCATCTTTAAAAATGACAAATAGCCAAAACTTAATAAAAGAAGAGACTGTATAGATTGCTTCGTCGCTTCGCTCCTCGCAATGTCATTGCTGGAAATAGATGCCAAAATAAAAAGTGTCTAACTTTTTGAGGGCAGTCCAGAAATTTCCCAGGGATTTTAGTTAGTTATTATTTTTTCACAAATACTTTCTCTATGGCCAGTGATTCTTCAGTACTCAGTTTTGAGGCTTTCCCCAGTTTGGCAATAAAAGTATTTACTTCTTCCGGTGTGGCTGGTGATCCCAGATTTTCTTCTTTATCATCAAAAGAGTCTGCCAACACTTCTCCCTTTGGGTTTAGAATTACCCAGAAAGGAAGTCCTGCATTTCCGCCTTTATATTTATTCATCAGCTCTTGTCCACCAGGATTTTCAAGGCTTTTCTTATCTCCTCTTTCCTGAACGTCTACATAGGCTGTGACAAATCTTTTATTAAAAACGGGCTTGGTTTCCGGAAGATCCATATTCTTTTCCATTGTCTTACACCATTTGCACCAGGAAGCATGGAAAACAAGCAAAACATTTTTATTTCCAGCTTTAGCTTCTTTAAAAGCCTTATTTAATACAACATCTGCTTTTTCCTGTGCTGCGCCCAACTGAAACAATAACAGGGTTACAATGATAATAATTTTTGAGTATTTCATTCTGATTTTTTTGTTTAAAACTTACACGAATTTAGATATTTTTCCTATCAATATAACTTCATATTTTATTAATTTATCCCTTTTTAGTCATAATAGCTTCGACAGGCTCAGCCTGACAACGCTCAAAAATTCGGGTTGGTATTCGGCTTGTCACCGTGAGCCTGTTGAAGGGTTCTCAATAAGAAAACCTTTGTTAATCATTAATCCCGAGTATTAATTAAAAGGATAAGTCAATTTATTTAAACATTTTGTAATTTAGTAAGCCCTAAGTTCCAATTTCCCCAAATAATTGATATAAGAAAACACTCTAACCAGAAAGTATATTCTGAACCAGGACGGATCATCAGATACATTTTATTCTGGTGTCAACATGAAAATGCAGAAATTCTGATTACAAAAATATTTTTATAATGAAACCGGTCTGGCTGTAACCATTACTTCAGGACAGTTCCATCAGCTAAAATCTGTTGAATGAGAACTTACAGCACTGGAATTTACGCTGGATTTTTTCTGTAAAAGTGACAGTGATATTGAACTTATCTTCCACAATGGCCTCTTTTGTCATTTTGGGATGAATGAAATGATCACTGTACAACATCCTGAATTTTTCTCTGAAACATTGAATACTATTGAAAAAGAAATCCAGGAACAGCCTTATCAGTATCTGATCTCTACACATTCTCTGGTTAAACTGCTCCTGATAGAAATCAACCGCAGTAAAATTGCCCATGGTAATGAGATCTGGAAACCCGATGCTTTATTTTTAAAGTTTCTTGAAAGTGTAAGAAATAATTTTAAAAATAATTATCAGGTCTCTCATTTTGCTGATCTTCTCGGCACTACTGAGGCCAAACTGAATGAGATTTCAAAACTCAACCACAGTAAACTTTCACCGTGGTTTTATAATTTTTGAAAAGATAAGATTGAATTATTATTTCAAAATTCTTTTATCACCTGATATTAAACTGAAGTCTATTAGGGTCTTTTTCTTTCTTATAAGATCCACCAAAGTCTGCATTAAAAAAGTGAGAATAATATATAATAAGATAAGTAGGGATACATATCCAATTTCATGCTGTCTGTATCCGAAAATACCTTTTCCCCATGAAATCAGTATCCATTGGATCATGTACATTGAAGTTAAATTTTTACTGCAGTATTTTAGGATCCGCATAAAGCTATTTTCTTTAACATTGACTGTAATAATATTAATCAGCCATAAAAGCAGTAAAGTCCAGCCTGCAAAATAGACAACGCCTCCGGGCCCCATATGATAAAAGCCATTGTAATGATAATCTCCATATAGAAAAACCAACGGTGCTCCTACCACGATGAATAATAATCCCACATAGAGCATATTTTTAAATAGCTGATTGGTATGGTAGTTCAGTTCCTGAAACCATTTCCCGAAGAACATTCCGATGATGATAAAAGCCATCCATGGAAAAACAGGGAAATAAACATAGGCAGGATAATCAGTATTGAAAAGTAAATCCAGAATATAATTGATCACAGGATAATCCGGATTAATTCCGCTTACCTCTCTGGATATTAATGCAACAAATAAACCTATAGCCAACATGATATACTTATTTTTCACATACTCTCTGATAAATCCGACGAACAATAAAGACATCCCCGCAAGCTGTAAAATATCTCCCAACTGTACCAGATATACGTACTGCTGCTCTATAGGCGCATGCCATCCGTATTTTTGAATAAAATTATCGGGAGCAAAATTAAAAATCACAGGGATCATAAACTTCATAAAGTTCATAAACAGACCCGCAAATACCAGTAAAATGCCCCGTTTTAAAGCACTTATAAGGCTTTGATGGCTGGAAGTCATGAAGGTGATTCCCATACAGATCAGAAAAATAGAAGTTCCCCTTCCGAGAAAAACAATAAAACTGCCGATAGCTGTCTCATATTGTGATTTTACATTCGCATATACCAACAAGGTATGTATAATGATCATTCCGATAACACTTATACCTTTTATTACATCAAGAGTAAGGATTCTTTTGCTTTGTTCTTTCATAGTATTTAGTAAGAATTGTGGATTAAATGGATAAAATTGTATTAATTATATTTATTTATTCTAAATAAAACCAAATATACAAATTAAATACACTTCTCATAATTCATGCCTCAATTTTCATAAAATATTACTATTTTAAATCTTTATTAGCAGTAAAGAAGAATCAGGGCACATATTCTCTCACTCCCGGATATGTAATTTTTCTATGAACCATGCAAAACTAAACAATTAATACTCTATAAATAAGTATTTAAAAATTAATTCCAAGAATAAAATCCGCTCCCATTTGAGCGTGTAATAATGTAGTATTGAACACCGGTATTTTCAAATCATTCTGTCCTACAATAAGAGGGAATTCTGTACACCCCAATATAATACCTTCAGCTCCCATTGCTTCCAGGATTGCAATTTGATCCAGGATATATTTTTTTGTTTCAGGTTTAAAAATACCGAGTGACAGTTCTTTCTGTATAATCCTGTGAAGCTTTTTTCTGTCTTCTTTTTTATCAGGCACTATCATATCAATGTCATATTTTTCTTTAAGGATTTTCTCAATAAATGGTTCCTCCATGGTAAATATTGTCCCAATAAGCCCAACCTTACGGAGTCCTTTCTTTTTAATACCAAAGCCTATCGCATCTCCGATATGCAGTATGGGAATCATGCTATCTGCTTGTACATCATGATACACTTTATGGGGTGTATTTGCACAAAACATTGCGGCAGATGCTCCGGCTTTATACAACTGATCACAAGCTTCAATCAACATTTTTGCTATTAGATCCCAATGATCCGATTGTTGTAATTGATGCATATAATACTGATTTAGATTTACTAATACAAGAGGAGGATTTGTATTATTACTAAAATGATCGTTTATTGTTTGGTTCAGGTGAACATAATATTCAAGCGTCGAATGCCAGGAAAGACCTCCAATAAGACCTAATTTTCGTAACATAGGATGTTGCATATTTTGATGATTTTCTCTAGAACTTGTATTGTAATCAAACATAAATTAATTGAAGTGTTTTTTATTTTTATCTTATGAATATTCCCTATAATCTTTTAGATTATTCGTTCATAATACCAATTACCTGAAAAATAGCTAAGGTATTTTATTGCAGATCCTATTCTTAATGAATAAATAAGCTATACTCAAAAGTATAGCTTATTTTAAACATCCTGAAAATGATCACATTAAAAATCTATATTACAGATTTTCAACATTAAGAAATCCTTATTTTTTTCTATTTTCCCAAATTAAAAATCTGAAATTGTTTATGTTTTATTGATAAGATTTGCTACTTATTTTCCTAAATAAACAAACATATTTACACTTAAGCTTTGCGGCTGTATATTGATGGACTGCTGTGCTACACCACCGTTTACACTATTAGTAGTAAATGTATGGTTGTGCGCATCTTGAGCCAGTACATTAGTATTACGATTGTCCTGCTGTCTCCAGCCAGTACCTATTTTCCCTGCTAAAAATGTACGTGATTCTACGTTGTCTGATGGCTTACCATTATTATAGATAATATCATATCTTATACTCGGAGCCGTTGAACTCGTTGATCCTGACAACTGGAAATCAGGCAACTGATTTCTTGAAATTTTGCGGTTGTTGCTGCTGTTTACACTTCCCAGTCTGGCATTATCCTGCACTAAGTAAGAGTTGGTAGCATTAGGAATATATGATGCAAAGCCTAAAGAATTTGCTGCAGCTCTTTGGGTTGCGGTCAGATTACCTACTGGTCTTCCATCTAGTTTTACCCATCCGTTATGATCAGCATTTGAAAAACTGGGCTTAACATCGCCAATATTTTGTGGGACTGCTCCCGCAGTTCCTCCATCTGTAGATCTCCAGTAAGAGTTACTGAATACAAACTCCAATGCTTTTCCATTAGGAACGGTAACCCCGTCCAGTGTTGCCCCGAATCCGCCAGTGGTATTGTTATAGACAATTAATCTTTGCCCTGGGTTGGGAGCAGCAGGAGCAAAAATTGCCACATTGGCTGTAGCAGCTCCGGTAATCTGTACCTGGCTCACGTTGGCAGGAACGGTAACCGCATTACCAGCAACGGCTAAAGCAGTTTCACGGTTGGTAATAGCTCCATTCACATCAAGTGTAGTTCCGGGAGAGGACATATTCATACCTACTTTTCCTCCAGAGGTAACAGTTACTCTTGCTATATTATCAGTCGTAAGGTTTAGATTGTTCGGAGTAGTGGTTCCTATATAACCTGTCCCTCCACCAATATAGGTTTTCAGATTAACTGTGCCGTTGGTATGATTCAAACCAAAACTATTATCAGGGGTACTGATAGTAAGTTTGGTATCAGGAGTAGTGGTGCCGAGACCTACACGGTCATTGGCAGCATCCACTGATAAGGTACTTCCATCCACAGAAAATGCATTGGTCTGTGTTCCTGTAAAGGCCAGGGTATTGGCTCCCTGTGTTACCGTTCTGTTCCCTGCAAGAGTACCGTCTGCGGTATAGATATTAGTAGGGGAAGTTCCAGCTGAGCCTCCATCGGTAGACCTCCAGAATGAGTTACTGAAAACAAATTCCAATGCTTTGCCATTAGGAACAGTTATGCCATCCAGTGTAGTTCCAAATCCTCCTGTAGTATTATTATAAACTATCAGTCTCTGGCCGGGGTTGGGAGCAGCAGGTGCAGAAATGGCAACATTGGCTGTAGCAGCTCCGGTAATCTGTACCTGGCTTACATTGGCAGGAACTGTAACACTGTTGCCTGAAACAGCTAATACAGTTTCACGGTTGGTAATGGCTCCATTCACATCCAGTGCTGTTCCGGGGGATGCTGTAGCAATTCCTACATTTCCGCCCACTGGATTCAACACTAAAGGAAGACCTGTAGCAGCAGTTTTGTTCTGACTTGAAATATAAGATCCAAAGGGAGAGTTGGTATAGGTTCCGAAGTCCAGAGCATGGCTGGTGTTTCCATCAATTCTAAGCGTGGCATTGGTATTGGCTGTACCTAATGCTGAAGGTTGGGCATTAATACCTGTAACCACTAACTTATTGGTGGGAGACACCGTTCCTATTCCCACTCTTCCGGAGTTAGCATCTGTAAGGTACATCAGCTCGTTAGGGGTTTGACCAACACTAAAAGACAGGTAACGATTACCTGTTGCTGTTGTTGTGGAAACATCACCAAAGTTAATACGTGAAATAGGTCCTGTAGATGCAGAAGAAGAAGACTTCATATTGATCCCGAAATTTTCTGCACGATTACCATAGCTGAAACCATCCTGTCCAACATTAATTTCTAATGCATTTTTAGTCTGGGCTGTTGTAACGGCGGCATTAAGCAGCTGGCTGCCTTCTACGTGTAATTTGTTTGAAGGGGTTGTGGTACCAACTCCTAAACGGTCATTGGCAGCATCCACAGATAAAGTATTTCCATCTACAGAGAATGCATTGGTCTGCGTTCCTGTAAATGCCAGGGTATTGGCTCCCTGTGTAACAGTACGGTTTCCTGTAAGAGTTCCGTCTGCGTTATAAATATTCACAGAAGAAGTTCCAGCTGAGCCTCCATCGGTAGACCTCCAGAATGAGTTACTGAAAACGAATTCCAGTGCCTTGCCATTTGGAATGGTAACGCCATCCAATGTTGCTCCAAATCCACCTGTAGTAGCATTATAGACAATAAGTCGCTGACCGGGATTAGGAGCAGCAAATGCTGAAATGGCCACATTGGCTGTAGCAGCTCCGGTAAGCCGTACCAAACTCACATTAGCAGGAATATCAACCGCATTACCAGCAACGGCTAAAGCGGTTTCACGGTTGGTAATAGCTCCGTTTACATCTAAAGCTGTACCTGGAGAAATTGTACCAATTCCGACATTTCCATTGGGAGACATTATCAAATCATCCTTAGCCTGAGCGGCAGAAGGCACTCCGGTTGCTGGATTATTTTTTAGCCCATCAACACTAAATATTCCCTGAGGATTACCTGTATTAATCCCCACTTGTGATCTGACCGCCAGTGAAAACATAACAAATATGCCTGTTAACAATAATTTTTTTTTCATCATTTGTGTATTAATTAATTTAAATAAATTAGTTAGGTATTAAAAAATCATTTATGTTGTAAATAGTGTCATAGAATTAAGACAGTGCAATATTAGAACACTTGAAATAAAATCCAAACTCCAACCCTACATCATCCCTACATCACGATACATCATTCATACATTATATCTTAAATATTCAAAAACTCATATAAAAAAACATTCCTAATTCAAATAATCTATATATTTAAAATAACCTACTATCTAATTATAAAAATTACAATGAATTGTTTATTGATTCCTTTTTTATCGATAGTTAATAATATCAAAAAAAGGTTATTGCTTTTTCAAAATCACAGAAATAAGGAACAACTAACCTCCAAAATAATAAATGACAAAATTAACGGGCTAATGTGCCTGAAGTAAAGGGGCGGAAAGTAAAGTTCCGAAATGATACTGTACATCTCTTACCATGCAAAAAAGAATCATTTTGGTTAATAAGAGAATTATTCTCCATCTGCTTAATAGTAATAATTATGGAAAAAACTAAACAACTATATTCTTTTTATGATCAATCCATTAAAAATTCTAAAACTTATACCATAATATAATCAGAAAAAGAAAAGTATTAAGTTCCTTGACAATAATTCAGATGAAAAACGGTGTTATAATGCATGGACAGCATCACAAGTTCCCGGACAAAAAGAAATCCCCAATATAATCCAAAACTGAATAGCTTTGTAGTGTTAATCAAAATTTTTATAGCTCAAATATAGATCTGAAAAAACGATACAGATCAGTCTCAGCTTCCAGATTTAGTTTTTTTCGTATCCTATACTTTTTTGTCTGTACAGATCTGTGTTCCATAGAGATATACTGAGCAATTTCCTTTGACGAAAAACCCAGCCATATCATGGCGCAAAAAGATAAATCAGATTTAGAAAGATTAGAATTTATTTTTAACAACTCATTACATAATTCCGGATATGCTTCCTGAAATTTAGGAAAAAAATCAGTTTTCTTTTCTTTGGCAAGCTGGATGATATTTTCATAATTTTCATTGAGCTTTCTTTTCAGATCTTTCGTTTCTTTTTCTATTTCAGAAATTATTTTTTCGCTTTCCATGAGCTTCTTTCTCTTCTTTCTTATACGTAAATAAAGGTAAATGGTAACTAAAATAATCAACAATATTGAAATACTACTATACCATAAAGTGGCATTATTTTGATTTTTAAGTTGAACCTTTTCATTTTCGCTTTCTTTATTCAATCTGTTAATGGAAAGATCTATGGCTTGGTTTTGGTTGGCATCCAAGCTGTCTTGCAATGAGATCGATTTATTAAGATATTCATTTTCTTTATCAGAATTTCCTTCTTTTTTATAAAGTGTAGACAATTCCTTATAATTGTTAAGAATAATTGCCGGCCTATTAACCTGCTTTGCAAACTCTGTAGACCTCTTAATTACATCAATGGCCTGGCTATTTTTCCCCTGACTTTTCAGAAATGTTCCATAATTCTTTAAAACAACAGCCCTCTGATATTTGTTATTTTTGAAATTTTTGGTTTCTAAAAGTGCAAAAGCTTTTTGAAAATAATACTTCGCAGAATCAGGTTTCACGTCAAAAAAAGTGTAGTGCTGTGCAATATTAGCTACATCCAGTGGGTTCGCATCTATTTTCATTGATTTATGAAGATAAATAATTGCAGAATCTGGTTGATTCACCTTGTACATGTACACAGATCTGGTTGAATAGACGTAGCGTAAAAACAGACGGCATTCACGGTTATTTCTGTTTAACTTTAACCCATAGTTCATAGCTTTTGAATTATATCCCAAAGCTAATTTGCTTACATTCATCTTATTATAAACTTGTGCGTACTCAGCATTTATTTTACCTATAAGAAAATCATTTTTGCTTTTCTTAGATATATCCTCAGCTTTGTTCAGGTATTCTAATCCCTTCTTTAAATCTTCTTTAAATATAAATCGGTTGGCAATATTGGCATATCCCATTGCCTCTCCTTCACGATAATTAATTTGAACGGCTATTTTTATGATCCCTTTATTCCAACGGATGAGATCATCATCAGAAATTCTCGTTCGGAGTACTTCGTTTGTTTTTATCAATAAAGAATCAATATCATTTTTCGTGTATTGCTGTGAAAATAGCTCAATGCAGAACATTAAGAAAGAAAATAAAATTATTTTTTCTATTTTTTTTAAAAAAAACATAATAACTAGTAATTACTTAAAATAACAAAATTTCAACAAAATTTCAATAACATTATCATGACAAGCGTATCAGATCAGCATATTCAAAATAGGTAAACCACAAGTGGTAAAAGATTGAAAATAAACACATTAAATACATTAATGTGTTATTCCGCAAAATATAATAAGCTTTGAATCTGCATATTACTTTTTTTGCAAAATCCGGAATCATGTAAGAGCTTTTCATAGAATAATTAATTGCAGTTTTATTTGGTAACACTGAATTAGGATTATTTTTATTAGCCCGGCAAGAATAGATAAAATAATTATAAGTAAATAAAATGCTTTTCTCATATAAGTGAAATGTTTGTGTATTTTTCAGTAAGGTTAAGAAAAATGCAGAAAAAGCACATGATAATATGATACATCAAAAATACAACATCATGCATTAACGCGATAAAAAGACGGATTCTTAGTTGCCAATTTTTTGTTAATGTTTTGAATTTCATTAAAGCAAAGGAAATCCAGCTGTGGAAATCTTAAAAAACGTTCCATATTTCAACAGGATTTTATTGCAAAAATAGTACAGGGAGCTTACTGAATCATAACAACACATCAAACAATGAATAGATCAGTCAATACCGGAATAGTTCAAAATTATCTTTGCAATCAATTTATATTTTAGTTTTTTAAGTGAATTATTAGAAACACAATAAGATAACTGAGAACATACAGCACACAGAAAATAAATCACATTCATACGTATTAATTTATTAATAATTTTTCCATATATCAATCTTCTTTTTTTAACAAAAATACCATATGATGTATGTAAAATGTATACATATTGTACCTATGATGTATATATAAATCAAATTACAAACTCCACCAGGTATTACTTTTGCCAGCTGATTTAAAAATGAAATAATGCATAAGCATATTAGGACATTCAACTTCAATGATAGAACTATCAACACAAATAAATATTAATTTAAATTTATTATATATTATGAAAAAAAAATTATTACTAGCAAGTGTGCTCACTACTTTTTCATTGGTTGCAAAATCACAGGTGGGGATTAATACATCAACCCCTGGCGCAACTCTTGAAGTAGCAGCTAAAAACAGCACAGGTACAGGTCCTGCAGTGGAAGGCCTCCTCATCCCAAGAGTAGACAGACAAAAAGCTCAGAGTATGACCGGAGTTCCGTCATCAACATTGATCTATGTAAATAATGTAAGTACAGGAACACAAACCGGGACTGCTTTAAATATAGATGTTGTAGGATACTATTATTACAATGGAACAGCTTGGGTAAAGCTACATAATCCGGCAAATACTGTAACAGGTAATATTTATAATACAGACGGAACTCTTACAGGCAACCGTACTGTTACACAGGGAGCTAATAGATTGGCCTTTACAGGGACACAGACTAATGCATTTTCTGTAAACGGGAAAAACCTTTCTGTGGATGCCGCGAATAGCAGAGTAGGAATTGGTACCATAGCCCCTTCTTCTTCCCTGTCTGTTCAAAATAACGCAGGAGCAACAACCAATACCATTTCTGCGGGAATTGAGAATTGTGGTGCTCCTTGTGCACAAGGAGTATCAAGAAATATTACTTTGTATAATTTAAATGGTACCGGTGGCCAGTTTGCTGAGCTGGGTTTTATTCCATCAACATCTGAAACAGGACTTTCCGGGGCCAGCATTACAGGTATTGACCGCGATGCTGCCAACAGTTATGCCGGCTTACAGTTTTCCACCAGAAATGCTACAGACTTTGCACCAAGACTGACTATTAAATCCTCAGGAAACATTGGTATTGGTACAACGAATCCTACCAATAAGCTTCAAATTGAATCCGGTACAAGCGGAGCATTAAAGATTGTAGACGGAACACAAGGTACAGATAAGGTTTTAACCTCTGATGCCAATGGAGTGGCAACATGGAAAGTTTTACCGGCTGCACCTGCATCTTCCAACATTTATAACACGGATGGCACTCTGACAGGAAACCGTACCGTTACACAGGGAGCCAGCACCCTTGCCTTTACAGGAACACAAACCAATGCATTTTCTGTAGATGGAAGTACCTTATCAGTGGATGCGGCCAATGACCGTGTAGGTCTCGGCACCACTACTCCTGATACCAAACTTACTATCAGTACCCCTGATAATAGCTTCGGTTTGAATCACACCAATGGAACGATCAATCTGAAAACCTATATTGGTGGAGGATCGGGTTACTTGGGGACTACTACTTCAAATAATCTGAATCTGATGGCAAACAATAGTGCAAAAGTGGTAATTACTCCTTCCGGGAATGTAGGGGTAGGGACAGGCATACCGGACAGCTCTGCCTTACTGGATATAAGCTCCAGCAATAAAGGTCTTTTGTTACCTAGAGTATCTCTTTCCTCCACATCGGATGCCAGCACTGTTCCCGCACCAGCAAAAGGGCTTCTGGTCTATAACAATAATACAGCCATGTCACCTCAGGGAGAAGGAATTTACTATAACGGAGGAACAAGTTCAGCTCCTGACTGGGGGAAAATAGGACCTGTTTCAAAAATGTACTTTAAATACTACACCTTTACAAATCCAAATGGAGATTTTGTATCTAATTTTGATACCAAAATACCAGTAAATAAATATACGGCTATTGTTGTGGGATTTGACACCAACAATCATAGCTCCACCGATGCCGGCTTTAAAGGTAACGGTTCTACCAGTTTTGATTTTCAGGTGCCGGATATCTATACCTTTTCGCAGAACGGAACCTGGAGAATATATGCTGATGTTCCTAATGCAACTACTTCATCAGGAAGTACATTCGTATGGGGAATCAGATTGCTGATCATTTCCAACGAACAAATGACCACTTTGGGTGATGGTGGTTATAATCTTGGAGGCAGCAGTACCGGAGCAGCGACAGCTTCACCTGTTCCATAGTAGTAAAGAATAAGATAAATCAGTCTACCGGAATATATCCCAAACAATAAATCCTCTTCAATAAGTATTTTGAAGAGGTTTTTTTATTATATAAAAAAAATTGAATATGAATTCTAACAACACAGTTTTTTAAGATTTAAATAGAAAAGGTATAACAGATTAATTATTTCACATAAAAAGGATAAAAAAATACTGGAATAATGCATATATGATGTATATGCAATATGCACATGATGCATGTTTGCTGTACGTGTAAAATATACTACAATCTGGAATAAGCGTTAGTTTTGCTTTAATAAAATCCAAATCACAAAAATAACAACAAATTCATTTATATTCAGGTTCAGATGATTCAGCCTTTTTCAATATAATTTCTGGCCTTAGTTATTTTCTTAAGCTTAAGAAATTTCATTCATATGATTATGTACAATGAAATCAATTACACCAAAAATTCATTTTACAAATATCAAATATTACAAATTAAAACTATAGCCTATTACTCAATATATAAATATAAAACATAAGGATGCTCTGCAGTTATTACAGAGCCTTTGATCGATAAAAGGAGATCTTAGTTTAATTTAAATTCAAATACCATACATTATGAAAAGAAATTTATTATTAGCAGGCTTGCTTACCACCTTTTCTCTGGTGGTAAAATCACAAGTGGGAATTAATACAGCTAATCCTCAGGGAGTATTCAATGTTGACGGGTTAAAAAATAATCCAGCAACAGGAGTGCCTACGGCCGCTCAGGCTAAAGATGATCTGGTAATGACGTCTAATGGTAACATGGGACTGGGTCTTACCGCTCCCGGTACCACATTGGATGTGAACGGAGCCATTACCAACCGTGAAACCGCTTTACCCGTTGCTGGTAATACCGTTTCAGTTCCTGCTAATGTGAGTTTGGTACGGCTTACCGGCACTGCTACAGGAACAGTAACCATTACGGCTCCGGCAGCTCCGAATGCCGGTCAGAGACTGATAATTTATAATAACACTACTGGAGGATTTGGGGCTACGCTGGATGGCGTTACTGTTCCTAACGGCAAAGCGTTGGAGTTTGTTTTCAGTAATTCATTCTGGAGGTCTACCGATGGAGGCTCAGCTGGAGCTTCTCCCACTAATATCTATACAGCAGACGGTACTCTTGGGGAAAACAGGGTGGTTACTACCGCAGGAAATTCACTGGCTTTTACAAACGGAGCCAATAATGTGACTATTGGAACGACTGGGACTGAAGGTATTGTTGCAGCAAAAGGTTCTTCAAGAGGATCATTTCTTGCCAATGGAGGCGCTGCAACTTTATCGGTGTATGCAAATGATAATGGAAAAGCAATAGTCAGTGCTTATGGAAATAGTACCAGCTTGGATATGGGATCCAGCACAGCAATTCCTGTTAATGTTTTTACCAATAACACCCAAAGAATGACCGTTGATTCCGGGGGAAATGTGGGTATAGGAACATCAACTCCACAGGAGGATCTACATGTAAATGGTACTGTTCAGATTACCAACGAATTAAATGTAGGAGGCACAGCCTCCACTGCGGGAAATCCTGGTACTGCAGGCCAGGTTCTTAAATCCAATGGTCCTGGAGTTGCCCCTTCATGGCAGACTCTGGCCGGTGTTCCGAACGCCACAGGAACTATAATTGCTGTAAACGGCCAGTTTATAGTAGCTCAGGAAATATCCGTACAAATGGCCAATGACTTTATTATAGCTGGTGATCCTAGTGCCACGTCCGCAGTATCTGTGGGAAGTTTAACCAATGAAATTATAGACAACGAAAACCTATATACGGGTACACTTACCGGCAATTCTTTTAAAGTATCAGCTGATGGGATCTATCTGGTTACAATGAATGTACAACTATGGGTAGATAACAACACGGGTGGAACAACTCCAGTAATAGGAATATGGGATAACGGAACCAACCGTTGGGTTGCCCGGGTTAATGACTATTATTCAGCAGCAGCAAAACAACTACAAACTTATACTTTAATTACTTCGATTCCGATGTTTGCTTCAACTACCTATTCATTCAGAGGTGCAAATACTGAAAACACAATATGGAGGTCTCAAAGTCTGGGAAGTACAGGTCAGGGTCCTGTCACACAGGTTTCTGTGAAAAGGCTAAGGTAAGAATTACGAAACAGATTCACAGATGGTGAGAACATTTGAGAACGAATTCAAATCTTACAATTCTCAGAAAAATATCTTGTAAAAAAAACAGGCAGGAAAGCAACTCAAAATTGCTGTTCCGCCTGTTTATAACTGGTATAGCATCTTCATTTCCTCATTAAAGAAGAGCATTCTGCCCGTTATAAATACTTTGATTATAGACAATAAGGATACGCTGTATTTCAATTTTTAAAGAAAGAATAAGCTATTATTATTTTAAGGTATACTACCAGACAAAGTATTTTTAATTTTATTTATTTGTTGTTTCATACCATCAATACTTCTTCCCTTTAGCACTGATTATATTAATAAATTACTAGGCTTGAGTATTACTAATTATAATCCTGGAGACAGCAGTACCGAAGCTGCAAAAGCTTCATCCGTTCCATAGCAGTAAAGAATAAAATAAATAAGTCTACCGGAATATCCAAAAAAAAAATTCTCTTCAAAATACTTATTGAAGAGAATTTTTTATTATCTAAAAAAAAGAAATTGAGTATGAATTCTAACAATACCGCTTTTTAAGATTTAAATATAAAGAGAAAAAAGTTACAATAGATTAATTATTTCACATAAAAAGGATAAAAAAAATAAAAAAAATATAAAAATAACACAAGTTGATGTATATAAGATGTATATATAATGCACACATGATGCATTTTTGCTGTATGTGAAAAATATAATACAATCTGCAATAAACCTTAGTTTTGCCTTATAAAATTTAAAACAGGAAAATAATAATAAATTCATTTACTCAGGTTCATATAATATTTTCAGCCTTTTTCAATATTACTTCTGACCTCAGTAATTTTTCTAAAGCTTAAGCGATTTCATTCATATGGATACGTAACAATGAAATCAATTACACCAAATACTCATTTTAATTAAAACATTCAATACTACAAACTAAAACTATTACCCTATTAGTCAATATTAAATATAAAACATAAGGATGCTCGAAGTTAATATAGAGCTTTTATAAAAGAAAATCTTAGTCTAATTTAAATTCAAATACCATACATTATGAAAAAAAATTTATTACTAGCAGGATTGCTTACCACTTTTTCATTTGTGGCAAAATCACAGGTGGGGATTAATACAACCAATCCTCAGGGAGTATTTAACATTGATGGGTTAAAAAATAACCCAACAACCGGAGTACCTACAGCCGCTCAGGCTAAGGATGACCTTGTGACAACTTCTAATGGTAATCTGGGACTGGGCCTTACCACTCCGGGTACCACATTGGATGTAAACGGAGCTATTACCAACCGTGAAACTGCTTTAGCCGTTGCTGCTAATGCGGTTACTGTTCCTGCTAATGTGAGTTTGGTACGGCTTACCGGAGCTGCTACAGGAACGGTGGCCATTTCTGCATTTGCTGCTCCTAACCCTGGTCAGCGACTTATTGTCTATAACAATACTACAGGTGGATTTGATGCTACGCTAGACGGCGTTACTATTCCTAATGGGAAAGCGCTGGAGTTTGTTTTCAGTAATTCATTCTGGAGATCTACCGATGGAGGCTCAGCTGGAGCCACTCCGGTTAATATTTATACCGCAGACGGTACACTTGCAGGAAACAGAGTGGTTACAACTGCCGGAAATTCCCTTTCTTTTGCCAATGGATCCAATAGCGTGTCCGTTGGAACAACGGGTACTGAAGGTATTGTGAGAACAAACGGCTCTTCAAGAGGATCGCTTTTGGCAACCGGAGGAGGCAATAGTTTAACAGTGTATGCGGATGATAACGGAAAAACAGTGATGATGACATCCGGTAATAACACAGGGATGGACATAGGCGCATTCTCAGCAGATCCTGTAAATATTCTTACCAATAACGTAAGGAGAATAACTGCTGATTCCGGAGGAAATGTAGGAATCAATACAACTTCTCCCGGAACAACTCTTGATGTAAATGGAGCTATTACCAACCGTGAAACCGCTTTAGCCGTTACTGCTAATGCCGTTACTATTCCGGCCAATGTGAGCCAGGTACAGCTTACCGGGGCTGCTACAGCAAATGTAGCTATTACGGCACCTGCTGCTCCCAACCCCGGCCAGCGACTTATTGTCTATAACAACACTACAGGTGGATTTGGGGCTACACTGGACGGCGTAACTGTTCCTAATAATCAAATACTGGAATTTGTTTTCAGTAATTCATTCTGGAGATCTACCGATGGAGGCGCCGTTGGAGCCACTCCGGCTAATATTTATACCGTAAACGGTACTCTTGCGGGAAACAGAGTGGTTACAACTGCCGGAAATTCCCTTTCTTTCACCAATGGATCCAACAGCGTATCTGTTGGAACAACTGGTACTGAAGGTATTGTAAGAGCAACCGGCTCTTCAAGAGGATCATTTGTAGCCACCGGGGGCAGTGCTGCTCTAAGTATGTATATAAATGATAGTGGAAAAGCATTCGTTACAACAACAGGCAACGGTACTGGTATAGACATAGGTGCAGCCACAGCAGATCCTGTTAGTATTATTACCAATAACACACAAAGAGTTCTTATAACCAGTACCGGAAGTATAGGAGTAAATACTCCCACTCCCCATGCATCTGCTATACTGGATCTCAATGGGATCAACAGGGGATTTCTGCTGCCGAAGGTATTATTAACATCAACAACAGATGCCGCTACTGTTCCCACTCCTGCGAACGGACTTTTGGTTTATAATAACAATTCATCAATGGCCCCTTATGGAATGGGAATTTATTACAATTCAGGAACATCTGCAGCTCCAAGATGGACTAAACTAGCTCCTCAAACAACTGATTATCAACTTTTAGATGTTTCTACAGATGTTGCAACAGTTCCGGTAGATCAGGTAGCAGTAGGTATTGGTAATATTGTAGATAATATAGATCTTGGCTTATCTCTTCCTGTTACAATTCCAGCTAATAGCACAGTTAAAATTGTGATAGATTATAATGTTCCAATAGGTACTACAAATTCGGGTACAACTCAACGTGGTTACTATGGGGTGCGATTTCTAAGAAATGGAGTAGAAGCGCAAGAAGGATCAAGAAAATTTACAGTTACTGAAGGATCAAGTACTCCTGTTGGTTCCCAAATGATTTCCCTCTCTGGAAAATTTTTCGAAACCTATACCAACACCAATGCTTTTCCTGTTACAGCAACCTATACTTTAAACGGATATGTTGAAGGTACAAACTTTCCAGTTAGGTTTAATATGTGGTCAGCCTCAGGAGCAAACTTTAACTGGGGTAAAGCTACAATGGGTGCTACACTTTTTGCTAAAGATAATTAATATAAAAGATCAATAATTACAATTAATAAGAACTCTCGAAGCAAGCTTCGAGAGTTCTTTATTTTATAGATTTAATAAATACAATATTTTAACTTTATTGACTTATCCTTCTAATTAATTACCCGAGATTACTCATTAACAAAGGTTTTCTTATTGATAGCCCTTCAACAGGCTCAGGGTGACAGCTCAAATACCAGCCGAAATTTTTAAGCTTTGTCAGGATGAGCCTGTCGAAGCTATTATGACTAAAAGGATAGGCAATAAGTTTATATAAGAAATCATTGGGTTTTACTTTTTGGGGATAAGCTAATATCATATCCCCCTTCAAAAGGGCAAAAAGTAAATACAATATGATTTAAAACAGATATCATTTCATTAATTATCTACAAGAGACTTAAGGAATTGATATAGGTCTATATCTGATCCGAGGTTGAGTTTTTTTCTCAATCTGCTCTTTTTTATTTGTACGGATCTGTGCTGCATAAAAGTAAACTCAGCAATGTCTTTAGAAGAAAATCCTAACCAGATTAAAGCACAGAATGCAAGATTATCTTTAGTTAAATCCGGATTGATTGCTAACAGTTTTTGAGAAACATTCGGATAAACTTCATGAAACTTTTCCAAAAAGCTAATATCATTATTTTTAGCCAATTGAATTAAATCTTCATGCACTCCTGAAATTCTTCTCTCCAATACTTTAGTTTCATCTTCTTTTCTGGAAATTATTTCCTTGCTTTCTAATATCACCTTCTTTTTTTTATTATTCTGATAATATAAATAGACCAGTAATACTAAACTCAAAGAAACTACAACGCTGCTATAGATGAATACTGTTTTTTTGAAAGATTTATTTTCTTCTGTTTTTTCTCTTTCTATTGTTTTTATAGACAGATCTACTCCTTTGGTTTGTGAGTTTTCCAAGCTGTCTTTTAATTTTATATAATACTCCAGATATTCTTTTTCCTTTTCTAAATTTCCGGCATTTTTATAGCATGATATTAAAAGCTTGTATATATTTTTAGTATGCTCAACAGTTTTTAATTTTTTATTGTACTGAAGAGCCTGATTTAAATATACAATTGCCTTTTCATAGTTTTTTTCCTTAAAAAAATATTGTGCATAGTAGTAATAAAATACAGATATCTGATAGCTGTTAGGTTCATGTTTGTTTGTATTTATTATATCCATTCCCTGATCCAGATAAATTTTAGCTGAATTTTGACTGGGTTGATATTCGATATAATGATTCGCAATTTTAGAGGTTGCACTTAAGCTTTCATATAATGAAGATGATTGCTTTAAATAATAGAGCGCTGAATCCAGATCTTTTTTCTCATAAAGATAGTTTGCCCGTGAAGTATAAACGTAAGATAAAAATTTTTCCTTTCTATCTTTATCCTCAATTTTATTTCCATAATACCCTGCTTTCGAATTATACCTCAGACCTGTATCGTACAGTTTCATAATATAATAAGCCTGTGAATATTCCTGATAGAGCTTAGCAATTGTAAAAAAATCAATCTCATTTTCGTTTTTATGTAATATGCTCTCTGCTATATTTAGATTTTTTATACTTTCTTCTGCATTTCCTAAATTCCAGCTTTGATTTGCAATATTAATATGAGCCCAAATTATTCCTCTCGCATAATTTTCTTTTTTCATTTTTTCTAACATCTCCTTATTCCAAAGAATAATTTTTTCTCTCGGGATATTATTTTTGCCCATTTCTTTAGGTTTATTCAAGAGAATCGAATCATACTCTCTATATTTTAGATTTTGAGAAAATAACAAAACAGATGAGAAAAAGAACCCAACAACAGTTAAATGTTGAAATATATATTTAAAGTATTTCATTGAATGCTAAAATAAAAATTTTTTATAAAAAACCACCAAATCAATTAAATATGAAACAAACTTAGCGTATAAGAATATTTTTATCAATCATATTGATTTAAATTTACATATTTTTAATCTTATTCTGAATATTATTTTATTAGATTCATTGAAGTTGGGAAATTTGTGAACCGGATATGGAGTAGAATTTGTAACAAAAAATGAAAAGTCTGTGTATAAAAAACCGCTTTAAACGAATGTTTAAAGCGGTTTTTATTATTTGTTAGTATTGGTAATCAATAATTATTTTACTTCTTCGAAGTCTGCATCCTGTACATCTTCAGCTCCGGCGTTTCCACCTGCGTTCTGAGCTCCTGCACCCGCATCAGCACCTGGCTGTTGACCTGCTGCATATAATTCTTCAGAAGCGGCCATCCAAGCTGCATCTAACGCTTCAGTTTTAGCTTTTACGTCATCAGCATTTTTAGCTTCGAAAGCTGTTTTTAATTCTGTGTGAGCTGCTTCGATTGCTGCTTTTTTGTCAGCAGAAAGTTTTTCACCGAATTCTTTCAATTGCTTTTCAGTCTGGAAGATCAATCCGTCAGCTTTGTTGAAGATTTCAACTTCTTCTTTTCTCTTAGCATCTGCTGCAGAATTTTCCTGAGCTTCTTTCTTCATTCTTTCGATTTCTTCGTCAGAAAGACCTGAAGAAGCCTGGATTTTGATAGACTGCTCTTTACCAGTTCCTTTGTCTTTAGCAGATACGCTTAGGATACCATTAGCATCAATATCGAATGTTACTTCAATTTGAGGAACTCCTCTTGGTGCTGGTGGAATATCCTGAAGATCAAATCTACCGATTTCCTTGTTATCATTGAACATTGGTCTTTCACCTTGCCCTACTCTGATACTTACAGCCGGCTGGTTGTCAGAAGCTGTAGAGAATACTTCAGATTTTTTAGTTGGGATCGTAGTGTTCGCTTCAATTAATTTAGTGAATACAGAACCCATTGTTTCGATACCTAAAGAAAGTGGAGTAACGTCAAGGAGTAATACATCTTTTACATCACCTGTCAATACACCTCCCTGGATTGCTGCACCAATTGCTACAACCTCATCCGGGTTAACACCTTTAGATGGTTTTTTACCGAAGAATTTTTCTACTTCTTCCTGGATGATCGGGATTCTTGTAGAACCACCTACCAGGATTACTTCGTCGATATCAGAAGTTGATAAGCCAGCATCTTTTAATGCTTTCGCAACAGGCTCCATAGATCTTCTTACAAGATCTGCAGATAATTGCTCGAATTTAGCTTTTGTTAAAGTCTTCACTAAGTGTTTAGGACCTGTAGCTGTAGCGGTGATATAAGGTAGGTTGATCTCAGTCTGAGGAGAAGAAGATAACTCAATTTTTGCTTTTTCAGCTGCTTCTTTTAATCTTTGAAGAGCAATGGCATCAGCTTTTAAATCTACCCCTTCTTCAGCTTTGAATTCGTCAGCCATCCAGTTGATGATCACATCATCAAAGTCATCACCTCCTAAATGTGTATCACCGTTTGTAGATAATACTTCGAATACACCGTCTCCTAAATCAAGGATTGAGATATCGAAAGTACCACCTCCAAGGTCATATACTGCAATTTTCTGATCTTTATGGTTTTTATCAAGACCGTACGCTAATGCTGCTGCTGTAGGCTCGTTGATAATTCTTTCCACTTTAAGACCTGCAATTTCACCCGCTTCTTTCGTAGCCTGTCTCTGTGCATCGTTGAAGTAGGCAGGAACAGTAATTACTGCTCTTGTTACTTCCTGTCCAAGATAATCTTCAGCAGTTTTCTTCATTTTCTGAAGAGTCATTGCAGAAATTTCCTGTGGAGTATATTCTCTATCGTCGATTTTTACTTTTACAGTATCGTTTGGCCCGGCAACTACTTTATAAGGTACTCTTGTGATTTCAGAAGCATCATCTTTAAAGTGTGTTCCGATAAATCTTTTGATAGAGTAAACCGTTTTTGTTGGATTCGTTACAGCCTGTCTTTTTGCAGGATCACCTACTTTTCTTTCTCCGTCTTCCGTAAAAGCTACGATAGAAGGAGTAGTTCTTTTACCTTCTGCGTTAGGAATTACAACAGGGTCTTTACCCTCCATTACAGCAACACAAGAGTTGGTTGTTCCTAAGTCAATTCCAATTATTTTACTCATAATATTTTATATTTTTTCTATTTTTAATTTTATTTACACTCTCAATTTCTCAATATCTGTACCATTTGAAAAATTATGACAAAATGACACAATAAAAATAAAAACCCTGATAAAATGGGGTTTCGTATGATTCAATATGGAAATTTTTTCCTGCAAAAATTTATCAGAATGCCACCAATAGGACTTATAGTGCTTTTAACTGTTATTTTGAGATTTTTTCTTATGGTTTTCTATATAAAAACCATAAACTGTCATGGCTCATCAGATATATTCTATCATTTTCTCCATAAAAAGAAGATCTTATCAATATCAATCGTACAAAAACACACAGATTATCAATGTGATTACCATCAATCTCATCGGTTAATTCACCAATCTTCAAAAATTAATCAAAGTTTAACCTAAGAAATAGAGGAAGAATCTTTGCGAATTATTATTTTTGATAAAACATACACATTTAGAATGTCAATACACTTTAATCCCCGAGATATTACATGGCTTGCCTTTAATGAAAGAGTTTTACAGGAAGCCATGGATGAAAAAGTTCCCTTACATTTAAGAATACGTTTCCTTGGAATTTTCTCCAACAATTTAGATGAATTTTTCAGAGTGCGTGTTGCCGGATTAAAGCGTGCCATGGATTTCAAGGAAAAAGTAATTGCTGAATCGTTCTATCAGCCGCCCAGCAAAATCCTTCAGCGAATCAATGAAGTTGTAATGAGACAACAGCTGAATTTCGATAAAACATGGAAAAAGATCCAGACCGAAATGGCTGATCATAAAGTTTCCATTAAAAATTCCAAAAATCTGACTGCAAAACAAAAAGAATTTGTCAGAGAATATTTCGATGAAATAGTAGAAGCCAATGTGATTCCGATTCTTCTTCACGAAAATACGCCTATGCCCTATCTGAGAGACAAAAGTCTTTATCTGGGAGTAGCCATGAGAAAAAAAGACTGGCAGTATTCCAGTAATTATGCAATTATTGAAATTCCTTCCCGTTTTGTAGGAAGATTCGTATTGCTGCCAACGGAAGATCCTGAAGAAAGAAATGTAATGCTGTTGGAAGATGTGATTACTTTCAATCTGCCCCATATATTCTCTTATTTCGGGTATGATGAATTTGCGGCCAATGCATTTAAAGTAACAAAAGATGCCGAGCTGGATCTGGATAATGATATCAGAACCAACTTCGCAGAAAAAATAGAAAAAGGACTTAAAAACAGAAGAAAAGGGAAACCTACCCGTTTTGTTTTTGATAAAGATATGGATAAAGCCCTTTTGGAGCTCCTTATCAGAAAACTGAACCTGACTAAAAAAGACAGTATCATTCCCGGAGGAAAAATTCACAATTTCAAACATTTCATGGATTTCCCCGATGTTTTTGAAAAGTATGAAAGACCTGTGGAAAGAACTTCTTTTACCCATCAGGCTTTTGAACATGGAGAAAGAGTGACAGATGTTATTTTAAAAGAAGATGTACTTCTTACTTTCCCTTACCACAAGTACAATCCGGTGATTGATCTTCTTCGTGAAGCTGCTATGGATCCGGATGTAAAATCAATACAAATTACAGCGTATCGTCTGGCAAGCAGCTCAAAAATCATTAATGCTCTGATCTACGCTGCCAGAAATGGTAAAGAAGTAACGGTAATGCTGGAACTTCAGGCAAGATTTGATGAAGAATCCAATCTGAAATGGAAAGATATGCTGGAACCTGAAGGGATTACCGTTCTTGTTGGCATTCCTAATAAAAAAGTACACGCTAAACTTTGTGTCATCAAAAAGAGAGCACACAATAAAACCATACAGTACGGTTTTGTAAGTACCGGGAATTTCAACGAAAAAACAGCCAGAATATATGGTGATCATCTGCTGCTGACTGCTGACCGCGGCATCATGGCGGATATCAATAAAGTCTTCAATGTATTGAAAAAACCGAAAGATGACTTTATTCCTATTTTGAAAACTTGTAAAAATTTATTAGTTTGCCCTCAGTTTATGCGTGAAAAGATTGTTCACCATATTGATAAAGAAATTGAAGAAGCCAAAGCAGGCCGAAGAGCAGAAATCATCGTTAAAGTAAATTCAATGAGTGATCGTGCTCTGATTGAAAAAATATATGAAGCTGCTAAGGCCGGGGTGGTAACCAGAATGATTGTAAGAGGTATCTATTGTGCCGTAAACCAAAAGGAATTCAAAGAAAAAATAAAAGCCATCAGTATTGTAGACGAATACCTGGAACATGCCAGAGTAATGTATTTTTACAATAAAGGGTCCGAAGATATGTACATTTCTTCAGCAGACTGGATGACAAGAAACCTTGATTACAGAATTGAAGCAGCCGCTAAAATTACTGACAAAAACCTTAAGAAGGAATTAAAAGAGATTCTGGACATACAGCTTAAGGATAACGTAAAAGCAAGGATTTTAGACAAAAAACTGAGCAATGAATACGTAAGAAATGATAAACACGAATGCCGATCACAAATAGAAACCTATAAATATTTAAAAGCTAAAACAAGCAAAAAATGAAGATAGCAGCGATAGACATAGGGAGTAATGCAGCCCGCCTTCTTATCAATGAAGTAAAGATCAATAACAGAAAGCCTGAGTTCATCAAGCTAAACCTTCTCAGAATTCCCCTGAGACTGGGAATGGATGTTTTCACCATAGGAAAGATAGGTCCGGAAAGAGAAAAAATGGTCATTGATTCCATGAAAATCTTCAGTGACCTGATGAAAATATATAAAGTAGACCACTACAGAGCCTGTGCTACCAGTGCTATGCGTGATGCTGCCAATGGTAATGAAATTATCAATCTGGTAAAAGATACCTCAGGAATCAATATCGAAATTATTTCTGGTGATGAAGAAGCCACTTTGATCTACGAAAATCATGTTGCAGAAGGTCTTGACAAAGAATTTGCCTATTTATACATTGATGTGGGCGGCGGTTCTACGGAGCTTACCTTTTATGAAAACGGCAAAATGGTTTATGAAAAATCCTTCAATATCGGAACGATCCGCCTTCTCAACAATCTTGTTACAATGGACAACTGGAAAGAAATGAAGGATGAAATCAAGAAAAATATTGTCAGTAAAAAACCAATTGTTGCCATCGGATCAGGAGGAAACATCAACAAAGTATTCTCTATGAGTAAAACCAAAGACGGAAAACCTATGTCTTTGTCTCACCTGAAAAAGGTTTACAAAGAATTCAATGAACTTTCCGTAGAAGAAAGAATGACCAACTACAATCTTAGAGAAGACCGTGCAGACGTACTGGTACATGCACTGGGAATTTTCAACAATGTGATGTCATGGTCTGATATTAACAGAATTTTTGTTCCTAAAATCTCTGTAGCAGACGGACTGATCCATAATATTTACAGTCAGCTGCAGCATAAAACATAATCATAAGCAATACTATTGAAAGCCAGCCTAAAATTTATTGAAGGGATTTTTTTATTATATAAATTAATGTATTGATTATAATTCTTTATAAGAATATTCAATATTGGTCCATAAAACCTGATCTCCTGTTTTGATCATTTCAGAAGGAGTGGTAAAAATATTTCCAAAAATATTTTCGTATTGAGTTGTCCCAAAATGAGCGCTTTTAGTAATGAATAGTGCGTCATGGTCATTTCGGGGTACTTTTTTAACGTATCTGTATGTTCTTTTTAAAGTGAACAAGGAGGTGTTTTTATTGAAATCACCAATATAAGATGGTTTATTATTGTTATTTTCTTTGATTAATACGGAGTCATTTACGATGGTAAAACTATAGGTGAAATCTGTAGTTGAGTTTTCTGGTAATAATTTTATCGTTTTGTTTTTAAGATCAAGGGTTATTTTTTCCCAGGCAGGTTCCTGGTACATACTCCAGTAATTGTTGAGATAAGATTCGTCCGGTGTAGATTTTTCTCCGTTTGATCCTTTGTACAGCACTGTATTTTTTACAGTATAGCTTTTAAATTGAAATGAGTAAACTTCTTTATCAACAGGTCTCGGATCATCAATTATATTATCGTTGTTTTCGCACGATATCAATGACAATGCCATCATCAGGGCATAAAAAGAGTATTTCATGGTATATTTTTATAAAAAGAGGTTTCACGCCTACTAGTGAAACGGAATAGAGTGGAAATTATAATTTAGCAAAAGTAAAAAATAAAAAGGTGAAAAGGTAAATAAACACTTACCTTTTCGCCCTTTAGCTTAATTTATTTTCCAAAATACATCTGATCCTGCTTCTGCTGTTCATTATAAATGATCTGGAAGCTGACAGGCATATATTGGTAAAGAAGTTTCCAATGTTGGATCTTTGCATGTTTTTTGAAACTTTCGAAAGATCTTACAAACAGGTTTTCAATCATGGTTCTTACATAAGAATTCCCGTTTCTGTAGATCCAGTCCATCAGTTTGATGTGATGGGCAATGATATTGATCTTTGATTCCTGCAGCAGGTGCTTCAGATAATTCACGGTAGCCTGCATGATTCCGGCGAAATTGTCCTGTACAGACAACTGGGTGATCTCATGGCGAAGTGGCGGATAGAAAAATTTTAAGTATTCAACAGCTATTTTTTGATTAATAGTTTGCATTTGTACTTTCATCATAATTAAGAATTTTTCAAACACTTTATATTGCAGCTAAATGTATACCAAAATTTAAAGACAGGCTGCAAAAATAAATACTCCTACGATCACGGCGATGTGAGTAAGCAATATCTCTGTATTGTGTCTGTTAGTAGTGGTTTTCCAGGTTTTCCAATCTGAAATTCGTCTTATTTTGTTTTTCATAATCTGTTGATTGTGAGTTATTTTGGTTTTTGTTTAATTTAAACACTTTGTAATGAAACGGATGAACAATGTAACAAAACATTTATATGCCGTGGCTGTAAATTTGTCTTGAATACACCTTCTGAAGGTTGTCAGAAATATGACTAAAAATCACTTTTCTGTATTCTTCACTGCAGAAAGCGGTACAATTGTCCAGAGAATAGATAAAAGTGGTCTCAATAGCATTTTTTAATATCGTATCTCCGTCCGTGTATATTTTGTCCATTTTCTGTAAACTTCTGAACAGCAGATTTCTGTCATTTTGGCGGATCATATTTTTAATACGCTCCGTGAAAGTGCGTATGATGCTGTATGAGTTTTGAATTTTAATTTCTTTTATTTCCCTTTCAAAGTCGGGAACCACATCGGTGATTTCCTTTACGGCTTGTAAATAGTTCATCGTATTATATGTTAATGGTGATAGTATTCGAGCATTTTGATGAAGGCACCAAAAATAAAAATGGTTAAAAAAGCGAAAAAGAGCATATGATAAGGTTTCAGCCATTTTGGAGTTGCCGGGCCTCTGCTTTTTAATCTTCTGAGCTTGTCGATTCTGTTTAAAGTTTTTAAGTCCATTTTTCTATGTTTTCAAATCATGATGCCAATGGTATTCCGTTAGAAATATGTATTGTTTAAATTATTGATATTTAAATCATTATGATTTTGTTGCTGAGTTTTTAAAACAAAAAAGCATGTCAAAATGATAAGGGTCTTATCAATTTGGAAATGAAAGACAGAAACTTATGCTATCTACCATCACAAATGAACGACGGAGAATTCCTTTCCCTCAAAGATCAAATAATTTGGTTTTTTGTCATTCTGACGAAGGAAGAATCTTATTGAAATTCAATTTTATGAAATTCTTCACTACATTTCATTTCATTCAGAATGGCAGAGGGTGGTAACAATAATGTAGTACAAAATGACATTTTTTAGTTTTCGCAGTAAGGATAAGAATGAATATCTTTGCAGTCCAAATATTCAGAAAAATGTTTTCAAAAATAATAGTACACAGAGTCGGAAATAAGATCAACGGAGATTCGCTGACACTTTCCCAGGAGGAATTGAAGCTGGAAGAAGGAATGGCAGAAATGCTTGAAGACTACTTTTTAGGTTCTTTTAAATCGGAAGAAACTTTTCATTTTTACAGTGATACTTATCTGGTGAATAATCCGGTTTACAGCGCGGTATCTGAGATTTTTGATGATAAATCCAAGTTTATCTGGGAATCTGAGAATATTGCCAAACACCTTTTTGAAGCGGCAGAAAATCCAAGAGTTCAGAGTGGAGAACTTTTTATTGTTCTTTTTGAAGATGAAAGTGACCGTCCTGACAGGGTGGATAAAATCGGGATCTTTAAAACAGAGAAGAGAGAATCTTTCCTGAAAATAAATCCTGCAGAAGAAACATTTGATATTGAAAAAGACCAGGGAATCGGGTTATCTAAAATTGATAAAGCGGCTTTGATCTACAACAACAATAAAGAAACAGGATATGTACTTTCCGTAGTAGACAACAACAAAAACGGAGATATGTATTACTGGTTCGAAGATTTCCTGAAAGTAAAGCAGCGTGATGATGAATATTTCCACACGCAGGAAGCTCTGATGGTGTATAAAGATTATATCACAAAACAGCTTCCCCAGGAATTTGAAGTTTCCAAAGCAGATCAGGCAGATTTCCTGAATAAGTCTATCAATTTTTTCAAGGAAAAAGAAGAGTTTAAGCTGGATGAATTTGCCAATGAGGTATTGGGAGATGAGCATGTGATTGAAAGTTTCGTGAACTTTAAAACAGACTACGAGCAGGATATGCAGGTGAATATCGCTGAAGAATTCCCGATTAGCGAAGCAGCGGTAAAAAAGACGCAGAGACACTTTAAAAGTATCATTAAACTGGATAAAAACTTTCACATCTACATCCACGGAGACAGACAAAAAATCGAAATGGGTGAAGATGACAAAGGAAAATATTACAGACTTTATTTCGAAAAAGAGGTATAAAAAGAAATTTACGTTCCATAATAATATCATAACTTTATTACTATGTTGTAACCAGGAATAAAGTTATGATCATTTCATGGAAGCATAACATATGTTAGTCTATGTCATATGAAAACAAAAATTGTCGATTTAACGAAACCTATTCAGTACAATGCAGGAGACCCATGGTTCATGAGGGTGAAAATCAAACATAAAGCCCATAGAAAATCACATTGGTTGATTCGTCTGGCGTTGAGGCTTCCGTCAAGGCTTTTTCCTAAAAACTGGACAGGCTGGGCAGATGACACCATCAAAAATATGGGACTTCATGCTACAACACATATTGATGCTCCCTAGCATTATGGCCCTGTAGTGGAAGGAAAGCCTGCTAAAACGATAGACCAGATTCCGCTGGAGTGGTGCTATGGAGACGGAATTGTGATCGACTGTACACATAAAGAAGATTTTGTGGCCATCACCGTAGATGATCTGAAAAAAGATCTCGACAAAAACGGAATCACCATACAGGAAGGAAATATTGTGCTGATCAGAACTGATCGTGATAAAATGATGGGTACTCCTGATTTTGTAGAAAAAGGAACAGGAATGAGCAAAGAAGCTACAGAATGGCTGATTGATCAGGGCGTAAAAGTAATGGGAATTGACCAGTGGGGCTGGGATCTTCCTCTAAAATATATGGCTCAGAAAGCTAAAGAACTTAATGATCCGGAATTCTTCTGGGAAGGCCATCGTGTAGGCATTGAAAAAGAATATTTACACATCGAACAGCTTACGAACCTAAGTGCATTACCTCCATCCGGATTTAAAATCTGTGTTTTTCCATTGAAGATTGTTGGTGGTTCTGCTGCTCCGGCGAGAGTAGTCGCGATGATGGATGCATAGAAAGAATTTTTTCACCTCTAAAAAATAAAAAAGGCGGATTTGAAATTAATCAAATCCGCCTTTTTGTCTGTTACTATTGTGTTTCCAGCTTAATTCTTCTTCCTTAAAAATAAGGCTCTGTTATACTCAAAATTCATTCTGGCAATATTCAGTACAGAAATTCCTTGTGGACATTCCACTTCGCAGGCTTCCGTATTGGAACAGTGCCCGAATAATTCCGTATCCATTTGGGCAACCATATCCAGCACTCTCTTGCTTCGTTCTTCTTTCCCTTGAGGAAGGAGTGCCATATGGGTGATCTTTGCAGAAGTGAATAAAGCTGCACTTCCGTTTTTACAGGTGGCAACACATGCTCCACACCCGATACACGCAGCAGAATCAAAAGCTTCCTCAGCCGTCTGGTGAGTTACCGGAATGGAAGTAGCATCAGGTGCCTGACCTGTATTCATCGATACAAAACCTCCTGAAGATATAATTCTGTCAAAAGCAGAACGGTCTACTTTTAAATCTTTTTTCACCGGAAAAGCTTCAGAACGGAAAGGCTCTATCAGAATGGTTTCCCCATCCTTAAAAGACCGTAAATGAAGCTGGCAGGTAGTTGTATTTTTCAATGGACCATGGGCAATGCCGTTAATCATCATCCCACATTGTCCGCAGATTCCTTCACGGCAGTCGTGATCAAATTCTACAGGCTCATCCCCTTCAATGATCAGTTTTTCATTTAATGTATCCAGCATTTCTAAGAAAGACATGTGAGAATTCAATCCTTTCAGGTCATAACCTACCAGTTTTCCTTCACTTTTTTTGTCTTTCTGTCTCCATATCTTAAGATGTAAATCCATAATTTTCTGTTTTTTATTTGTAACTTCTTACCGTTGGCTGAATCTCTTCAAAGATCAGAGGTTCTTTAATCAGTTCAGGTTCTCCATTTTCACCTTTCCATGCCCATGCAGAAATAAATTGGTATTCCGCATCATTTCTCATGGCTTCTCCATCGGGAGTCTGAAATTCTTCTCTGAAGTGAGCTCCGCAGGATTCATTACGGGTTAAGGCATCGTAGCACATCAGTTCTCCTATTTCGAAATAATCGGCTACACGGCCTGCTTTTTCCAGCTCGGTATTCATTTGATCTCCCTGTCCGGAAACTCTTACGTCTTTGTAGAATTCCTGTTTCAGTTTTCGGATTTCCTGAATGGCATATTTCAGGCCTTCTTCATTTCTGGCCAGCCCGCAGTAATCGTACAGGAGTTTTCCTAATGTTTTGTGGAAATAATCAACGGTTTTAGTTCCTTTGATATTGATAAAATCATTGATCTGGTTTTTAACTGCTTTTTCAGCCTGTTCAAATTCAGGAGTATCCGGTGAAATTTTCCCGGTGTGAATTTCATCAGCCAGATAATTGGCAATCGTATAAGGAGCAATGAAATATCCGTCTACAGAAGCTTGGAGAAGGGAATTTGCTCCCAGTCTGTTGGCTCCGTGGTCGGCAAAATTAGCCTCGCCTAAAGCAAACAATCCCGGTACGGTAGTCATCAGTTCATAATCTACCCAAAGTCCGCCCATGGAGAAGTGGGCAGAAGGGGAGATCATCATGGGTTCTTTATACGCATCATATCCTGTTATTTTAAGATACATATCGAATAAGTTTCCATATTTTTCCTTGATCTTATCTTTTCCCTGTTCCTGAATTGCTTTTGAAAAATCAAGGTATACTGCATTTTTCAAAGGTCCGATACCGAAGCCGGCATCAATTCTTTCTTTGGCTGCACGGGAAGAAATATCCCTTGGAGCAAGGTTTCCGAAAGCCGGATATCTTCTTTCAAGATAATAATCCCTTTCATTTTCAGGAATATCATTGGGAGGTCTGTTTTCTCCTTCTTTTAACGGAACCCAGATTCGGCCGTCATTACGTAATGATTCAGACATTAAGGTGAGTTTAGACTGATAATCTCCGGATTGAGGAAGCGAAGTAGGGTGTACCTGAATCCAGCTTGGAGAAGCCATTAATGCTCCTTTTTTATGGGCTCTCCATATGGCAGAGCCGTTACATCCCATGGCAAGGGTAGACAGGTAGTAGATTTTTCCGTAACCTCCGGTTGCTAATATTACAGCATGGGCTGCATGTCTTTCAATGTCTCCTGTGTCTAAATTCCTTACGATAATTCCTCTGGCTTTACCGTCAACAGTAACCAGATCCAGCATTTCATGTCTTGAAAACAATTGTACAGAACCTTTTCCAACCTGTCTCATTAAAGCCTGATAAGCACCCAGAAGAAGCTGTTGTCCCGTTTGTCCTCTCGCATAAAAAGTACGGCTTACCTGAACTCCTCCGAAGGAACGGTTGTTCAGATATCCGCCATATTCCCGGCCGAAAGGTACACCTTGTGCAACAGCCTGGTCGATGAGGTTCAAAGAACATTCTGCCATTCTGTATACATTGGCTTCACGGGCTCTGAAGTCTCCTCCTTTCAAGGTATCTACAAACATTCTGTAGACACTGTCGCCATCGTTTTTATAGTTTTTGGCAGCATTTACACCTCCCTGTGCTGCCACGGAGTGCGCTCTTCTCGGGCTGTCCTGAAAACAGAATGATTTCACATTATAGCCCATTTCTCCCAGAGAAGCTGCAATTGAGCTTCCCGCCAGTCCTGTTCCAACAACAATAACATCCAGCTTTTTACGGTTGGCAGGATTAACGAGTCTTGCTTTCTTTTTATAATTTTCCCATTTATTTTCCAATGGGCCTTGTGGTATTTTTGAATCTAAAATCATGACCGTTCTGTTTATTGGTAAGTAAAGTATACATAGATGGGCATCAACGCAAAACCTACACAGATAATGATTGAATAAGCAATTCCGATAGTTTTGAACCATTGTACGAACTTAGGATGATATAATCCCAGAGTTCTTACAGCACTGTGTATTCCATGAATCAGGTGATAACACAAAGCGATCATTGATAAAACATAAATGATAACGTACCACCATTCTTTAAAGACATTCACTACCAGGATGTAGAGATCTTTATTTCCGTTCTCATCCAAAGGAGGATTTCCGAATTTGTAGATATACCAGAAGTTCTGGAAATGGATCACCAGGAAAATCAGAATGAATGTTCCGAGGATTCCCATATTTCGGGAAGCCCATTTGCTGGCTCTTCCGCGTCTGTCAGACTGATAACCGCCACCGGATTTTTTATTCTTTAAAGTAATAATCAGTCCGTCTACAGCATGCAGAATAATACTGGTATACAAAACGTAAGAAACTATTTTGATGACTATATTTCCTGATAAAAAATGCGAATACGCATTAAACTGCAGGTGCGCCTGCTCTTGTGGAAGGAAAAGCTGAAGATTTCCAAGGAAATGAATCAACAGGAAGAATCCCAAAAAGAGTCCGGTAAGGCACATCAGCATTTTTCTTGACAGTGTTGATAACATATTTTTGATTTTATGATTAATAATATCCTAAGACTTTCATCCACAATCCTCCTACAACCATATAAATGATTAATAGAACGATTCCTATTTCAAGACCTCTGAGCCACCAGACCTTCAGATCTACATATCCGCTTCCGAAGAATACCGGAGCAGGACCGTGGCCGTAATGAGTCAATACCCCGTAAATTGAACCCATGAAACCAAGCATCATCGCCAATAACATAGGAGGAATTCCCAAAGAAACGCCTACACCCAGCAAGGCTGCATACATAGCGGCTACGTGAGCGGTAGCACTTGCAAAAATATAGTGACTGAAAAAATAGACTGCAATAATAACCGGAAAGGCTACCTGCCAGCTCAATCCTCCGATCTGTACTTTGATCAGGTTACTGAACCAGCCAATGAAACCCAGTTCATTTAAAGAACTTGCCATCATTACCAATACGGCAAACCAAACGATAGTATCCCATGCTCCTTTTTCACTTTTTACATCTTCCCAGGTTAATACTGAGGTTAACAATAATAAGGTTAATCCGATGAACGCTGTTGTGGTAGCATCAATGGAAAGTGCTCCACCAAATATCCAAAGGACTAATAAGATAAAGAATGCCAGCAGCATCAGCCATTCGTTTCTGGAAATAGGTCCCATTTCTTTTAATTTCTCAGCCGCCATTTTCGGTGCATCTCCTGTTTTTTTCAATTCAGGCGGATACAATTTGTACAATACCAAAGGAACTACAAAGAAAGCTACCGCACCGGGAATGAAACCTGCTGCTGCCCATGACATCCATGTAATATCAATACCAAGGTTAGCTGCAAACTTCTGACACATCGGGTTACTCGCTGTCCCGGTAAGGAACATGGAAGAAGCAATGAGGTTCATATAATAGCTGTTTAAAGTCAGGAATGATCCTAATTTTCTATGGGTTTCCGGCTTTTCCGGAACAGAATCAAAGCTTATCGCCATAGATTTCATGATAGGATAAATAATCCCACCACCTCTTGCTGTGTTACTCGGAATGGCAGGAGCCAGACAAACATCAGCAAGTCCTAATCCGTAAGCCAGTCCCAACGAGCTTTTCCCAAAAACTCTGATGAATAAAAATGCGATGCGGTTTCCCAGTCCGGTTTTGATAAACCCTCTGGCAATAAAGAATGAGATCCCGATCAGCCAGATTACTTTATCTCCAAAACCAGACAGTGCTTTGGTAATGGATTTTCCTGCATCTCCCGGTGCAACCACCTGTGTGAGGGCTGTAAAACCAATGGCCATCATACACATAGTTCCCATTGGAGCTGCTTTAAGGATGATTCCTAAAATGGTTGCCGCAAAGATGGCAAACAGATGCCAGGCATTCTCTGCAACACCTTCCGGAGCAGGAATGAACCATATGATTAACGCAACAACAAATGTGATCGCTACGTTTTTGATATTAATTTCTTTCATGATACTAACTATTTAATCATTTAAAATCTACTTTGTACCTGGACAATGAATAGATTGTTATTGTATTGTGATGTGTTTTCTACCTGATGTTTGTAGCGATCAAACTGTACTCCCAGCTGAATTCTTGCGCCGTAATTTTTCAGGAACTCCAATCCGAACATTGGGGTAATCGTTTGTCTTGGGTTAGAAGCCATTCTGAAATTGGTATCAAGATATTCGTAGCGGCAGGATAATTCGAAGGCACTAAGATTTTTGTGATTGATTTCATATCTTAGGTTCGGAAGAAAATAAGCGCCACGGATCAGATATTGGTCTGGGTTATCAGATCTTAATTCAGGTGCAATAGAATTATACAGAACGTGGTTGGTTGCCTGTTTGGCTTCCAGCTGCATATCAAGACTCCATTTAGGATCAAAATGGATCAGTGAACTCAGGTCTACACCCAAGGCATATACTTTTTTGCTGAAAACTTCTCCAATACCGCCATTCAAACCTACATTGAAGTTGTATTTTTTCGATAATCCGAAAACAAGGCGGGTAGAATACTGCTTTCCGTTGTCATTATCATTGACCTGATTTTTTCCATTTCCATTTACTACCGAGACAGCATATTGGAAAGGAATTTCTCCTAGTTGAAGCTGTCCTGTAGCAGACATTCCGATCTGGAAACTTGTCCATCCCAGTTTTCCAAATTCGGTATACTGATTAGACCAGTCTAAAGATTTAATAATATCAATAGGATAAGTCTCTTCAATACCAAACCAGGGCCTGAACTGTCCTACGGTAATTGCTAATTTAGGATTGAAAGTGTACTTCAGATAAGCGTTTTCAAGAACTCTGCTTTTGGGGTCATTTTTAAAATCGGCAAGGTTGGCCAGAACAACAACTTCTGTACGTTTGCTGATCTGTGCCCGAACCTGAACTCTCATGTACTTGAGCATGAAATTATTATCAGTTCCGGAACCATCAGTGTGGTGAAGTCCGTTTACATCAACATCTTTACTCATCCCTACAAGATAACGCGCCTGAAAAAGGCCTTTGATCTGCAGCTGCGGATATTTTACATTATCTTTTTCCTGTGGAGGAGGTGTAGTCTTCAGAGAATCCTGACTTTGTGCATAAGCGGATAATCCGCAGGCCAGCATGCACAGGATCAGGCTTTTCTTTTTAATCGAAAAAAAGGCCATATCTATTTTGTTTTTTTATTGTGAATTTTATTGTGCCACAACTGCTTGCTTGCCTCGTCAATATTTGATTTTCAGAATATTGTTTAATTGTAACGTGGATTGCTCAGGATATTATCTGCTAAGCACGAGCATTTTTTGTGGTAAAATATCTATTTTAATCCTAGGAACGTAAACGGTGCAGACTCTTTAAACTCCGCATTGGATTTTCCGTTATAGGTGCGGTTGTTGCTAAGATCCAGCTTCATCACTTTTCCTTTAGGGCTTAGATCAAAATCTTTAAGATCTACCCAAAATGTGTTGGGAGTGAAAACCGTTTCAAAATAATACACCAGATTTTTCTGATCCGAAACAGAACGCCATCTTGTAGAGGAAATATTAGGTTCTGTAGCAGACGTAATCCCGTAAGGAACAGAACAGTTTCTGATTACACTGAAAACACTGGCTACTGCTGTGCGGGTGTCTGCAGTCTGAGGAATCGCATTGATATAATATGACGCTCTTACGAAACGGTCTGCTGCTCGATTGGTTCCCGGAAGCATTATCGTTCCCGGAATACCTTTCCAGTAATTATTAAGAGCTAACTGTTCTTCAAATACAGGAGAGTTGGTCATTACCGTATAAGATGGATCATGATGAATAACCAGTTTTCCGTCAATATATTCAAATACAGCATTGTCACCTGAAGCGTCAGAAATGGAAAGATGAACGGTTGTAAATCTTTCTGTTCCCGGAATATAATCACTCACAATAACGAAAGGTTCTTTGCGTGAAAATTCTACGGCTTCTTTTACTGTCGCGAAATTATCAAGATAATATTGTGCCCATAATGAAATGGCTACTCCCTTTTTGCTTCCTTTTCCATCGAACTTTGGGTATTGAGATTCTCCTAACCAAAGCAGGTTGGCAACCAGCCCTTTTTCGTTCATCCCGTCTGCTGAAGCAATGTCCCATGAAGAACTGATAAGACTTCCATATTTGGCGGTCCATTTTACAGATTTGGGGCCTACCTGTCCGTTGCGGTCAATTCCTTTGGGTAACACCCATAAGTTGGCGGGAATCTCATCACGCCAGTCCATAGAACGGGCTGTGATAACAGTGTTTTGAGGTCCTTTGTAAACGACTCTTGTACAGGCTTCGGATGGATTCCATAATCCTGTAGAGAGGATCAGAGAAAATAAAATTAATGGGAACTTTTTCATAATAGTATTATTTGAATTTAAATTTCTTTTGTATTGAATTTATTGTGAATAATTCAATGGATTCTTGCTGTATTCATTATTTGGTGATATAAATTTAGCGAAAATTGTCTAAATAAAACAATTAATAAGGTTAATAATATGTAATCCATGTTATGAATCATGGTTAAAGATGAAAAGGTTTGATTATTAGATTTTTTTTTGTATATTTAAAAGAAATGACATAAAAAATGGGTAGAAATAAAGAATATCTTAATAAGTTTTTATGTTTTTTTTGATGGGGGATTTCCCGTAAATGCTTGTCGGAAGGGTATCTAATTTTAGATACCACAAAGTAAAAAGGTGTTCAAAAAAAAACTATATTTGATAGACAGACTGAAAAGATATATGAATTTTATAGAATGCCATGAAGAACCTATCCATATTCCGGGTTCTATACAGAGTTTTGGTTATTTAATTGGCATTGATGCACAATCCCACATCATTACTTTTTTTAGCAGGAATATTGCGGATCTATTTAAAATCGGGAGTTCAGAAGAACTGTTCGGAAGAACGCTTAATGACTTTCCTGAAAGTTTTCAAAGCATTATTGATTCAGAAATCTATACTTCACTGGACAAGTTTACCAAACGTAAGAATGAAACGTATTTCGATAAAATTTTTATAAATGATAAAGAGTATCATTTTTCTGTTTTCAGAAGTGAGCTTTATATCTTTCTGGAGTTTGAAGAGGTGATCATTAATCCCAATAAACGAATTTCCAATAAGTATGATAACTTTTACATCATTGACAATGAAAAGGAACTCTGGAATCATCTTCTGGAAACCCTTTCAAAGGTGGTAAACTATGATCGTATGATGGTCTATAAATTTATAATGGACGGCTCCGGTAAAGTGATTGCCGAAAGAAAAAATGAGGATATGGAAAGTTTCCTTGGGCTGCATTATCCTGAGTCTGATATTCCGAAACAGGCACGTGATCTTTATTTAAAGAAAAGGAAAAGAATTTTCAGCAATGTATATGCGGATAATGTTCCTGTTGTAAGCAGAATCCCAGACAGTATTGATCTTACTTTTTCAGCATCCAGAGGGATGTCACCAGTTCATGCGCAGTATCTGAAGAATTCCGGCGTAGCTTCAAGTTTTAGCGTTTCCATTATTATTGATGATCATCTTTGGGGATTGGTAACCTGCCAGAATGTAGCACCTAAGCATATAGATCTTGAAGACAGGGTACAAGCCGGAATTTTTACTACGCTTGCTGCTAATGCCTATTCATCTTTTAAATCTAAAAACGAACTGAATTACCGTTTGGAGCTGAATGATAAAATATCTCAGTTGAAAACAGAGTTTTTAAAACATCATAACCTGTTTGATTCTCTTATTGAATGTAAAAAGGAGATCAGAAAGTTACCTGAAGCAGACGGGCTTGCCATTGTTTCGGATGAAAATATAATAACAGATGGCAATACTCCTGATCTGAGAAGTATCGGAAGAATTGCACAATGGGCTCTTGGTAATACCCAGGATCATATCTATATGAGCAGAAATTTTCTTAAAGATTATGATAAAGAACTTGAGCTGACTGAAAATACAGCAGGAATTGCCATCTATTTTATTGAAAGGGATAAAAATGAAATGCTGATCTGGTTCAGAAAAGAGTTTGATGAACATATCAACTGGGCAGGAAATCCGGAGAAAAAAGTAAGTGTATTTTCTCAGAATGGAGAAGAAAGGCAAATGATATCACCGAGAACTTCATTCCGTATTTTTACAGAAAATATTAAAGGCCATTCTAAAAGATGGAATTCCAGAAGTGTTGATGCAGTAAAGGCAGTAAGAGATTTGATTTTGGAAACTTCTCATAAAAATTATAATGCTATTAAAAGACTTAATGATGAGCTTAAAAAAGTGAATGAGGAACTTGACAGTTTTTCCTATACAATCTCTCATGACCTGGGAACTCCTCTCACTGTAATGAAACTGAATGCACAAATGCTTCTGGGAAATCTTGCAGGTGATTCTGAAAAAAGTAAAACCAAGATCAATTCAATTATTGAGGAAATCGATAATATGGCAGAAATGATGCATGATGTACTCCAGCTCAGCCGCGCCAAACACAGTGAAATCCAGCTTGAAAGTCTGAAAACAGCCCATACGATTGAGAAAATTTCCGAAAATGCAAAGATAACCTATGGCAGTCCCAACAGTGAAATTATCATTAAAGAATGCCCTGATGTATTGGCTGATAAAACCATGCTTCATCAGGTATTTTTGAATATCATCAACAATGCTGTGAAATATTCTTCCCATAAAGATCTTCCAAAAGTGGAAATTGAAGGAGCTGAGGATGGGCAGACCATTATTTACAGGATCTCAGACAACGGTATTGGTATTCCTGCGGAGGAAAAACATAAGATGTTCAAAATCTTTAACAGGATGGATAATGCCAAGAAATTCAAAGGAAACGGAGTAGGATTGTCTATTGTACACCGCATCATGAGAAGATTGGGAGGAAATGTAGATTTTGAAAGCAACAGTGAAGGCACTTCCTTTATTTTAACGTTCAAAAAGCCTTATATTTGAGAAACTTTTAAAACGTTATGTATGGTATCAGAATATCTTAAACAGAATACAGCAGGTTATCACGATGCGGCAGAAAAACTTTTTAATTCTGAAAAGATTTTCAACAAAACCTTCACTTTAGAAGATTATAAAAAAATCATTCATACCAATTACCTGATGCTTCTTCACAGCGAAGATAAAATATTCGGCAGCCTTTCTGATAAGTATGCAGAAAAACTTCAGCTTGATGAAAGAAAGAAGCTTTCCCTTATTGAAAAAGATCTGAAAAGTCTGTCTCTCGAAAATCAGGAAGTTTCTCATCCTCTTGAATTCAATAACGAGCATGAAGCACTTGGAGCGATGTATGTGATTGAAGGATCTACCCTTGGAGGAAATGTAATTGCAAAACAGCTTTCTAAAACGGAGGGTTTTGATGAGGTTACTTTCAACTTTTTCGGATGCTATCAGGAGAATACAGGGCCAATGTGGAAAAATTTTAAGGAAATTCTGGATACTGAAGTTGCTGAAGAAAACTATAATGATGTGCTTTCAGGGGCGAAAAAACTCTATACGTTTTTACTGAGCGTCAACTAATTTATTTTAGTTCTAATTAAATTCCTGAAAAATTGCGCATTTTTTCAGGAATTGTTAAATTTGGAGAGTTTCAAATTTAAACTTAACTAACAAAAAATAATTTTTAAAAAGTAACAATATGAAAGTAACTGTAGTAGGTGCAGGCGCTGTAGGAGCAAGCTGTGCAGAATACATCGCAATGAAGAACTTCTGTTCAGAAGTAGTTTTGGTAGACATTAAAGAAGGGTTTGCTGAAGGGAAAGCAATGGATTTGATGCAGACAGCATCTCTTAACGGATTTGATACAAAAATTACGGGTACAACAGGAGATTACAGCAAAACTGCAGGTTCTCATGTAGCAGTAATCACTTCAGGGATTCCAAGAAAACCTGGGATGACAAGAGAAGAATTGATCGGTATCAATGCTGGTATCGTGAAAGAAGTTACTGAAAACTTAGTAAAACATTCTCCGGAAGTAATCATCATCGTGGTTTCTAACCCAATGGATACTATGGCTTACCTTGTTCACAAAACTTCAGGTCTTCCTAAGCACAAAATCATCGGAATGGGTGGTGCTTTAGACTCTGCAAGATTCAAATACAGATTAGCTGAGGCATTAGAAGCTCCAATTTCTGATGTTGACGGAATGGTAATCGCTGCTCACAGTGATACAGGTATGCTTCCACTATTGAGCAAAGCGACAAGAAATGGGGTTCCTGTAACTGAGTTCTTAAGTGATGAGCAACAAAAATATGTAATCGAAGAAACTAAAGTAGGAGGAGCTACGCTTACTAAATTATTAGGAACTTCAGCCTGGTATGCTCCAGGTGCAGCAGTTTCTGTAATGGTTCAGGCTATTGCATGTGACCAGAAGAAAATGATTCCTTGTTCTTTAATGCTTGAAGGTGAATACGGACAAAACGATATCTGCTTAGGTGTTCCGGCTATCATCGGAGCAAACGGAGTAGAATTAATTGTAAACGTAACTTTGACTGCTGAAGAGCAATTGAAATTTGCTGAAGCTGCCAATGCAGTAAGAGAGGTGAACGGAGATCTTAAATTTTAATGATTACAAGCTTTTAAGCAGGTAGTAAAATAGATAAAATCTGGCTGTTTTCAAATTTGAAACAGCCGGATTTGTTTTATGAATATTGGAATGGTGGAAAGTTTTCATTTGAAAGACACTATCCCACAAAGTGTGTAAGTTAAAAAGTCAGGGCTTGGATTTTATAATCTGAGCCTTTCTTCAAAAATAAGCATAAATTGGTTGAGAAC
>NZ_FTMT01000021.1:0-106391 GCF_900156015.1 Chryseobacterium sp. RU33C | reverse complement strand
AGCATATAATTTCATGGACAAAAAACCTTCGCTTAAAAACAATTTTGTAGATACTAAACAACTGTATTTATTTCAATAGTTATATCGAACTCACGCTAATTATCTAGTCTGAAATTATCTTTGAGGATGGTTTTCAATTCTGAAACGATTCCTCTGGGGGCAAATGAGTTCAGATTCTGTTCATGAATATATCCGTCTGTGAGCACGAAAAGTTCAAGCTCTCCCAATTTTATTTTTTTAAACCGGAAAGATCTTCCTCTGTTTTTTCAGATAGCATTTTGTTTTCGCCCATTAAACCGGAAAAAGGGGTCATACTAAATGTGCCTGCCAACAATCCGTTCTTTAATAATTCTTGTCTATTCATAGCGTAGCTATTTTTATTTTAAACATAAAAACAAAAAGCTGAGCTCCCATTATCAGAAACCCAGCTTTTGTATAAATAATTCTTAGTTATTGACCAATTTCATTGAACCTTCGGTATACCTTTCTCCTACGTTCGGGTATTTTTTCAGAATTCCATCAATCGTATCCAGATCTGACTGGGAAAGTTCGATATTGACTGCTGCAATATTTTCTTCCAGGTATTTGATTCGCTTTGTACCGGGAATCGGGATAATATCATCTCCCTGATTCAACACCCATGCTAATGCCAGCTGAGTTCCTTTTACTCCTTTGGAAGCGGCAAACTCATTGATCTCATCTGCCAGTTTGGTATTGTTTTCAAGATATTCCTGCTGATAACGCGGTAATGATTTTCTAAAGTCATCGTCACCCAGTTTCTGTATATCGTAAATATTGGTAAAAAGTCCTCTTGCCAACGGTGAGTAAGGCACTAAAGAAATCCCAAGCTCTCTGATGGTTGGTAGAATTTCCTTTTCAACATCTTTCGTAAGGATAGAATATTCTGACTGCAATGCTGCAATAGGATGAATTTTGTTAGCTTTTCTGATAGATTCCGCTGAAGCTTCAGACAATCCGATATATTTCACTTTACCAGCTTTTACCAGCTCTGCCATCGCTCCCACGGTTTCTTCTACAGGAACATTTGGATCTACTCTGTGAGCATAATACAAGTCAATGGTATCAATCTTTAATCTTTGAAGACTTAAATCTACGGCCTGTCTTATCCATTCCGGAGAACCGTCAAAATAAGTTCCGGGAGCGCCACTGTGGCTAGCTTTACCATCTTTGAACCTGAATCCGAATTTAGTTGCAATGAAAATTTTATCTCTGTTGGGTACTAAAACTTTAGAGATCAGTTTTTCGTTTTCTCCATTGGCATACATATCTGCTGTGTCCCAAAAGTTTACTCCTAAATCTAATGCTCTATGCAGAGTATTGATACTTTCCTGCTCATCTGTGGGACCATAAGCAAAGCTCATTCCCATACAACCTAAACCGATTGCTGATAGCTGTTCTTCTGTGTTTCCTAATTTCTTAAATTTCATGATAGGTATGATTTAATTTTACATGACAAAATTAGAACATCCGGAAGCCAACCCCGATATAGAATTCAAACTAAGAATTATAAAAATCAAACAACATTCATTCTTAAGGCATTCGGAGTAATTCCGGTTTGTTTTTTAAAGTAATTGGTAAAATAAGCAGGTTCTTCAAAACCTAATCCGTAGGCAATCTCGGCAATATTCCAATCTGTATGTTTCAGTAAGGCATTGGCCTCCTGAATAATCCTTGCGGTAATCTGCTGGCTGGTTGTTTTTCCCGTAATCTCCTTTACCGAACGGTTTAAAGAATTCACATGAATGGAGAGACTCTGTGCATAATCATTCGGCGTTTTTAATTTCAGAAAAGCCTCAGGACTGTCGATTGGAAATTGTCTTTCCAGCAATTCCATAAATAAAGAGGCTACCCTTTGTGAAGCATTCTGATAAGGTTCAAAACTTTCTGCCGGCTGCATTCTCATCGTTTCATGAATCATCAGATGAAGATACGCTCTCAGCATATCATATTTATGAATATACTCCGACTGAATCTCTGTCATCATTTTGGTATAGATCTCAGCAAGTATATTTTGCTGTTCTTCATCTACAAAGAAAACAGGTGTTCCTCCAATCTTGAACAGCGGAGAATCCTGCAGGTTTCCCATACGGCTTCCATTATGCAGAAACTGATCTGTAAACAGGCAGAACCAACCTTTCTGATCCTCATCATCAGCTTCCCAGGAATATGGAATAATGGGATTGGAAAACAATAATGCCGGACGGTCCACTTTGATCCATTTATCGGCATAATGAAGTTTTCCTTTTCCTATGATGAGTGAAATTTTATAGTAATCTCTTCTGCTGTAAGGCGTGAGTGGAGAACAGTATTCCCGTGAAAATACATTGAAATGCCCCATTGTATTGACACCAATACACTGTGATGCCAGATTGGGAGCATTTCTTTCATAAAAACCTTTGAGTGACTCGTGTGATTCCATAGATCAAAGTTATAAAAATCAAACAAATTAAATAACAATACTACCGGATTGTCAAAAATAAAATGACTGACAAAAAATGCCAGCCATTTAGGTTGATCATAGGGTTAATCCCAATCATCATGATGTCCGTGACCATGATGTTTATTTTGTTTTTTGTAGTATTTCTCCTGGTTTTTGTAATATTTTTCCTGTTGTTTACGGTATTTTTTATAATCGTTTTTATTTCTTCCATAGACGATTACCGGATTTTGACCTCTGTAATATTTCTTTTTAAAGATGATATACTTTTCTCTACCCAAAATTCTTTCCAGCTCTGAATAACGGTCATTCCTCCATCTTCCCGGCTCTACTACATAGACTCTGCTCCAGGTATCATAATCACGATATCTGTCATTCAACACGTAAATCTGATTCGCCTGTGCTGTTGAAAGCACAAGATCAGTAATTACTCTTTGCCAGTTGATATCCGAGATACTCCTTCTATAATCATTATAGTCATCAGATTGGGCATAGCTCAAACTAAATGTCCCGACCAATAATGCTGTTAATATTAATTTTTTCATTTCACTCCACTTTAAAATTAAACATGAAGGGTTAGTCAATTAAAGTGCCAATTATTAATTATAAATACTAATATTTGTTAATAAAAATTACAAATGATTTATTATGTTTGAAATATTTCCTTTTTCTTTATCAAATTATTGAATAATTTATTGTTAGGTAGGCTAAAGCTCAGCGTATAGAATCTTATCAACAATATCTTTTATCTTTTATCTTTTATCTTTTCCTCATTTACGTTATAAAATCCGTTAAGATTCCTGAAAAATATTACTTCATATGATTTAATTTCGTAATTTTAATGGAGAGAATATTTTTAAAGTAATTTTCTCAAATTAGTTTTAATCAACCAAATCTTACATTGTTATGGAAAATATAAAGTTTCAGGTATCTCAATATCAGGATGAATTGCAGTTACTTATCGATGGGAAAAAGGCAGGTTATATGTCCATAGAGGTTGACGGAAGGCTGCTTATTGTATTTTATACGAAACTTGATGAAGAGCGTGAAGGAAAAGGATATGCTAAACTATTACTGGACGAGCTGGTACGCTATGCAGAAGAAAAAGATTTGCTTGTAGACCCGGAATGTGATTTTGTAAGACAGCAGTTTGAAAATCACCCTGCAAGGTATAAAGAAATATGGCATGCCTGATCAGTTTTCCCACCAGGTTGTAAATTCCTGTCCCGGATGATTCAGGTCTACTACCTCACCAATCATGGGAGTGAAGACATTAAGCTGTTTTTCTTTTCCAAGAGCCGTTATCTTTTGTAAGGGTTCATTCCATGGGTGAAGTGCCAATGCAAATTTGGCAGCATGAACAGGAATAATACACCGTGTTTTAAGATCAATAGCAGCCTGAATTACATCTTCCGGTAATTTGTGAATATACCTCCATGCTTCTCCATACTGTCCGTTTTCAAGAACAGCATAATCGAAAGGTCCATAATGCTCACCGATTGTTTTAAAATGGGAATCATAGCCACTGTCTCCTCCTAAGAAAATTTTCCTCGTAGGCGTTATCAGAACATATGAGCTCCAAAGCGTATCATTCTGCTTTACTCTTCTGCCGGAAAAATGTCTGGCAGGAGTAAAAACAATTTTTATATCATTCTTTAGAATAACTTCTGTTCCCCATTCTTCTTCAATAAGCTTGTTTTCAGCATATCCCCATCTTTCAAGGTGTGCTCCTACTCCCAAAGGGATAATGGCCGTTTTCGTCCTTTCCTCAATAGATTTTACGGTGGGATAATCCAGGTGATCAAAATGATCGTGTGTGATAACCAGATAGTCTATGCCGGGAATGTCTTCAGGTTTAAAAATATCTGAGCCTTTGAAAGCCTTATTAAAGTATTTAAAGGGTGAACCATACAGACTCAGGACAGGATCTATTAAAAACGAAACTCCATCTGTCTGCAGATAATAAGAGGAATGCCCCAGCCAGATGAATACATCTTCATTTTTATCAATATTTTTCAGATTGGTATGAAGGGATGGAATTGCTTTCAGAGGTTTCAACAGCGGATCTTTCTTTCCTAAGAAGAAATCATAGGTTACTTTCCACATCTTGTAGCCTTCTGTAATGGAAGGAGTATGGCTGATATTCCGGAACTGTCTCTTTTTATAGAGTTTCGACTGCTTTATGCGTTTCAGTCTCTTCCCTTTTGGAACTCCACCAAACGCTTTCATATTGATCACGATAAAAAAGGTAATCGTCAAAACAACCAAACAGGTAATAATCCAGTAAATCATCTGTACAAAATAATATCAAATGTATTGACTTTTGTTTTTAAATGAAAATTTATTCCATTTCACTCTATTTTTTAACTAAATTTACCATGTATTTTTAAAAATTTATCAGGTGTTTAGGTCAGGATTAATTTTAAACTTTCTATTTTAGCACCCTAAAAAACTCAGATACATTGAAAAATTATTCGGTAATATTTCTTCTCGCTATTTTTTCGTCTTGTGCTTCTGTACAAAAACACAACGAACAGCGGGCCTCATGTATTCCACCGGAGCAACTTAAAGAGGATGTGGACTTTGCGTATTCAAAATTACAGCAAATGCACCCTCAGTTATACTGGTATATTTCCAGGAAGGAACTGGAGCGTAAATTTGACAGTCTTAAGCAGACCATCAACGAGCCTCTTACTCCTCTTCAGTTTTATTTTAAACTTCAGCCTGTCATTGCCGGAATTCGTGAAGGACATCTTTCCTTGAGAATTCCCAGAAAGAAATTTACAAAAGAGGAAATTAAAAGACTTGAACACCAAAAAGGAATGTTCAGCCGTTTTGAATATTATATATCTGGAGACCGCATGTATATCATTCAAAACAAAGATTCTATCGAACACATAAAACCTGGAACTGAAATTCTATCAATCGATAATGTTCCTGTATCTGATTACATCAGTAAGTACAGAAGCCTGATCAGCAGTGATGGTGATAATACCACTTTCCATCCGTACTTTTTAAAAGATCTGTTCTTTAATTTTTATACTGCGGAAAATGGTTTTGGCAGCAAAGCCACTCTTGAAACCCTTTATAATGGTGAAAAAAGAACGTATACCTTAACCAGAGAAGCAAAATCTGATTCAGACCTTGAAAAGGATAAGGAAATGCAGAAAAAGACTCCCGAAAAGAAGCTGAACGATTATGTAGCTTCGAGTAATTCTTATAACAGAAGCTTCAAGTTTCTGGACAAAGACAGCACTATTGCTTATATTAAGGTGAAAAGCTTTTCCAGGGATTATTCGGATGAGTTTTATAAAAAGACTTTTGCCAGGATCCACCATGCAAAATCTCCCTACCTCATCATAGATGTCCGAAATAATTATGGCGGCTCTTTGTATGAAATCAATAACCTGTATTCCTATTTAGCTGATGAACCGTTTACTCTGATAAAACCCTCTCAGCTAACTTCCAGAAATGCTCCTTTACGCACCAATTATTTCAGAAAAAGTACGCCTTTGGAATATGCTCTTAAAAGTATTGCCTATCCGAGTTACTTTTTTGCACAGACTTTCAGTACTTATAAAAAGGATGGAAAGGTATTCTACAAAATGAAGGCTGACAAACCTACAAAACCTAAAAAGGAAGCCTTTCACGGAAAAGTTTTTGTACTCATCAACGGAGGAAGCTTTTCTGCATCTTCTATTATTACAGCCAAACTTAAAAATGATAAAAGAGCAACACTGGTGGGAGAAGAAACAGGAGGTGCCAATGACGGAACTGTTGCCGGTTTTTATTCCTATCAGAAGCTTCCCAATTCTGAAATAAGATTTCCCATAGGTCTGCTTCTGGTTCAGCCTAATATCAATTTTTCAGACTCACGGAAAGGGGTTGTTCCGGATGTGACCGTTACTGAAAACATGCAGGATATTATTGATCAAAAAGATCCACAGCTGGATTGGATAAAGAACGAAATTGCCAAAGAAAAAGAAAATAAAGGACAGTAATGAATATGGGTTCGGCGGGCTTTCAGCCCGCCGAACTCTTTTTATCTTTTTAATTCTTCCAAAAGATCTTCAATATATTGGATATACCTTCCATAATAGCGTTGATACCAAAACCTTCCAACAAAATAAAGCAAAAATAATCCTGCGGTTACTGTACTAATTAAGATCACTGCAATCTTCAATTCACTCAAAGGCTTTGGCCACGGGATAAACTCCAGGACAATAAGGATCTCACACACAAGAAACGGGGCAAAACTGATGTAATAGGAAAGATAATATTGTTTATTAAGATTGAGCTGCATCACGAGATCTTTCAAAGAATCATAAGTCTTAGGTGCAGGATTACTGATTTCATTATATAGCTTAAAGAACTTACTGAAAAAGAAAACAGTGACAATAAGCATGGAGGCAATCAATACCGTGATGTACAGTTGAAGTTTAAATGGTCTGCATACTGAGCACACCAGAAAAGCAAAGACAAAGATTCCTATCATCCACCAGAATTCCACACGCATATTTTTGCGTATCTTTTCAAGAGGAAGATTCAGTTTATTGCTTTGTTCTATACTTATTTCGGGAGTTTCCTCCACAATATCTTCGTTCCAGGTATTTTTCAATTCATCGATATTCATGGGATTACTGATTTTAATGTTGGTTGGTTTTTATTTGGCTTAAGATCTCTTTAAGTTTATTTTTTGCCCGGTTCATTTTCACCCGTGCATTTCCTTCTGAGATTCCCATCTGTTCTGCAATCTGCCTGCCTGAAAAATCTTCCAGATAATAGAAAATAAAGGCTTTATCAATAGGGTTAAGCTGATGGATTGCTTTATACATATCAGTGAGACACTCTTCTTTACGACAATCATAGTCTTCCTGTATAATGATCTGGTTAGAAAAATCTTCATGGGTTATAAAGCTTCTTCTTTTTTCTGATTTCAGGAAAATAATAGCGGTATTCAAAGCAATTCTGTATAGCCATGTAGAAAATTCACTTTCACCTCTGAAGCCGGGAAATGCTTTCCATAGCTGATAGGTAATCTCCTGAAAAAGATCATCACGATCATCCTTTTCAGTCATGTACATTTTAGAAATCTTAAACAGAATTCCTTTATGCTGTTCAATTTTACGTATAAACTCTTGTTCTAATGAGGTCATAGCTTGTTACTCTATAGAGTTAGTTTTCGTTTAAAAAAATTGTTACAGATTTTTACAAAAGAAATAAAAATAACCTGACATTTTTTATATCAGGTTTATTTATTTTAAGTATGTAATTCTTTTATTATTTAAAATCTAAGAAATCATCTTTTTTCAGATAATGGTTCAGGGCATTAATAAGCTGCGAAGAGGTAACATCAGCACGCTGTCTGAAAGCAAGATCCACCACATCCTGAATATTTTCATCAGAACACATATAGTGAAGCTTGTTATGAAAAACGAAATCAGGTAAGATTTCATGATCATTCCCTCCGATATCCAAAGGATCTCCGATAAAAACTTTCATTTCAGGTTTAAACTCTTCCGTAGAAGAGTAAACCGCATAATTATATTCCGGGTCAAAGGATGCTTTCCTATCCTGTTTATTCTTTACAAGCTCCAGGAATTCTTCTATAGAATACACCTGATTTTTAAAATCATCCATGTGATATTTTTTTACAACTCAATGTTCTAAAGATAGAAATTTTATAGAATACCATCCTATTATAACACAAAACTCTATTTTCCGGCATTAAGTTAAAAAAGTCCTCAAAAAACACCTTGGTTTGTTGAGGACTTTTATTTTATGTTAAATACAATACCCGTCAGAATCAGAAAATATAATCAGTGCTTAAAAAGTTGGAATCATGTTCTCTGACGATGGTGTTCAGTAACTCTTTGTTGGAATCTGTAAGCTTTGCAGCCACCAGAGACCGGATAGAGAATGAGCGCAGCGCATCAAATACGGAAAGTGTTCCTTCTGCACTGTCTTTTCTTCCGGTAAAAGGAAAGACATCAGGACCTCTCTGCGCCTGGCAATTGATATTGACACGGCTTACAAGGTTTACAAACGGATCAATGAGTCTCGCTACCTCATGCGGATCTTCACTGAAAATACTTACCTGCATCCCATGGGAAGCATTCACCTGATATTCTATAGGTTCTTCTATATCTTCGAACGGAACAACAGGAATTACAGGACCAAACTGCTCTTCATGGTACAGCTTCATATCACTGTTTACAGGATATACTACTGCAGGAAAAACAAAAGACTCATCTGTATAGCCGCCATTTTTATTCAGCACCACAGCTCCTTTCTGTAAGGCATCATCAATACATTCTTTCAGATAAGCAGGTTTGTTGACTTCCGGAAGTGGTGTTACTTTCACCTCTTTTTCCCATGGCAGCCCGACCTTCAGCGTAGAGACCGCAGTACTTAATTTCTCTGTAAATGCCAGCGCCACTTCTTTCTGAACGAATATCAGTTTCAATGCTGTACAACGCTGTCCGTTGAAAGAAAGCGCTCCTAAAATACACTCGCTCACCGCTACATCCAGATCTGCATTTTTAGTAACAATGGCTGCATTTTTAGCATCCAGACTCAGAATAGCTCTTAAACGGTTCACTTTCGGATGCAGTTTTTTTAGTCCGTTAGCCACTTTACTTGATCCTATAAAAGCCAGCACATTCACTTTTCCGCTTTCCATAACCGGAGTGATAATTTCTGATCCTTTTCCATATAATGTATTCACAGTTCCTTTCGGGAATGCTTCTCTGAAAGCGTTTAATAAAGGATAATGAGCCAGAACACCATGTTTGGGAAGTTTAAACAAAATAGTATTTCCCATGATCAGAGCAGGAATCAGTGTGGTAAAAATTTCATTCAGAGGATAATTGAATGGTCCCATGCTTAAAACCACACCCAGCGGTGCTCTCCTGATCTGTGCAATGGTTCCCTCAGCCTGTTGAAAGCGGGAAGATTCTCTGTCCAGATCCTTAAGAGCATCAATGGTCTGATTGATATAATCTACAGTACGGTCAAATTCTTTGGTAGAATCGGCCAATGTTTTGCCAATTTCCCACATCAGCAGTCTGATAACCAGATCCCTCTGTTGGATCATCAGATAGACAAATTTCTGCATGCATTTGATTCTTCCTTCCACAGACATGGCAGGCCATTCGCCAAGTCCGTTATCATAGGCTTTTACGCAGGCTTCAAGAACTTCCATAGCCTCGTTCGGACCAATATTCGGGATACTTCCCAGAAGCTTTCTTTCCAATCCGTTTTCTGTGGGGATGCACACCGGAGAATAAATTTCCGTCACATCGCCGTTCCATTCTACCAGTTCCCCATTCAAAAGATAAGTTCTCTGATGGATAACCGGAACTTTATATTCTTCCGGAATTTCGTTTTCTCCTTTAAAAATGTGATGGAATGATGCCGTATTTTCTGAACTCATAAATCTTTCTATTTTTTATGTGATAAATTTGAAATTGTCTCAAAATTTAAATTATTTGACTTTTGTCATTGACTACGTCGAATCTTCGATTTCTGACGAAGGAAGAATCTTTATTGATTTTTATATGAGATTCTTCATTATATTTTATTTCATTCAGAATTATACCTTTGAAACAACTATATTTTCTAAGATAAAGGTAGAGGTAAAATGTTTTGAAAAAAAACAATCTGACCATAGATTCGATCTATTTGAATTAAAATTAATCTTAGCTCCTAAAAAAAGGATAATTTAGCTTAAAAATAAATTTCATGTTTTCAAAATTAGTTTGCGGCACACTGCTATTCTTCTCTGCAGTGGGCTTTGCTCAAAAATCTAAAGCAACCAATACTGTTTTAATGGGCGGGAAAGAAGTTCATACTTATGCCAAATTACCGGCACTGAATAAGCCGGCTCCCCAATTTACCCTTACAGATGTGAATATGAATGATCAGACGCTGGACTCCTTCAAAGGAAGATATGTCATTCTGAATATCTTCCCGAGTGTAGACACTGGTGTTTGTTCAGCTTCTGTGCATCATTTCAATGAAGAGGCTGGAAATCTTCCCAATACTGTAGTCCTTTGTATTTCCAAAGATCTGCCTTTTGCCCAGAAAAGATTCTGCGGTGCTGAAGGAATCAAAAATGTGGTAATGCTTTCAGATTTCCGTTCCGATTTTGGTTGGAACTATGGTGTGGAGCTGGTAGATTCTCCAATGAAAGGGCTTCTGAGCAGAGCCGTTGTGGTGATAGATCCTTCAGGCAAGATCATTTATGAAGAACAGGTACCGGATATTTCTCAGGAACCGAACTATGAAGCAGCCATTGCGGCGGTGAAATAATAAATTACATTAAAATTTAAATAGTTAAGAATATGAAGAAGAAAACCGATGTTCTTAATGGTTCAAAATAAAAAGAGGTTGTCTCAAAAGTGTCATTCTGAACGAAATGAAATGTAGTGAAGAATCTCATATAAAAATCAATGAGTTTCTTCCTTCGTCAGAAATCGAAGATTCGACGTAGTCAATGACAAAAGCCAGATTGTTTGACTTTTGAGACAGCCTCTTTTGTATTGTGATTTTTTGTTGGAAACGCAGAGGCGCAAATTGTTATTAAAATAAACGCTCTTATGGCGCAAAGATTTTATCTCCGATAAAATTTCAACACTCCGTTTGTCATTCCGAGCAAAGCAAGGAATCTAAATTCTAGTCCCCAGAGACTGTAAGAAAACAACCATTAAGAAAAATTAAATTATTAAGAATAGTCTGTTGATGCATAAAGCTTTTTATATTATACTTAAAAACATAATTGAGACTCCTGCGGAGTGACTATGGAAGTCGGTTTCTGGAATTATAATGAAACAATCATTGAATCTTTATACAAAAGCCTTTAATCCCCATCTCCACCAATATAATTAAATTCTTTTGTTGAAAAATGCAGGAACAGTAAAGCAAGCAAATCATCAACAGAATCATCCGCTTCTATATGAAAAACGGGTTCTTTCAACCATTTTTTTTCTTCACTTATTTCCATCAATATCTGCCCTTTTTCAATCAGCTGGCGGGTCTTTTTTAATTTAAAATAATAGATATGAACTTCCAGCCCCGACTTAATAATTCTTTCTTTCGCCAGATCAGTAAAGTAAACTACTGTATCATCATCAAAAAGTTCTACATCATTCTTTAAAAAACCTACATTCTTAATATTGTATTTTTTGGAGTTTAAAACGATACATTCCTCATATTAAAACAAATTCCTGATCTTTGTTATCCTTCCGATTTCGTGCTGAATGTCCGATACCAGAACCAAGTCTTTTTTTTGATAGTGGGCTGTATATTTTTTCAAAACAATCTGTAGCTTATTTTTTCTTTTTAGTGGTAATCTCGATTACTCCATCTTTTGCTTTTTCACCATACTTTACTACAGCAGAATTTCCTTTCAGAACATTCATTGTTTCTATAAAATTAGGATCCAGTGTATTTACTTTTTCAAAATCACTTATTTTCCCATCTACAACATAGAGAGGCTTGTACGCTGTGCCGCTTGAAGGAGCCCCGCCAATACGTATATTGTTATTATCTCCAGGAGTCATCCTAATTACTCCTGATAATTTTGATATAATTTCTTTGTTTTCTTTTTCTTTGCCTTGTAATAAAGCGCTGGCAGGCACTACTGCAACAGAACCAAGCAATTTCCTGTCTCTCTGAGTACTGAAAGCAACTTCCTCTACTTCATCAGCCTTCAGCGTATCACATGCATTTTTTTGCTGTGCATGCACACTCACGATTCCACCTGTTGTAAGTATAAAACCGACAGCAAATTTTACAAAAAGAGAATTGATATAAGAATAATGCAAATCCCTGTTAAGCTGCGATGGATGAAAAGCGCCACAGATTTCCTGTGAAGTATTACTAAAAACCTGTATAATCTCATCATCCGGAGCTGTTCTGAAGTCTTGTACTGTTTTGGAACAGACCGCACAAAATCTTCCTTTTTCATAAGGTGTCATAGTGTCCCAGTTTTCATGACAGGGCTTGGGTATGGTTATTTTCATAGAATGTCTTTTCTTATAAAGATGCACGGTTTTGGAGAAAGGTTGGAAAGGGTTGTGAAATTTTAGTATTTATAAATATCAACCAATTCAATTGTAACAGGAATATGAAGAGAATCTAATTTCCTTTTAAAATCAGTTTTGTTTAGATTGCCCAATACATAATTTTTACCTGTATTAAGAATCCAAAAATCTTTTATATTCTCATCCGGAACTTCATAGGTATCCGAACTATCATTAGGATTTCTCCTTTTTAATCCTTGTTTTTCTGCAACAATGAAATCATCATATACATTTACTTTAATGACCTTGGAGCGGATGACAGCAGTTTCACTATTCCATCCATCTGAAGGGGCTACAAATATTTCATGCGCCGAGTTTCTGTAAAGTTTATAGCCTCCGGTTAAGTTTTTAGAGAAATCCTGAACTCCCGGTCCGAAAGCAAATGAATTAAAAAACCAGATCACTGGTAATGACAAAGCCAGCCCACAGAAGAACATTGCAATCTTTATATATTTATTCATCGATGGGAAACATTATTTAAACAATGAGAATATCTTCTTTCTGAATTTAAAAATAACAAACCCTGAAATGATCAATGATAAAACAGAAAACACAACACTTATCCAGTTTAATTCTTCTGATTCCTTCGGATCATCTGAAACCTGTTTTCCATTTTTTGTGAGTGCTTGAGAAAACAACTTCATTCTTTCTTCTAATACAGAATTTTCAAAGCCATATTCTTTGGCCTGCGTATAACTTTTTTCAGCATCATATTTTTGATTCATCAATAAAGCAATATTTCCAAGATCAAATAAAAGCTGCGCTACGATTGCATCCTTGGGTTTTACAAAAGTCATTCTCTCATTCAGCTGATAAAAGATCTGCATTTTAAGCAATTGAAGATCTTTCTTGCTTAATGTGGATTGAGGAGCTTTCCCATTCCCAAAATCTTTTCCAATAAGATCGATGGATGAGATAGATCTGCCCCTAATTTTAGCTTTTAAAATATTAATATGAATCCATTCAGATTTTGAATGGGAATGAGGTTCTGTTTTCATTGCTGTTTCAATCCATTTCAAAGCTTCTTTATTATTTCCTATCAGCTCATAAGCTGTACCCATATTGGATGCCGTGGAATACCTGCCAGGCTCTAAAGATTCAATCTTCTTATAAAGATCAATGGCTTCCTGATATCTTCCTAAAAGGATTAAAATGTACCCTTCGTCCGAGAGATAATCAACATCCTTTGTCTTATTATATCCTTTTTTCAGTTTCACCAAAAACTCTTCTAATTCTTCTTTAACGCCGATCTGATGACCATATGGCACTTCTCCATCGAAATCAACATATAATATCTCCTGATTGGCCAACACCATTTTCTCTCCGTTCAGGCAGGCAAAAGCAGATATTGAAAATAAAGTTCCGAAAAGTAAACTGAAAAAGTATTTTCTCATATTGTGTATGATGTTTTCTAGTTTTTATTGAATTTTAAAAATAAAAAAACTTTACTATATTTTTAAACTGATATTTTAATTTTATGTGGGAAAGCACAACGTATGGCATTTAGAGGATATCTACGAACGAAGTTCAGAATTTGAGTATGGAATCTACAATTATTCTTTACGGCTGAGATTCTGAAATGACAAAAGAGGTGAATATCTCTACGCTGATTGTGCGAATTAAGTATGCACCATTTGTCATTCAGAGCGGAACACAGTGGAGCGTGGAATCTGGATTTTCAAGTAAAAAACCTAGGTTTCTACGGAATGACAGACTTTATGGATATCTACGCACTCCTTTTGTCATTCCAAAGAAATCTAAACTTTTATTGCAATAAGAAACAAAAGAGGCTGTCTCAAAAGTGTCATTCTGAACGAAATGAAATGTAGTGAAGAATCTCATATATTTGGTTATCAAGGAGATTCTTCCTTCGTCAGAATGACAAAAGCCAGATTGTTTGACTTTTGAGACAGCCTCTTCTTTGTATCTAAAATGTTTTTACAGTAAATTTTCATCTACCAAATTCGGAAGTGTTACTTTCAGATTGGGTTCTGCTTCCATTGCTCTTTTAATGGCGAAAACAGCGCCTTCGTTTCTTGCCCAGCTTCTTCTTGAGATTCCGTTGTTCACATCCCAGAAAAGCATAGACTTAAGTCTTCTGTCGGCATCATCGCTTCCATCCAGCAGCATTCCGAAACCTCCGTTGATTACTTCTCCCCAGCCTACTCCACCTCCATTGTGAATGGAAACCCATGTAGCTCCACGGAAACTGTCTCCAATCACATTGTGAATGGCCATATCCGCCGTAAATCTTGATCCGTCATAGATATTGGAAGTTTCTCTGTAAGGAGAATCTGTTCCTGAAACGTCGTGGTGATCTCTACCCAATACCACAGGTCCTATTTCTCCGTTTTTAATAGCTTTGTTGAAGGCCTCCGCAATTTTCATTCTTCCTTCCGCATCTGCATACAGGATTCTTGCCTGCGAACCTACCACCAGTTTATTTTCCTGTGCTCCCTTGATCCACTGGATGTTGTCTTTCATCTGCTGCTGGATCTCTTCCGGAGAGTTTTTAACCATTTCTTCCAACACTGCACAGGCAATATCATCCGTTTTCTGAAGATCTTCCGGCTTTCCGCTGGAACATACCCAACGGAATGGCCCGAAACCATAATCGAAACACATAGGTCCCATAATATCCTGTACATAACTCGGATATTTGAATTCTCTTCCCAATGTTGGATTTTCTGCCATTACATCAGCTCCGGCTCTGGAAGCTTCCAGTAAAAAGGCATTTCCGTAATCGAAGAAATACGTTCCTTTTGCTGTATGTTTATTGATGGCTGCAGCATGTCTTCTCAATGTTTCCTGAACTTTTTCTTTAAATAGTTCAGGGTTTTCAGCCATCATGGTATTGGATTCTTCAAAAGTTTGTCCTGCAGGATAGTAGCCTCCTGCCCAAGGATTGTGAAGTGAAGTCTGATCTGATCCGATGTCGATTCTTACCTCTTCCTGATCAAATTTCTCCCAAACTTCTACAATATTTCCAAGGTAAGCCAAAGACACCGTTTCTTTGTTGGTCTGTGCTTCTCTTACTCTTTTTACCAATGCATCAAGATCTTCATGGATTTCATTCACCCATTTCTGGTCATGGCGGATTTTTGTGATCTTAGGATTCACTTCTGCACATACGGTTACACAGCCCGCGATATTTCCTGCTTTTGGCTGAGCTCCACTCATTCCTCCTAATCCTGAAGTAACGAAAAGGCCTCCTTTCGGTTCTTTTTTGATTTTTCTGAAGGCATTTAATACCGTAATCGTTGTTCCGTGAACAATCCCCTGAGGACCAATATACATATAACTTCCCGCTGTCATCTGTCCGTATTGGGTAACGCCTAATGCATTGAATTTCTCCCAGTCATCCGGTTTTGAATAGTTCGGGATCATCATACCATTCGTTACAACCACTCTTGGCGCGTCTTTATGAGACGGGAACAATCCCATAGGATGTCCTGAATACATGACCAATGTCTGGTCATTATTCATTTCTGACAGATACTTCATGGTCAGCAGATACTGTGCCCAGTTTGAGAAAACAGCTCCGTTTCCACCATAAGTAATCAGTTCATGAGGGTGCTGTGCTACGGCATAATCCAGGTTATTCTGAATCATCAGCATAATGGCTTTGGCCTGCTCAGACTTTCCGGGATAATCTGTGATAGGTCTTGCCTTCATTTCATAATCCGGACGGAAACGGTACATATAAATCCTACCGTAATCTTCAAGTTCCTGCTTAAATTCAGGAATCAGTTCTGCATGAAACTTGGGATCGAAATAACGTAAAGCATTCTTCAATGCCAGCTTTTTCTCTTCTTCTCCTAAAATTTCTTTACGCTTCGGAGCATGGTTGATATTGGTCTCGTATGGTTTCGGTTGTGGCAGCTGATCAGGAATCCCCTGCTGTATCTGTTCTTGAAATGTCATATTACTATTTAAAGGTCTATGTTTTAAACAATGTTTGAAGTTTTAAAGATATTCAAAATAGGAAATATAGGCAAGTGGTGAAAGGAAGAATGGTTTAAGGTTTAAGCAAAATTACAAAATCTATAAATCAACCAATATTTGATATTAAATACTATATTTGAATAAATGTGCCTCAATTCCCCTCTCTCGGAGGGGTGGATTTTAAAGTGTAAGCTTTAAAAGACGGGGTGGTTAAAAACACAATAATGAAAGAAACCCTCACCTCCATCAACGGAATTCCCATCCGTAGGAATTTCGTTGAGAATCTTCCCTACAATCCCTATTTAAAAGTATTATTAAAAGAAAAGCGTAAAGCCCGGATCTTAGGTGAAGTAATCTTCTGGAAGAAAGTCCGTGCAAAAAAATTTCATACCATTGATTTTGACAGACAAAGGATTATCGGAAATTATATCGTTGATTTTTATGTAAAAACGCTTGGGCTCATTATAGAAATAGATGGATCAAGCCATGATGAAAAGCAGATTTATGATGGGATAAGAGAGGAATATCTTGAAGCTTTGGGACTTTTGGTTTTCAGAATCAGTGATTTTAATGTAAGAAATAATCTGAGTCTGGTGATGAAGGAATTGGAGGATTTTATTGTGCTTCACTATGGAACCACCCCGTCTTCAAAAATTCTTTAATTTTTGAATCCACCCCTCCGAGGGAGGGGAATTGCCCTGACCCATATGAGTCGTTATTCAACATAAACAAGCCCTACTGAAATTCAATAAGGCTTGTTTTCGTATCGTCAAAATTTAGGTTAAAACATCATCGTTTTCTTCTTCGTGGTCATCTTCATTATCGCTGAGACTCCAGTAATTGTTTTCTTCATCTTCTGCTCCTATTTCTTCCATTTCATCATCGTCCTCAGCTCCGGGGATATCTAAGCCTTTATCTATTTTATCGTCATCAAAATCTTCATTCAGAATAGGATTTCCGTCTCCATCAAGCGGAATATGTTTTTCTTTCTGGAAAATATCTTCATCAGGATTATAATCCATCTGTTCCAGCTTTCTGTTTTGTTCATTAATATTGTCTTCCGGTATCATGATAGTGTTATTTAAGGGTTTACATACTTAAAACAAAAATAATTCCAAGTTATGCTGAATAATCAGAATATACTTCAGGATTTGCACAATGCGGCATTTTCTTATTTTCTTTCAATAGCGATAATACTTCCTTCGGTCATCCCCGCCATCCTGTTTCGGGCTTCAGCAGCAGAAAATCCAAAAAATAAGATTCTCCTCAGATATGAGTTCCGGGTGGGCAACATCCAGACCTGTTTATTTCAGCATTTCAATTCCTGTTTCCGGAATTCTTTTATTGATAAAAACTTTTATTGTTCTGTTATTTAATGATTTTAAATAAAAAAACCTCACTCGCAAAAAGTAAGGTTATTGAACTTTAATATTAAAAAAATTATCTCTTTTCATCTGAATGTTTGATTCAAGATCTATTTATTTTTTGTGATGGTGATTTATACAGAGGGCTTTAATTCCATCAATTTTCATTCCGAAATGGATTAAAAGATTTTAAATTTTGATTAAAACAGATGAATTTTATATTTGAAAACAGGCTCTCTAAAAGTCAAATTATCTGGCTTTTACCGTTCTGACTGAGAAAGAATCTTATTGACTAAACAGTATGAGATTCTTCATTACATTGCATGCAGAATGACACACTCTTTAGAAATCTTCTTACTATTGATTCGTATTACCAAGCATCGGAACAAATTTATACGCTCCAAATTCTTCTTTTTCAAATTCTGTAGGGCCTACTTTGGTAAATCTGTATAAAACCTGCTCATCCGTTGGTCCTAATGGAATCACCATTATTCCCCCTATATTCAGCTGTTTTAAAAGTTCTGTAGGCAGTGTGGAAGCACCACAGGTTACGATGATTTTATCGAAAGGAGCAAAAGTGGGAAGACCCACAAAACCATCTCCAAAACTCTGAAATTTTGGAAACAGATGAAGTTCTCTGAGTTTCTTTTTGGAAAAATCAAACAGATCTTTCTGCCTTTCTACAGTATATACATGAGCTTTCATCGCCATTAAAACGGCAGTCTGGTATCCGCATCCTGTTCCGATTTCCAATACTTTTTCACCTGGTTTTACCTTCAGCAGTTCAGACTGTTCCGCTACCGTGGAAGGATGGGAAATAGTCTGGTGTGCCAGAATAGGAAATGCTCTGTCTTCATAGGCAAAATCTTCAAAAATACTTTCGATAAAAAGGTGTCTCGGAACTTCACTCATTGCCGAAAGTACATTTTCGTCTGAAATTCCAATCCTGTTTCGAAGATACTCAACTAAAATCTTTCTTTTTCCTTTATGTACAAACGAATCCTGCATTTGACAAAAGTAAGAAATTAGAAATTAGATTTCAGAAATTGCAGCAAAGAATTATCCACAAAAAATAAGCAATCAAAAAATGGCAGCTTTATACTTGTTACTTAATTCCATTTTATAGGATAAGGTCCGTAAAACGTGCTAAAGGTATTATCAGCACATCTTTTTCTGACAAAAAAGTTGTAGGTCTGGGTTTTACTTAATCCCGTGTAGACGGCTTTTTGGCCTGTCATTGCTAATTGTCCACTCGCAGGTGGCGCAGAACTTATCGTCAAAACAGTTTCATACGCAGAAACGCCATCGTTATCCCAGGATACCGCAGCATCAAAAGTAGAAGAAAGCGCGGAGGAAGTTGTTTTGGTATAAGTTGCATACGCTGGCTGTACACAAGTTGTCGTATTACCCGCCAAAACAGTAATAGGTCCCGCCCAGTTACTTCGTCCATTGTCTATTCCACAATTTTTCCTCACATAAAGATCATATTTATTATTCTGATAGAGCGGGAGGCTATAGGAATTTTTGTAGGTAACCACTGTAGTTCCCTTTCCCAAAGTGAAACCTTGCTCTCCATACTGCACTTCATAATACCCTTCGCCCATGGTGTTCATATTCCAGGAAAGGGTGTTGCTTACTTTTTCAAATGTCAAATTTGTGGGTGTTCCACATTGAGCCTGCGGGTCATACGGACTATCTCCTATACATGCTGCAGTAGATAATCCAGCCATAAGTACAATCGAAATTATTCTTTTCATCGTTATTTTTCAGACCGTTAATTTACTGTAATTTCTTTAATGAATGGATGCCTTTAATCTAGTGCATTTCCAAGTAAAAAGTCATGTATTTTATAAATGTACATTCACTATATTTACAAAAATTTAATACAGCTATGTTAAAAGCAGGTTTGGTAGGTGCCGGACACTTGGGAAAAATACATTTAAAACTTCTTAATCAGTCAGATAGATATGAATTTGTAGGTTTTCATGATAAAGATGTTGAAAACGGAAAGAAATTAGAAGCCGAATTCGGATATCAGTATTTTGAAAATTTTGATGAATTGCTTGAACAGATTGACATGCTTGATATTGTCACTCCAACTGTTTATCATTATGACTATGCTTTAAAAGCCATTGATAAAGGCCTTCATTTCTTTATTGAAAAACCGGTAACCCAGACTCTTGAACAGGCAGAAGAAATTCTTCGTTTGTGCCAGGAAAAAGGAATCAAAGCACAGGTAGGGCACGTTGAAAGATACAATCCGGCTTTTATTGCCACCAAGGAATATATCAGCAATCCTATGTTTATTGAAATCCACAGACTGGCAGAATTTAATCCACGTGGTACGGATGTTTCCGTAGTATTGGATCTTATGATTCACGATCTTGATATTTTATTAAGTATTGCTAAATCTAAAGTGAAAAATATTCACGCAAGCGGCGTTTGCGTAGTAAGCAAAACTCCGGATATTGCCAATGCGAGAATAGAGTTTGAAAACGGATGCGTTGCCAATCTTACGACTTCCAGAATTTCTATGAAGGCGATGAGAAAAAGCAGATTCTTTCAGAAAGATGCTTATATTTCCGTTGATTTCCTTGAGAAAAAGGCTGAAGTAATCAGGATGAAGGATGCTCCTGAAAGCCCTACTCCATTTGATATGATTATTGAAAATGCAGAGGGAGAAAAGAACCAGATTCTGTTTGAATATCCGAATATACAGCCTAACAATGCTATTCTGGACGAATTAAATTCTTTCGCTGATGCGATTACTGGCGACAAAAATGTAGAAGTTTCTCTTGAAGACGGAACTGAAGCGTTGAAGGTGGCTTTAGAGATTATGAAACTGATCAATTAACATGAAAATAAAGTCTGCACTATTTTTGGCAGCAATCACAATGCTATCTTGTAATCAAAAAAAAATGGTTATAAGATAGATTGTGATGATCAAAAAAAGCAGGCACAAAATGATTTCAATTATAAAAAGTATACCTGGACCAATTTTTCAGGCTTAGGCTATGATTATCTGGGTGAAAAGGAATTTATAGAGCTTCTGAACAAGAATCATATAAAAACGCAGCAAATTCCCATATCTTGCGTAAGATTTCCGAATGATCAGTATGAAAACTGCCGGGAAATCGAGATGAACAGACTTATTTTAGAAAGATTTGGAAAGAAATTTATAGACTCATTGCGTTTTACGGCGAAACAATTATTTATAAAAAATAATCCCGATGAAATATTTTCATATGAACAATGCGATAATATTTCGCGCTATCCTAACTCAACCACAGACAATCAGTTTGAAAAGCTGCAAACTGATTACCTAAAAAAATTTCCTACTCCCCAAGGATATAGTACAAAAAAGGAAAAGTTTTATTCCTATACTTCAGCTTCTTTTATTATTACTAAAAACGGAGAAATTAAGGATTTATCAGTAAAAAGTGAATTTCAAAACAAAAAAAACAATATATTTGAAAAACAATTCAATAAACAATTGAAAGATTTTGTTTTACATACACAATGGATTCCTGGCAGAATAAATGGTCTGAATGTAGACTCTTTCTATGATGCCAACATTCAGTATGACTAATTTCTAAAAAATTCCTATTATTTTAAATCATCGAAACTACTATGAAAAGAGCCGTTCTATTATCCGCATTTTTATTGTCTCAATTTGGGACATCACAATTACTGAAGACTTCGGGACAGAAAATCGTTAATGATAAAGGTGAAGATATTCAGTTGAAAGGCCTTGGGCTGGGTGGCTGGATGCTTCAGGAAGGATATATGCTGAAAACTGCTGATTTTGCTGGTCCTCAGTATAAGATTAAGGAAAAGATTGCTGAATTAATTGGTGAAGACGGAATGAATGAGTTCTACAAAGCTTATCTGAAAAACGGAATCACAAAGCAAGATATCAACTTTCTGGCCAAAGCAGGATTCAATTCTATAAGATTGCCGATGCATTACAATCTTTATACCCTTCCTATTGAAAAAGAGCCTGTAAAAGGAAAAGATACGTGGCTGGAGGAAGGTTTTAAAATGACAGATGATCTTCTTCAATGGTGCACCGATAACAAAATATATTTGATTCTGGATCTTCATGCCGCTCCCGGAGGTCAGGGAAATGACGCTAACATTTCTGATAATGATAAATCCAAGCCTTCACTTTGGGCCAATGAAGAGAATCAGAGAAAAACTGTAGCGCTGTGGAAAAAACTGGCGGAAAGGTATAAAGACAATCCATGGATTGGAGGGTATGATCTTATTAATGAACCTAATATTAATTTCACAGGAAAGAACCCCAATGGTACGGATGAAATGTCCAATGCTCCGCTCTGGAAGCTCCAGAAAGACATTACAGCAGCCATCAGAGAGGTTGATAAAAAGCATATTATTTTCATTGAAGGAAACGGATGGGGAAACAATTATAACGGACTTCCGGCTATCTGGGATAATAATATGGCTTTCAGCTTTCATAAATACTGGAATTACAATGATGATCAAACCCTTCAATTTGCCCTTGATCTCAGAGAGAAGCACAATATGCCGATCTGGCTTGGGGAAACCGGCGAGAATTCCAATGTATGGTTCACTGAGCTTATTCAGCTTTTGGATAAACACAATATAGGGTATGCCTTCTGGCCGATGAAAAAGATTGATAATATTGCAGGAGTTACCAATGTAAAAATCACGCCTGAATATGAAAAATTATTGGATTACTGGAAAAACGGAGGTGAAAAGCCTTCTAAAGAGTATGCTAAAAAAGCTTTACTACAGATTGCAGACAACTATAAACTAAACAACACTGAGATTAAAAGAGATGTGATTGATGCCATGTTCAGGCAGATTACAGATGCTACTACAAAACCGTTCAGAAACCATCAGGCTCCGGGAAGAATATACGCTTCGGAATATGATCTGGGAAGAATGGGCTCTGCCTATCTTGATAAGGATTTCATCAATCTTTGGGTAAGTGATCCGGCTAAAAGATCGGAATGGAACTCCGGACAGCAGATGAGAAATGATGGGGTGGATATTTATAAATGTAATGATAAAGTTACCAATCAGTATTATGTAGGAAAAACAGAAACCGGAGAATGGCTTCAGTACACGGTTCAGTCCAAAGGAGACAGAAATTATGCAGCAGATATCAGATATTCGGCGGCTAATCCTTCTAAAATAAGAATTGAAACAGCTTCCGGAAAAGTTTTAGCGACGGTTTCACTTGCATCAACAGGAGGAAATGAAAACTGGAAAACGGTTTCAGCCCAAAATATCATCTTACAGAAAGGAGAAAACAAAATCAGAATTGTCTTCGAAAATGATGGGGCAAACCTTAATTATTTTGAGTTGAAATAACAAGAATTTATCTTAAATTGCAAATCCCTTTTAGGCTTCTAAAAGGGATTTATTTTAACTGCATTTCTATGAAAAAAATAACCTTCGTTCTTCTTTTGGTTTCGGCATTTGCTTCTGCTCAGAAATCAGCTCTGGATCAAAAAATAAATTCAATAATAAAGGATAAAAAAGCTACCATAGGAGTATCTGTTCTGAGTTTTGAAAGTAATTTTAAATACAGCAAAAACGGTGATAAAAAACTCCCTTTGCTGAGTGTATTCAAATTCCACCTGGCCAGTACTGTGCTGGATATGGCAGACAAAGGCAAATTTTCAACAGATCAGAAATTTTTAATAAAAAAATCCGACTTACTTGAAAATACGTGGTCTCCTTTACGCGAAAAATATCCGGAAGGGAATATTGAGCTTTCTTTAGGAGAAATTATTAAGTATACAGTAGCTCAGAGTGATAATAACACTTGTGATTTTCTTTTAAGACTTATAGGAGGCCCCAAGGTTGTTCAGCAATTTATGGATTCTAAAGGGGTGAAAGACCTTCAAATTAAGTATACTGAGGATGATATGCATAAAGACTGGAAAAATCAATATGGAAATGAAAGCAGCACCAACTCCACAGTAGCACTTTTAAAAAAATTCTATGACGGAAAATTACTTTCCAAAAAATCCACAGATTTCTTAATGCAAATTATGCTCGCTACCACAACAGGAACTAATAAAATTGTGGAACAGCTGCCCAAAAGAACACCTGTTGCCCATAAAACAGGCTCTTCCAGAAAGCCCGATAACATTCTTACAGTAGCAGAAAACGATATGGGAATCATTACCCTACCCAACGGAAAACATTACGCAATTGCTGTATTTGTAAGCAATTCCACAGAAACAGAAAGGGTAAATACGAGAATGGTTTCCGATATTTCGAAGATCGTTTGGGATAATTTTAATAAATAAAATATTAAGCTTATTTTTTAAAGCGATTTAACATGAAAAAAATAATAATAACAACGGCTCTATTGGCTTTCACATTCTTCTACTCACAGAAGAATCAGAATTATTTAGAGATCAGCTACGGAAGTGTATGCTGTGGTCCTGCATCTGATAAGCCTGTGATGAGTTTTCTGAAAGAATTTAAGAATAAAAGCCAGATAAAAAGCATGGAAGTCCTGATCCAAAAAGGCATGGGAAGAGAAGGCGAATTTACGTTATACGTTGGCACAGACTTCCTCACAAAAAATCAGAAAAAACGACTGATAAGAGGATTAACGGCTACTGTTTCCAACCAGAACAACAGTAAAAAAAGTCAGAGTATAGGAAATGTTACTTTTGATTCAACAGCTGTTGTCACACAATCTGACCTTACGGAGGTAAAAAATTTAACTATCTATAAAAAATAAAGGAAAAATGATCAAAAACATTGTAGTTATCGGAGCGGGAACCATGGGGAATGGTATTGCACATACTTTCGCACAGAGCGGTTTTAAAGTAAATCTTGTAGATGTATCCCAGGAAGCTTTGGACAGAGGTTTAAAAACCATTACTACCAATCTTGACAGAATCATTGCAAAAGGAAATCTTACAGAGGAGCAAAAAGCTGAAACTTTAGGCAACATCACTACTTTCACAGCATTGAACGATGCTGCAGGATCTGCTGATCTTATTGTAGAAGCTGCTACAGAAAACCTTGATCTTAAACTGAAGATCTTCGGTCAGATGGATGAGCTGGCTCCTGCCAACTGTATCCTTGCAACCAATACTTCTTCTATTTCTATCACAAAAATTGCTGCAGCTACCAAAAGAGCTGATAAAGTAATCGGTATGCACTTCATGAACCCGGTTCCTATTATGAAACTGGTAGAAATCATCAAAGGATATTCTACATCTAAAGAGACTTTTGATGCCATTTATGAAATGAGTAAAACCTTGGGTAAAGTTCCTGTAGAGGTGAATGACTATCCTGGTTTTGTGGCGAACAGAATTTTAATGCCAATGATTAACGAATCTATCGAGACACTTTACAACGGAGTGGCTGGTGTAGAAGAAATTGATACGGTAATGAAACTGGGGATGGCTCACCCGATGGGTCCGCTTCAGCTGGCAGACTTTATTGGTCTTGATGTATGTCTTGCTATTCTGAACGTTATGTATGACGGTTTCAAAAATCCTAAGTACGCTCCGAACCCATTGCTTGTCAATATGGTGACAGCCGGAAAACTGGGTGTAAAATCAGGAGAAGGGTTCTATGATTATTCTGAAAGCAAAAAAGCTGAAAAAGTTTCAAAAATGTTTTTGAAGTCATCTTAAATCAATAATTTTAATTATCTTTGAGAAAGTTAAAACATTAAAAAAATGAAATTACCAAAGTTTTTATTAGCAGATAATTCGGAATTTCCAGAGGATCTATTCGTGGTTCATACAGAATATCCAAGATTTATCTTAAACGTTGAGGAAGAAGAAGTTGAGTGGTTAGATGATCTTGAAGGTGATGATGAAGAAACGATGGCAGACGAGGCTACTAAAGTAGTAGAAGCAGCATTCAAATGGTGCGATGAAGAGTTGGCTAAGTACGATGAAGAAGAGGAAGATTAATAACACTCTAAACATAAAAAAGGAACTCTATTGAGTTCCTTTTGTTTTTTTATTCTGATTTAGTGAATTTCAATAGTAAAAGATTGTCTTTGTACAATTCTAAAGTATTTCCGGAAACCACATATTTATTAGCTTTTCCCATCATATCCATAAAATTCTGCTCTACTCCGATGTTGCTGCACATCATTTTTGTGGATCCCATTTGTCCGGCTGTAAAACTTCCTGTAGAAGGATCAATTGTAGCCGTTCCGAAATAGTTATTACATCCTGCATTTCCAGTGATCTTTTCTCCTTCAATATTCAATGTTGGAACTTTACCTTTTACCGTTTCAGCCAATGTCCATTTTGTGCTGGCAAGAGCAGGCTGAGCTTTTCCCACTTTAGATGCAGACGGGCTTGTCATAGATCCACATGAAGCCAAAACTGCAGCTGTACATATACTTAAAAAAAGATTTTTCATTTTTTTCTTTTTGAATTAACCCAAATTTACGGAAATTATATTATTTAAACGGGTTGCAATGAATTTTATTATTCTTTAACAGTTGATATTTTGAATAATTTTCAGAGTTATTTTTACACTGTTGATAATCAAAAAAAGGCTTGAAAGCGTTAAGACATAAGAGCTTTATCTGTCCTAAAGTTGTAGCGTTGCCTTTGTGATTCCGAAGGAATCTATACTATAACTGGTTTATAAAATATATTGAGGCATCTACGGAGTGACAAAGACTGTGGATAGATTGTTTTTATACAAAATTTCCATTTTAACACGAATAACACTAATATTTTCACTAATATCACTAATGCGATTCAATATGAACGGGCTTCAGCCCGTTTGTTTAAAACACAAACAGACCAATGGCTTTAGCCCAAGCCTGACAACAACTCAATAAAACAAAAAAACGGACTTAAAAAAGTCCGTTTCTATTATTAATAAAATGTATTTTCAAGTATTAAGATCTCAACTCTGCGTTGAATTCTTTCTGGAAAGCTTTAATCAGAGAATCCATTACTTCTGTAATCTCTTTTTCTTCAAGAGTTTTCTCTTCATTTAACAGCTCAAAACTCATCGCATAAGACTTCTTACCTTCAGGAAGATTTTTACCTTCATATACATCGAACAGGTTAATATTCTTAATGAATGGAGATTTGTTCTTCTTAGCCGTCTGATATAAATCCTGATAGTTTACCGTTTTATCAATCAGTAAAGCCAGATCTCTTCTGATTTTGTTGAATTTCGGAATGTCTTTGAATTTTAATTGATTTTTAGAACGAAGTTCCTGAGCATATTCCAGTTCAATCTCTGCATAGAAACATTCCTGATCAATATCAAAGTCTTTTAATAAGGCCGGAGATACTTTTCCAATTCTCACCAATGCTTTACCGTCAACTTCATATGCCAGTGCATCAGAGAATCTTTCATCAGACAAAGCAACTTCTTTATAATCCACAGCAAGTCTTTCCAGTAAAACTTTTACATAGGCTTTAAGATTATAGAAGCTTACCGCAGATTTTGGCTGAAGCCAGTTTTCGGCAACATCTCTTCCTGAAACCAATAAAGCTAATTGTTTTCTTTCTTCGTATTTATCTTTTTTGTGATAAATTTTTCCTGATTCGAAGAACTTGATATCCTGATTCTTTCTGTTGATATTGTATACTGTATTCTGAAGAAGTCCTTCTAATAAAGACTTTCTCATGAATGCCAGATCACCGCTTAAAGGATTCAATAGCTTTACAGCATCTGTTTCATCCCTTACAGAAGTTAATGAGTTGTTCATCACTTCATTGAAACCAAGCCCCTGTAAAGTTCTTGCCCAGCTGTTTTCCAGCTCATCCTGATCGTTAGTACTCAGTTTAACCGGCGTAAATGAAAACTTCTGTGGAGCATCAATTTTATTGTATCCGTAGATTCTTAAGATCTCTTCAATCACATCAATTTCTCTTGTTACATCTGCTCTGTAAGCAGGAACAGAGATTTCAAAACCGTTTGGAATTTCATTTAAAACCTGAATTTCCAATGCTTTTAAGATTTCTTTTACTTTCTCTCTGTGAATTTTTGTTCCTAAAATCTGTTCAATTTTAGAGAATCTGATGATCACATAGTTGTCTTCTATTTTCTTAGGATATTCTTCTAGTAATTCACCTACTAATTTTCCCTCAGCAATTTCCTGAATCATTTTGATAGCATGAGTGATGGCCGTTCTTGTAAGGTTCGGGTCTACACCTCTTTCAAATCTGAAAGAAGCATCTGTATTCAGGCTGTGCGCTTTAGCTCCTTTTCTTACAGCAATCGGGTTGAAATAAGCACTTTCAAGGAATATTGTTGTCGTTGTTTCTGATACTCCTGAGTTCTCACCTCCGAATACTCCGGCAATACACATTGGTTTATCTTTACCGTCTTTGATCATGATTTCAGAACCATTCAATGTTCTTTCAACACCATCTAAAGTCGTAAATTTCGTTCCGGGTTTTACTACACCTACTTTCACTTTCTTATCTGCAATTTTATCTGCATCAAATGCGTGAAGCGGCTGTCCGTACCCGTGAAGAATATAGTTGGTAATATCTACAACGTTATTGATCGGGCTTAATCCGATCGCTTTCAATCTGTCTTTTAACCACGATGGTGATTCTGCAACTTTTACATCTTCAATCACAGCTCCGATATATCTTGGACACAATTCTGCATCTTCAATTTCCAGTTTAAAATCGTGAGTTCCCTCGTTATTCAAAGCTTCAGAAGCTACTTTATTAAATTGCGACTTCAATTGGTTTGTAGAAAGGTAGGCATGTAAATCTCTGGCAACACCGTAGTGAGACATAGCATCTGTTCTGTTCGGCGTTAACCCGATTTCAAAAACCTCATCATTGGTAAGTTCAAAATAGTCAGCAAAGTTTTTCCCTACTTCATATTGGGTTTCATCCAGTACCATGATACCTCCATGATCATCACTAAGACCAAGTTCATCTTCTGCACAAATCATTCCCTGGGAAACCTCTCCTCTGATTTTGGCTTCTTTAATTTCAAAAAAGTTTCCTGTTTTGTCATAGATTTTAGTTCCGACAACAGCTACCGGAACAGTTTGCCCAGCTTCTACATTAGGAGCACCGCAAACAATGTTCAGCACCTTTCCGTTTCCTACGTCTACAGTTGTCTTCTTCAGTTTGTCAGCATTAGGATGTTTTTCGCAAGTTAAAACTTTACCTATAATAATTCCTTCCAGGCTGCCTCTTACACTTTCAAATTTATCTATCCCTTCAACCTCAAGACCTATATCTGTAAGGAATTCACCGATTCTTTCAGTTTTTGATTCCGTTTTTACAAAGTCCTTCAGCCAGTTGTTTGATATTTTCATTTGTTAATCTATCTCTTATTTAATTCGTCAGATGAGTTTTAAGATTTCATCTGTTCTATTTTGAAACTTTTATTTGAAATTCCACGCCTTATTCCGGTATGATTTTTCGAGCTACAAATGTCGTGTTTTTTTGAGAAATAGAGAAATTTAGAAGCGATTTTAAGATAATAAATTTTCGTTAATCTTTCAGCTGCTGATTCGGGAATCTACTGCCTCAACGGTCTTACTACCTTCTTCAGGCTGTCTGAAAATAATACCAACCCTCCGGCCATCATGATAATATCTTTCAAAACCAAACGTCCTGCTCCTGACAGATATGGAAAACCAGACTGAGGTGTTACTCCATCTCCGCCCAGATTGGGGACATAAACTTCAGGGGTAGTGATCAGAAACGACAACGTAACCAATGACATTAAAAATGTTAATACTCCACCCAAAGCTCCAATTTTAGGAAACCAAATTCCCAGTAGCACCATAGCTCCTATTACAACGATCATTGTCCCTAAACCGTAAGAAAAGGCATAGGTTCCGTTTTCCTGATGCCAGTCAATATTTTTCTGAACCACTTTTCCTTCCGGATTTTTATACAAAGTGTATTCTGCAACCCATTTTTTATCTGCATTAATAACTTTATTACCTGCATTTTTGTAGAAAAAACTCATCAGTGGACTATTGGCTACGAAAGGTACAATTCCGTCGGCTTCGTAATGAAATGCCTTCAGGCCTCCAATCCAGACCATAACGATGAAAATTGAAATTCTGAGAAAATTTAAAAAGTAAGCATCCAATTGTAAGAGTTGCGGGTAAATTATGTTGTTTTTCATGTGATTTATTTTCCATCAAAGGTATTCACATGGTTACAGCGTCAACATAGACATTTCAGGATATTACATGGACATTTTTGCGACAACAGAGATTCCTACTTTCTCTCTGTAATTTTTTGGAGAACACCCTACCGCTTTTTTGAAATACCTGCTGAAGTAGAATTCATCTGCAAATCCCAACTCAGAGGCAATTTCCTTTACAGATCTGTAAGTTAAATGCAGCAACTTTTTTGACTCCAGGATAATTCTTTCGTTGATAAGCTGTGTGGGTGTTTTGGAAAATTCTTTTTTTACAGCTTTGCTCAAAGTATTATTGGTGATGTTCAGTTTGTCACTGTAAAATGACAGTTCTTTTTCCGCTTTAAAATGGGATTCCAGCAGTTTCTGAAATTCTGCAGCATTTTTATTGGGAAGCTTTTCGCTAGAAACCAAGGTATTTTCGATACTGATTTTCTGTTTGCTGCCAATAGCAAGAATTAGCTGGATATAGGTCTTGATAATAGATTCCGAAAATGGATGTTTTTCAGATTCTTCTTTTTGAATATGATTAAAAAGCTCAAGAATATAATTGAAGTTTTCTTCTGACAGCTCAACGCCTGGATTCAGATAAATATTATTGAAGAGAAGCCCGTTGCATGCTACTTCTTCCTTATGATACTCTATACAATAATAATCCCCATGAAAGAAAAGTATATGGATGTTTTCCTCCGATTCAGCAGCCAGTTTCAACTTCTGATAAGGAGAAAGAAACAGAATATTATATCCGCCGTAAGAATAATTAATAGCATCTACAGAGAAAACACCAGACCCTTTCCACAGAATTACACTGTAGTTTTCTGTAGTGAATTCTGAGGGAAAATCTGAAGTGTGATAAAGCTGTATTTTTATTTCCATGAGGAGTTGATTTAAACACTAATGACGCTAATGATTCACAAATAACACTATTTATTTAATATTCTTTTGAATACGCCTTTCTCTTATTATACTTTTGCCTTGAAGCAAAAATATACAAAAGTTCAAGACGGGAATCATCCGCTAAAAATTTGAATGTACTCCTAAAATTTCCAAACTCGCATGGATCGTCTGGTTCTTCTTCGGTTCAATAGTATATCCCATGCTCAGACAATGGAAATTTTTTGGCGGATTACATTTAAATTTTCTTAACGCTCCTAATTCCTAAGTCGATTAGACCCTACAAAAAAAGCCGGAAAATTCCGGCTTTCTATTATTTGTTATGCTAATATTACAATCCGATGACCGGCATTGATAACATTAAGATGTTTTCGTTTTCTTCAAGACCATCAAGAGGTTCAATGATCCCTGGTCTGTTAGGCTGGGACATTTTCATGGTGATATCGTCAGATCCTAAAATCGTCAGCATTTCAGTTAAGAATTTTGAACTGAATCCGATGTTGATATCTTCTCCGTTGTAGTCGCAAGGAATCTGCATGTCAGCTTTGTTTGCATATTCAGTATCTTCTGCATGAAGGTGAAGAATATTTCCGGAAAGCTTGAATCTTACCTGGTTGGTAGATTTGTTAGACATGATAGACGCTCTTTTGATTGCTCCCAGCAACAGGTTTCTGTTGATGGTCAATACATTTGGATTTTCTTTTGGAATTACCGCTGTATAGTTTGGATATTTACCATCAATCAGTCTGCAGATCCAGATATGCTTGCCAAAAGTAAATTTAGCCATATTCTCATTGAAGTCTATGGTTACGTCTTCATTGGAACTTGCCAGGATATTTTTGAAAATGTTCAGAGGTTTCTTAGGCATGATAAACTCCATCGGCTCAGCATTCATAAGGTCTGCTCTTTTGTACACCACCAATCTGTGGGAGTCTGTAGAAACGAAATTGGTTTCGTTTTCTCCAAACTGGAAAAGAACTCCTGTCATTACCGGACGAAGAGAGTCGTTACTGGTAGCAAATAAAGTATTTGTCAACGCTTCAGACAAAACTCCTGCCGGCATCGTTACACTTTGTGAAGCGTCGAATTCCGGCAATTCAGGATAGTCATCAGCATTGTCTAATGCTACTGCGAAATTATCTTTTTCATCTAAAATCTCAAGCTGGCTTCCAGTACCTTCGGCATTGTCTTTTACAACAAATGTGAGAGGCTGTTCACCATATGTCTTGATAAAATCCTGAAAAATTTTAGCAGGAACAGCAAATTTACCTGTATCATCAGACTTTACTTCCAGAGAAGTAACAAGAGTTGTCTCGCCGTCAGATGCTGTAATGGTAACATTATTTCCGTCTAATTCAAAAAGATAGTTTTCTAAAATCGGTCTCGATTGAGAGCTTGATATTACGCCACTTACAGTTTGCAAAGCCTTCTGCAGTTCACCACTTGAAATAATAAATTTCATAGATTTATAAAATAAGTTTCTACAAATATAATAAATAGATACAACAAAGAAAAGAATAATATGGAGGAGTTTTTCACAAAGATCCTTAATTTGTTTTGAGCCTTGACATTATGCCTGTATTTCTTCAGAGATTCATTTTTTTATCAAAATACAAAGCCTATCTTTGCCTGAAAAGTTCAAAACCATGCAAAAACCTCCTATCCATAAAAGTTTTCTCAATGCTTTCCGGGGTGTTTTCATGATGATAAAGACGGAAAGAAATTTCCAGATTGAGCTTCTGATATTCTTCATTAACCTTTTCTTTATTTTTTATTTCGATTTAAGTTATACAGATGCAGCATTGGTTCTTATGGCCTCATTTGCTGTCCTAAGTGCTGAAATTTTCAATACTGCTATTGAAAAGATCTGTGATATCGTTCAACCTGATTTCGACAAAAGAATTGGCTTTATTAAAGACATTGCAGCCGGAGCTGTAGTGCTTACGGCTATTGCTTCTGTGAGTGTTGGGATTCTGGTGTACTGGAAATATTTTTTTAGCTGAGCCGGAAGAAAGAAGCTGGGAGCTGGAAGTTTTAGACCACCCCGTCAAAAATTCTTTGAATTGTTGACACCCCTCCGGAGGAGGGGAATGTTTAGTCCTTCGGTTCTAAATTTGTGAAGATTAGAGATATTTTTTCATCTTTTATTTCACAGCGATGAAAATATCAATTTCTGCGTCTGACGGATTCTGTGCTTTTTCTCCGTAGACTTCAAAATCGGCAGTAAATATCCTGTCCAAGTCCATATTCCAGATTTTTAACCATTCATGAATTACCAGGTCTTTTGAAAGATCTCCTTTTGTAGTAAATTTCAGATAATCTCCGCCATCAAAAGAATAACCCGTCATTCCTTCCGGAATATAGTTAAGATTTTCTACTTTACATCCGAGTACTGTTGTATAAGGCTTTGTGTGGTCTTTTTCGTAATCCGTGTAGATAGAATAAATGGTATTGTCTATTTTATTTGGAATGGAATTGACAATATTCCCGCTGATCATTTTCTCCCATAGAAGCGGAATATCTTTTCCTGCCTGTCCATTTTCATTGGTTGTTCTTACTGAAATTCCGATGACCTTAAAAGGTGCCACTTTTACGTTATTCATTTCTTGATTTTTTGTTAGGACAAAGATAAAAACAGGTTGTGACAAGGGTATGTCAGCAGTTTTTTAAGTTTGGGCTGAAGCCAGTGAATTTATTTTTATAGGATAAGTGGGCTAAAGCCCACTTCTATTGAATATTAAATTTGTCATATCAGTAGAAAAGCACCTATTAAGTCTAAAAGTATTCCATTTGCGAGATCTGCGAGAGAACATTCAAGCTTAGATTCCTTGCTTTGCTCGGAATGACAAAGAGACCGTTGGAATTATATCCCTGATAAAATCATTTGAATCATAGTTCTAACTCTTATTTGAGATTACTTCGCGTTGCTTGCAATGACTATTTCCCGACATAGATAAACCCTTTTTTTCCAGATTTAAAAACGGTTTCGATTCTTTTGTAATCATCCACTTCGTATTCATCAGCCTGAAGGATTTCTTCTTCTGTCACCTCAAAAAGCATTCCTTCTACCTCATCATTATCATTTCCTGAAAATTCAAGTACGGGATGGTATTGCTGACCGCTTTTCCGAAGTACTTCAGGATCTGTAATTTCAAGCATACTTAATTTGTAGCCTGATAAAGTGTCTTTTTCACCTTGTAAAAGTCTTCCGAAGGTTTCCATTTGAACCTGCTCTTTCTGCAGGGTTCCGTAAGAAAATAAATGAGGCATTATAAATATTTTTCAATGATTGGGATTGCGATTTCGGCCATCATTCCATAGCCTTTTTCGTTGGGATGTACACCGTCTGTAGAAAGCAGAATTTCTTTATCATCCAGAAAAGCGGAATAGAAATCAATATAGGTCAGCGAATCTTCAACTGCAATATCTTTCAGCATCTGATTATAAAGCACTACATCTTCATTGATTCTCTTTTTCCCGGAACTTACTACTACTCCATCTATCTTTTGAGAGAAAGGGAGAATGCTTACCAGATAAATCTCATTGGAAAAGTGTCTGGCATGTGCTACAGCTTCTTTAATATTTTTTTTAAATTTTTCAGGATCTACGATCTGTACTCCATCTTTTACCGCAAGATCATTGGCTCCGTAACTTAGAAAAACAATATTTCCATCTGCTGAATTTCTTGCTTTTAATTCGTGAGGGATTCTTTTCAGTAATCCTTCTGTGGTTTCTCCTCCTATTCCTAGATTGAACAGGATGAGTTCATCTCCGTTTCCTTCATGAAATTTCTGCAGGGCATATCTTTTCAGAATATCTACCCAACCGCCAAAAACTCCGTCATATTCTCCGTAAGTAATGCTGTCACCAAAGAACAGCCCGTACATAATTTTCTTCATTCAACTTCTATTGTTTCCTTTTTTGTTAAAGTAAAAATAGTGAGAAAAATTATATTAATATCTTTCAAATTGTAAGTTTTTAACACAAAAGGCGCAAAGTATTATATTAATTTTTTCGTTCGCAAGGGCGTTTCACTCAGCAATAGACGTATTTATATCCTTGTTGAATTAAGTGATTTGAACCATTAAGGTTTTGTAAAAAATGAAGAATTATTAAGGTAACAGCTGAAGTTATTATTTATTTATTCATCCTAGATGAATCTTAACTCACCTTACAATCTTTATTATTCTTAATGGTTAATAATATTTTCTGTTTTTTTGACGCAAAGATCTTATTGTTAGCATATTGACCAAAGTAAGCAAAGAAGGAATCAACAAGTTGATTTGATGAAACTAGCTGGAAATGTCAACGCTACAAAATTTCCACTCATTAATCATTACTCATCATTCCAGTCTCAGTATAATATTGGTATGTGATTTTATAATTTCAATCAGGATTTCAAAAAGCGTTTTTCCTTTTCCTTCAATCAATTCGTCTAATTTCCGCTGAATCAATTCTATGTTGAAAGGTTTTCCCTGTCTGATTTTATTTTCATAGAATTCACGGGTAGCCTTAAAGCCTAAGTCTTCTTTTGACTTCTGTGATTCTTTCCAGATGATTTCAATTTCTTCTTTGTTTTCAAATACTCCGAAACCTCCGTAAAGGATGTCATCAAAACCATCCAACGTTCCTACTTTCCAATCCAAATCCTTCATCAGCACGCGGGAAGCTTCTTCGTAGAAACCTCCTAAAGACGAAAAATGACCGCCATGGATGACGATCATTTTTCTTGTATTGTTATTTGAAGTATTCAACACCGTTTTTGAATATGTTGTGATAATTCGCGGTTGGTATATTCTTCATGAGACCTTCAGCAAAACGTTCCGGGTGTCCCATCCTTCCGTAGATCTTTCCACATGGGCTGGTCACTCCTTCAATTCCGAATAATGAATTGTTCGGGTTGAACGGCATTCCGTGAGCAATGTTTCCATCGAAGTCGATGTACTGTGTTGCAATCTGCCCGTTTTCATACAATTTCCTGATTTCTTCTTCTGAAGCCATGAAACGTCCTTCTCCGTGAGAGATCGGAATGGTGTAAGTCTGACCTTTCATTCCTTTTAACCATGGACTTTCATCGTTCACTACCTTTACAGTAACCATCTGAGAAATGTGTCTTCTGATGGCATTGTGAGCTAATGTTGGAGAGTTTTCATCCAAATCCTTGATTCTTCCGTAAGGTAATAATCCAGATTTAACCAAAGCCTGGAATCCGTTACATATCCCAATGATCATCCCGTCTCTATCTAATAATTCGTGTACTGCATTTTTCATTTTTTCGTTTTTCAGAACGTTTACAATGAATTTTGCAGAACCATCCGGCTCATCGCCCGCAGAGAAGCCTCCTGAGAATGCAAGGATCTGAGATGTTCTGATCTCTTCCACCCATGCATCAATGCTTTCATCGAGTAACTGGTGATTGATATTGATTAAAGGCAGACTGCTTACTACAGCGCCTTCTTTCTGGAATGCATTCAGCGTGTCATATTCACAGTTGGTTCCCGGGAATACCGGAGCAAACACTTTCGGCTGTGCGATTCCGTGTTTTTTAATGATGATATTTCTTGGGTTGACCGAGTTGTATTTTGCATCAATTTCAACCGTGATCTTTTCTTTTTCTACAGTCGGGAAAAGATTTTCAAATGTATTAGTATTGGCCGCTACAAGATCTGTAATGTTTGATTCAATACCGTTAATTTTCAAGGTTCCTGAGTCTTTTACTTCTCCGATCAACTGAAGGGCAGCTGCGCTTAATTCTTCTTTCGCCTCGATAACTAAGCTTCCGATATTTTTCGCTAATAATGCATTTTCATCAGCATTGATCTCTGCTCCTAATCTGTTTCCGAAGCTCATTTTGGCTAAAGCAACTGCAAGACCTCCTTCTTTCACTGTTTTCACAGAAACAATTTTTCCTGCTTTGATGTTTTCGAAAATGAATTCAAAGATTTCTTTTAAAGCACTATAATCTGGAAGCCCGCTTTCCTGAGCGATATGATTGAAGAAATACAGTTTGTTTCCTGCGCTTTTCAGTTCAGGAGAAATGATATTTTCTTTATCTCCGTTAGCACATGCAAAAGAAATCAGAGTTGGCGGAACATTCAGGTCCTGATATGTTCCACTCATTGAATCTTTACCACCGATAGCAGCTAATCCAAGGTTGATCTGTGCATCATAAGCTCCTAAAAGTGAAGCTAAAGGTTTGCCCCATTTTTCAGGATTTTGTCCTAGTTTCTCAAAGTATTCCTGGAAGCTAAGTCTGATGTTTTTATAATCACCTCCCATGGCTACAATCTTCGCCACACTTTCTACAACAGCGTAAGATGCTCCCAATAATGAGTTTTGTTTTGAGATTTCAGCATCGAATCCCCAGCTCGCCAGAGAAACGGTTTTAATGTCTTTTGCTCCTAAAACTGGTAGTGTCTGCACACTTCCTTCCATTAAGGTTTGCTGATATTTTCCACCTAAAGGCATTGCTACTGTTGTTGCTCCAATTGAAGAGTCGAACATTTCAAGCAGTCCTTTCTGGGAAGCTACGTTTTTATCTTTTAAGATGTTCAGGAAGTTTTCTGCGGTGAAAGCTTTTGTTTCTTCTTTGACTTCTTCAAGGTGAGTGATCTTCACTTCCTGAGATTTTGAACATCCGTTGGTATCTAAGAAAGCTCTTGAAAGGTCTACAATTTTGTCTCCTTTCCAGAACATCTGCATTCTTCCTGAATCTGTCACTTTTGCTACTTCTACGGCAACAATGTTTTCAGCTTCACAGAATCTGATGAATTTTTCTTTATCCTGAGGATCTACTACCACCGCCATTCTTTCCTGAGATTCAGAAATAGCCAGCTCGGTTCCGTTTAATCCTTCATATTTTAATGGTAATACATCAAGGTTCACTTCTAAAGAGTCTGCAATCTCTCCGATTGCCACGGAAACTCCTCCTGCTCCGAAGTCGTTTGATTTTTTGATCAGCTTCGTTACTTCAGGATTTCTGAATAGTCTCTGAATTTTACGTTCTTCTACCGCATTTCCTTTCTGAACTTCAGAACTCATGGTGTGGATTGAAGTCTCGTCCTGTTCTTTTGAACTTCCGCTTGCTCCTCCTACTCCGTCACGACCTGTTGCACCTCCTAGAATGATGATTGAATCACCGTTGGCAGGCTTCTCACGTCTTACCCAATCTACAGGAACAGCCCCGGTAACGAAACCTACTTCCATTCTTTTGGCTTTGTAGCCTTCGTCATAGATTTCGGAAACCATTGTAGTGGCAAGACCGATCTGGTTACCGTAAGATGAATATCCGTTGGCAGCCTGTTTTGTAATGGTTTTCTGAGGTAATTTTCCTGGTAAAGTTTTGTCAACAGATTCTAAAACGTCTGCAGCACCTGTTAATCTCATCGCCTGGAAAACGAAAGATCTTCCGGATAATGGGTCTCTGATAGCACCTCCCAAACAAGTAGAAGCCCCTCCGAAAGGTTCAATTTCTGTTGGGTGATTATGCGTTTCGTTTTTGAATAGTAAATACCAAGGTTCTTTTTTACCGTCGTATTCTGCTTCAATCTGGATGGTACATGCATTGATCTCGTCTGAGATAACAAGATTATCCAGGTTTCCTGTCTTATGGAAATATTTACCGCATACTGTTGCAAGGTCCATTAATGAAATGGGCTTCAGCTCACGGCCTAAGAATTTTCTTTTTTCGATATAATCATTGAAAATGGTTTCCAATGTTTGTTTGAACTGACCTTCAAACTGAATGTCTGACAACTGTGTTTCGAAAGTGGTGTGACGACAGTGGTCGCTCCAATACGTGTCTAATACTTTTAATTCTGTTTCCGTAGGATTTCTTTCTTCAGTTTTGAAGTATTCCTGAATGAATTTCAGGTCATCCAATCCTAATGCAAAACCATGCTTGTTATAGAAGTTTTCAAGTTCAGCATCATTAAAATTGATGAAATTTTCATGGATGATTACTTTTGACGGTGCTTCTTCTGCAGGAATATCCAGAACGGATAAGTCTTTTTCCTGAGATTCCACTTTGTTGATCAGAAGGTCTTTGATTTTAATCAAATCCGCTTCGGAAACGCCTTCAAATTCGATTAATTTTCCACTTCTTACTTTTGATTTTTCATTTTCTGTCAGCAAAGCGATACACTGTTGAGCAGAGTCTGCTCTCTGATCATACTGTCCCGGTAAAAATTCCATTCCGAAATGAATAGCTTTTGCAGGGTTTTCTGTGTGTAAAATATCAGTAACAGGGTCTACGAAAGTGTTATTCACCACTTTTTCAAATTCTCCGTCATTCAGGTTGAAAATATCGTATACGTTGTATACTTTCACGCTTTGAACTGCTGGAACAACCGCTTTTACTTCATCAAAAATTTTTGGACTTTCAACATCGAAAATTCCTCTTTTTTCTACGAAAATTCTTTTGTTATTAGACATTAGATGTCAGATTTTTAATATTAGATTTATTTTTTATTTTCAAATTTATTTCTTGCTATCTCTATTGAACGATGCAATTTTTCAAGCAAAACTTTTTCAGAAGGTAAGATAAGTAAATATTCTGCTACTTTTATATTATCCCCTTCCAGATTCATGAGTTCTATATGTTCGGAATTTTTTCCTGAACAAAGGATTAAACCAATGGGAGAGTTCTCCCCTTCTACTTTTTCATATTTATTAAGATATGAGAGATAAAGCTCCATCTGACCTTTATGACTGGCTTCAAATTCACCTAATTTTAGCTCGATAACAACTAAAGATTTTAGTTTCCTATGATAGAAAAGTAAATCCAGGTAGTAATCTCTATTATCTATTGTGATTCTTTTCTGTCTTGAAAGAAATGCAAAATCACTTCCCAACTCAGAAATGAATTTTTGAAGTTCCACGATAATGGCTTCTTCCAAATCTTTTTCAGAAAAGGTATCTTTCAATTCTAAAAAATCAAGAAAATAGGGGTCTTTAAAAACTAAATCAGGATTTAAAATATTCTTTTCAGACCAGTTTTTCAATTCTTTATCTATTATTTCCTCAGGCTTTTTGCTTATTGCTGTTCGTTCAAAAAGCAGAGAATTGATTTTTTCTCTCAAGACTCTGACACTCCAATTTTCAATTTTACAAACTTCAAGATAAAAATTTCTTTTAGTATCTTGTGAAATAGGAATGAGAAGCAGGAAGTGAGTCCACGATAATTGTCGCATCGCTGATGCGACAATATTAAAATCATTAAAAACAGACGCAAACTGCATCATTTTTCGGATATTTTTCTCGGAAAATGAATTTCCAAATTCTAACGTAAGTTGTTGAGAGATCTGTACAATAACTTCTTTGCCATACTTTGCTCTCTTATTATCTAAAACATCTTCATTTATTCTTTTCCCTATTTCCCAGTATAAAACCACCATTGCCGAGTTTACCTGAGCTGCAACCTGACTTCTTGTCTTGTCTACCAGCTCCTTAAGATCGGTCATTAATTGTTGATGATTTTGATTCTGTAACATCATTAAAAATTAAATATCAGATTTTTAATATTAGATTTATTTTTCTTTTTACTTTCTGAGTTCAGAGTATCCCTATCAGATTGTTGCATTCTGTACAGATCCTCTGTTTGAGTGTTATCATCCACTCTATATTATTGAGTACAAATTTACTCTTTTACTTTCTTTTTCTTCTATCTTTTTCCTATAATACCAATGTCAGATTATTATCTTTGGTACCGTCATTATTGGATGCGTTTTTAGAAGCTCCAATCCATTCTTCTTTATTCAGTACAAATTTAAAGGAATAGGACTTTCCTTTTTCAAATCGAGAGACAGGAACTTCCAGTTCATAAAGGTTTTTACCCTTCTTTATCATCTGATATTCTTTATTTTCTGGATCCCAGTTATTGAAACTTCCTGCTACAGTCATGGTATTGATAAGGTTTCCATTCATATTTTTCGGATGTGCGTAAGAAAAAACGATTTTATCCTTCTTTATGGAATATCCATACACCTGCTTTTTATCTGAAGTGGAGACAAGATCAGCTACTAAACTTGTTGTACCATTATAAAGTGCGGAAAATGTTTCAGGTCCATTAATGTTTACAATGATGCATACTCCAATATTCAATTCTGGAAACACTGTAAACAGGCTATTTATCCCATAAGATCCACCATGCTTAAAGCCTCTTTTACCATGTTCGGTAATGCAATATCTGTCCCAAAAATATCCATACCAAGCTTCTTTACTATTTTCAATATTTCTTTGAGATTCCTGTACGGTTTTGTTTTGTAAATCGAGTTCTTCTTTTAAAAACTTCACCATATCACCCATTGTAGATTCGGTTTTCGAACCCCCTGAACCCCACAGAAGGCTTCGTGAAACGGGCATTAAACGATAATTATCATGATATCCATTAGCCTGAACTTCATTTTTATCAAGCTCCAGTTTAGTATGGTTCATTCCGGTTTTTGAAAAGATATTTTCTTTCAAAAGGGTTTCATAGCTCTTTCCGTAAATATTTTCCAGCATAAGACCGGTTAATTCCAGACTTGTATTGCTGTATTTATATTTTGTACCTGGTTGTGCATCTAATTTTACAGCAGCCAGGTCTTTTTTAAAGTCTTCTTTTGTATATCCGTCATTAAGCTTTTCGTATAGAAAAGCCGTTTCATCTGTCATGTTTTTTCTCAGCTCATCATCAATAGGGAGATTTCTAGGTAAGGCGGTTTCATAAGAAATTACATTCCTGACTTTTATGGGAACACCATTGTATTCTAAGTTGGGATAAGGTTCTTTCAGATACTTGCGTATATCATCGTCAAGGCTTACTTTCCCATCCAGGACTGCCTGTGCCAGCAATTGCCCTGTAAAAAGTTTGGTAATGGAAGCTATAGCAAAATAAGTATTATCATCCGCTTTATTCCCTTTTCCTTTGTCTATTTCTCCAAAGTGTCTGGTATAGATTTTTCCATCTTTTATAATTCCGACAGAAACTGAGTATGCTTTTGATTCTTCTGCAACTTTCTTCGCAGCTGCATCTATGAATGAATAAACTGCTTTATCTGTTTGTGCATAATTTTTCACAAATCCCAAAGCCAACATCAATACTATTATATGTTTTGTCATCTGCTAAGTAAGTTCTGCTATTTGTTTATAAATTTATTAGGGTTATCCTTATGCTTCCTCTGAAAATCTTCTGCACTTTCTATTTCTTCCTTTAACCAGTTTTCAAAAGGAATCTTCTTTTCATTAAAATCCCCTATTGCATAAAATGTTTTTCCATCTTCTGAGACCAGAAATTTGAAACTATAAAGCATATCCAATTCTTTTTTCCTGTAATCATAGGCATTTACCTGATAAAAGGGGAAGTTTTCTTTGGGTCTTTCTACAATTTCAAAAAACAGATTTTTTTCTTTTTGAGAGAGTTTGCTGTAAAAATTTACATAATGAAGATCTGAAAGCTTTTTCTTCTGCTTTTCAAAAAACTGAAGGATATTCTTCTCTTTTTCATTGTATTGAAAAGGGTTCGGATAATATTTTCCGTCTATTTCCACCTCTTTCTCTGTTGGTTTTGACAATGGCTGAATGGTTTGTCCTTTGACATTCATTACACCCCATTTTCCGCCTACAATAGATCTGTGCTCGTCATTTGTTTTTTCCCAGCCGCAGCCGTCACAAAAGGTGGCATATCCGTAATTAAAAGGAAATACAAAATCATGCTCAGCTTCAATAATTATCTTTCCGTTTCGGTCTGCAAATCCTACTTTACCATTTTTAACCAATCTTCTTAAACCTTCGGAGAAGTAATCTGCTCCATTATCATAAAGGAAAGGCTGGTACAGAAATTTTCCATTTTTGTCATACACATATCCCCATGCATTTTTCTCCGGTTCTTCGCCTTCTTTACTTCCATCAAAAAGAATGGTTTCTCCTTCTACAGGATCTCCGTCTTTAAGGAATGAAAAGATTTTGAACTGTGCCGGAACAATTATTTTCCCGTCTTGATTTTTAACCCCGACCAACGAATCTTTGGATTTAAAATACTTTAAAACCTCCTTTTCTTGGGAAAAAGAAAATATTGGCATTAATAAAATGGCTAAAAGTATTTTTTTCATATTGATCTATTGCAACAAGTAATTTATTCGTCTTTGCTAAGATCTGTTTTCTTACGCAAATTTACAATAAGATACAGCTTTTTAGAAGTATCATAATCGATTGAATTCTCCAATTTCCATTTTTGATACCCTGTGTAATCAAACTGATGATTTTCTGGAGGAAGTAACAAATAATAATATTGCTCCATTAAATATTCATCTATAAAACCATCTTTTCTAAGTTTTGTAAAGAAAGAAATCAACCGTGTTGCCGGATTATTTCCTTCTATTACATCTTGATTTTTCTCTGTTTTATAGTCGATAAAACCATTAATTCCAGCAATTTTAAAATCTAAAAGAACTCCGGGAATTCCTGCTGCTCTTTCATATTTATCAATATTTTCATAGATCCATTTCATTTTATTTGTAGCACTGCTCATTGTTGTTCTCAGCAATAATTTATCCTGAGCTGCAACAGGGGCATATAGAATATTGGCATATCTTGTTAATGGATTCTTTTCAACTATTTTTGCAGGTTGTATTTTAGTTAAAAACTGATCCTGAACTTTATCTAAAGCTAAAGTATCATTGCCTTTTTGGCTAACCTCTGAAATAAAAACCCAAAATCCTGCATCATAAACCCTTAGATTAATCAATCTATCAAGGTGGCTAAAGTAAGAACTGATACCATGAAGTTTAAATTTCCCTTCTTTGATAGTTACCACTTTACTTATTTTTTGATTTTCTTTAGGTGAATATTTTCTTTCTTGCAAATCTTTATAGTAGTGATGTAAAAGTCTTTCTTCATCAAGAAAAGCTGGAAGAATTTTAAATTTAAAAGATAGATTATTATTGCTGTCTTCATATTCTGCTGCAAAAACACTATCATTTTTAGAATTTGTAGATAATTCAGTTCTGGAAAAATTCCCCAAATTAATCGGAGCATAAATTCCAGAAATTGGGTGTTCAAAATCTGTTGTTGATTTAATTTTTTTGTTTGGCTTTAAAGCCTGAGAAAATATCATCACAGGAAATAAAAGCAAAATAAAAAACAGATAAACCTTCATACGAATTAAATAAAATATGCAGCCCAAAAGACTGCATATTGTTTTATACTTTAAGATCAGCTTCCAATCCTATTAAATCTTTGTTTTGGTCTATAATCGGCTGCACTTCATTTTTAATGAATTCCTCCGTCTGGATCGGCGCGAAACCAATAAAGTTTTTAGGATCTAAAACTTCTTTCAGTTTTGATTTGTCCAGTTTTAAAGAATCATCGTTTAAGATTCTTTCGATAAGGTCGTTTTCTTTTCCTTCTTCTTTCACTTTCTTGGAAGCTTCCATCGAGTGAACTCTGATCACTTCGTGGATTTCCTGACGGTCACCACCAGCTTTTACTTCTTCCATGATAATGTATTCTGTTGCCATGAAAGGAAGTTCCTCCATAATGTGCTTGTTGATTCTGTTTGGATAAACAACGATTCCGTTCATGATGTTGTTCCAGATTAATAGAATAGCATCAACCGCTAAAAATGCCTGAGGAATAGTTAATCTCTTGTTTGCAGAGTCATCCAGTGTTCTTTCAAACCATTGTGTAGAAGCTACCATTGCAGAACTCGTTGTAAGAGACATTACATATTTTGCCAATGCTCCGATTCTTTCACTTCTCATTGGGTTACGCTTGTAAGCCATCGCCGATGAACCGATCTGGTTTTTCTCGAATGGTTCTTCAATTTCCTTAAGGTTTTGAAGTAGACGTAAATCGTTTGTGAATTTATGCGCAGATTGTGCAATATTTCCTAATAAAGCAACTACTTTCGCATCGATTTTTCTATCGTAAGTCTGTCCGGAAACTCCGAACACTTTTTCGAAACCGAATCTCTTTGAAAGTTCTTTATCTAAATGTTTTACTTTAGAATAATCACCGTTGAACAGTTCAAGGAAACTTGCAGCAGTTCCTGTAGTTCCTTTTACTCCTCTGAAACGCAGGGTTTCAAGGAAGAAATCCAATTCTTCGATGTCAAGAACCAAACTCTGCAACCAAAGTGTAGCTCTTTTTCCAACTGTTGTTAACTGAGCCGGCTGGAAGTGAGTGAATCCTAAAGTGGGAAGGTCTTTATATTGAATCGCAAAATCCGAAAGATTTTTCATCACGTTCACCAACTTTTTCTTCAAGATTAAAAGTCCGTCACGGATTTGAATTAAGTCTGTATTGTCTCCTACAAAAGCCGAAGTTGCTCCCAGGTGGATAATTCCTTTTGCTGAAGGCGCCACATCACCATAAGCGTGAACGTGAGCCATTACATCATGACGGAATTTTTTTTCGTACTCTGCAGCTTTTACGTAATCGATGTTTTCAGCATTAGCTTTTAACTCAGCGATCTGCTCGTCTGTAATATCAAGTCCGAGGTCTTTTTCGATTTCAGCAAGAGCTATCCAAAGCTTTCTCCAATTCTGGAATTTGTTATTGTGTGAGAAGTTAAATAACATTTCTTCACTGGAGTAGCGCTCTTCCAATGGATTTTTGTAGGAATTCATTCGTTCTTTTACTTTTTAGATGCACAAAAATACGGTTTTTCAGTGAGAGATAAAAATTCTGATTTTATGATTTTTCAACCCTATTCTGAATCAAATAAAAGATTTTCATTTATACTTTTGCCTTGAAGCAAAAGTATACAAAAGTTCAAGACGGGAATCATCCGCTAAAAATTTGAATGTACTCCTAAAATTTCCAAACTCGCATGGATCATACGGTTCTGCTTCGGTTCTGAATAAGTCCCATGCTCAGACAGTGGAAATTTTTTAACGGATTTGAAATTTTCTTAACGCTCCTGATTGCTAAGTAGATTGGTGAGAGCAAATAAAACAGGCTATTCCATTTCTGAGACAGCCTGTTTTATACTATTTTTAATTAATTAGTCGATAATAAGTCCGCATGGCGATCCTACCGGAATACATTTTCTTTCCAATGAGCACCAGAAGTACCCTGCCAGACACATCGGGATACCTCCCTGAACAGTTTTCAATTCTCTTTTTGAAATTTCTCTTAAGTTTTTCATAGTAACATTTTTTGATTTTTCTCCTACTCTTATGCTTTTCGGATTACGCTTTAATTTGGCAGATCCAATATACATTTTTTTCGGAACAAAAACATAACTTATTCGTTTTATTCAACTTACAATGATAATTTGTTTATTATTTCGAATAATCATTATTGTATATTTATATAGTTTCTTAAAATAAGGAAGGTAAAAAAACTCTATTTAGAAAGAGTTTAATACTTTTTAAGACACGACAATCACTTCAAAGTGGTATCCTGTAAATCCCACTATTTATAAGTAAATTCTCTGTATATTTTCATTCTATAATGATGCAAAAATATCTACCTAAAGTGACAAAACATGTCATATTAAAATCTAATTAAATTTATACCACAAAAAAACCACTCTTCCGAGTGGCTATATATCTTTTTAAGTCTGAACTTATTGATAGATGACAACATCATTTTTCTTGATTTGATACCCTTTTTTATAAGGAGTAAGGACATAACTGTCTTTAATGTGAGATCCGCTTTTCCATACTTTTTCTTTTCCTTTTTTATCCAAAATGATACTTTTTGCATTTCCATCCTGAATAAAAATTTCAGCCTTTTTCTGATTTTTAGTAAAGATAACTGCCGTCATTGTCGTATAACTTTTATCTGAATTTACTTCTTTAAGTTTTATTTTCTGATTGAAAGTTTGTATACAATTATTTCTTAATTGTGAATAAGTATATCCTGCTGAACCAATACAACCATGAACATCTCTGTCTCCTCCTAGAACAGGAGTACTTTTTTGCGCAAAAACGAATGAACCAAGGAACAAGGTACTAAATAAAATTATTTTTTTCATATGTAAAATTTTTGTTTTCTGATAGATTAAAATATCCCAAAATGTGATATTAATTAATTTTCTAAGTTACAAAAAAAACCACTCTTGCGAATGGCTTTTCTTTTTTGAAATCGGATTTTATTGATAGATCACGATATTATCTTTTTTAAGCTGATATCCGTTCTTTTTGTAAGGAACCAATACATAGCCATCCTTTTTCCAGACTTTGGCTTTACCTCCTGTTCTGGTAAGGATAATGCTTCTTTCACCGGCATCTTTTACAAAAACCTCAGCTTTTTTCATGTCTTTACTGAAAATAACTGCAGCTATTGAAGTATAGCTGTCTTTCGGAGCTACTTCTGTCAGCTTAATTTTTTGTTCAAAAGTTCTTATACAGTCTTTCTTAATCTGAGAATAAGTATACCCTGCTGAACCAATACATCCGTGTGCATCTTTGTCACCACCTTTTATGGCTCCTTTTTGGGCAAACACTAAAGAACCAAGGAACATTGTGCTTAATAAAATTGTTTTTTTCATGTCAATGTGTATATAATAATTACACATCTATTATTAAAAATCATGCCAAAGAATAGAAAATATACAACTCCGGAGGAACTTTTCAGATCTTACTTAGTCCAGTTAATCTTTGAATGCTGTACATTGTCAGAACTTGTTCCGATCATGATATCGAATTCACCTGATTCCCAGTCGTATTTCAAATCTCCGTTGTAAAACTTCAGGTTTTCAGGAGTGATATCAAAAGTTACTTTTTTAGATTCTCCTTTCTTCAAAAATATTTTCTGGAAGCCTTTCAATTCTTTAACCGGTCTTGTGATACTTCCTACCCTATCTCTGATATACAGCTGAACCACTTCAGCGCCGTCATAGTTTCCTGTATTCGTTACTGTAACTGATGCTTGAACGGTCTGATTTCCTTTCGCGGTATTAGCGGAAACCGCCATATCGGAGTAATTGAATTTCGTATAGCTCAATCCGTACCCGAAAGCATATAATGGTGTATTACATTCATCCATATAGTTGGAGCGGAATCTTTCATAAGTACATTTGTCTACTTTGTCCTGACTTAGCGGACGACCTGTATTTTTAGCATTATAATAGATTGGCACCTGCCCTAGGCTTCTTGGGAAAGTCATCGGAAGTTTTCCGGACGGGTTTACTTTTCCGAACAGAACATCTGCAATGGCATTTCCTGCTTCAGATCCTGCAAACCAGGCATTCAAGATAGAATCCGGAGTATCTTTTACATTGGTTAATGCTAAAGGACGGCCTGTGAAAAGAACCATTGCAATCGGTTTTCCGGTTTTCTTTAATTCATTTAATAAATCAACCTGAGACTGAGGAATGGTAATTTCCGTTCTGGAAGAAGATTCTCCGCTCATTTCTGCAGATTCTCCGATAGCCAGGACAATCACATCTGCTTTGCCGGCAACATCCACAGCTTCTCTTAGCAATTCTTCTTTGGAACGGTTATCTCTGTCTGTTTTTTTACCGTGAGCTGCATAAATTTCTTCTAACTTGGCATCATCATCTATATTGGCTCCTTTTGCTGATAAAAACTTAACTTCCTTTCCATAGTTTGCCTGCAATCCCTGCATCAAAGAAACTGAGGCAGCATGTTTTGTAGCAACACTCCATGTTCCGGCCATATTCATTGAATTATTTACCAATGGGCCAATTACAGCAACTGTTCCTGATTTCTTTAAAGGCAATACCTGATTGTCATTTTTTAATAACACCATGGATTGAGCCGCTGCACTTCTTGCTATATTACGGTTTTCCATATTATAGACTTCCTTTGCTGCCAATTTTGCATCTCCGTGTTTGTATGGATTATCAAATAAGCCTAGATCATATTTTGCTTCAAGAATTCTTCTTGCCGCCATATCAATTTCAGCCTGTGTCACTTTTCCTTCTTCAAGAGATTTTTTTAGAGTTGTTAAAAAACCTTCTCCCACCATATCCATATCAACTCCGGCTTTTAAAGCCAAGGCAGAAACCTGCTGAAGATCTCCCATACCATGGTCTACCATTTCATTGATACCGGTATAGTCTGTTACGACGAAGCCTTTGAATTTCCATAGATTTCTTAATACTTCCGTCTGAAGCCATCTGTTTCCTGTTGCCGGTACTCCATCCACTTCATTGAAAGAAGCCATTACTGAAGCAACACCGGCATCCACTGCTGCTTTGTAAGGAGGAAAATACTCATTAAACATTCTTACATGGCTCATGTCAACCGTATTATAATCTCTTCCTGCTTCTCCGGCTCCGTATAATGCAAAGTGTTTTACGCAGGCTAAGATATTGGTTCCGTTAGCAAGGTCTTTCCCCTGATAACCATACACCATGTTTTTAGAAATTTCACTTCCCAAATAAGGATCTTCACCAGAACCTTCTGATACTCTTCCCCATCTTGGTTCGCGGGAAATATCCACCATGGGAGAGAATGTCCAGTTGATTCCGTCCGAAGCTGCTTCTCTGGCTGCTACTCTTGCAGACTGCTGGATAAGATTCATATCCCATGACGCAGCCAATCCTAATGGAATCGGGAAAGTAGTTTCATAGCCGTGGATCACATCCATCCCGAAAATCATAGGAATTTTCAGACGGCTTTTTTCTACAGCTACTTTCTGAACAGCTTTTATTTTATCTGCTCCTTTTATATTGAATAATCCGCCTACTAATCCCTGCTCTACTTTTTTTCCAATATCAGAACTCTGTGCCTGTCCTGTAGTGAAATCTCCGGAAGTGGGAAGGTTCATCTGGCCAATTTTTTCATCCAATGTCATTTTAGATAAAAGATTATCCACAAATGCTTTCTTTTTAGCCTGATACTGAGCTGTCTGATAAGACTGAACGGGCTTCGTTATCATTTCCTGAGCGGAAAATACAGGAGCCAATGCTAAGGTGGCGATTACAATTAACTTTTTCATAAATCTATCTTCTTAAATTATTGTTTTTATATTTTTTGCTTTAATTTGATGGTTTTACTTTTCAATCATTGGGTGTCATTACTTTTCTTTTTTGAGAGCATCCATTCATACAAAGCAGGATTGGAATAGGTAGAATCCCATGAGTTATGATTATCATTCGGGAAGATAACCAGTTCTGCCGTAGGGTTTACAGGATGCAGCTTCTGATAAAAATTAAAAGCATTGGCAGGCAGTACGATATCATCCATTCCGCCATGAAATATTTTCATATTCAAATCTTTAAACTGATGAATATTGGCGGTCATTACCTGATCTGTCGGCGCACAGACTGAAGCTACTGCAGCAAACATTTCCGGATGTTCCATGGCCAGTTTCAAAGTTCCCCAGCCTCCCATAGAAAGTCCTGTAAGATAAATGCGGGAAGCATCAATTGTATATTTTTTCTGAATTTCTTTGATCAGATTATATACGGTAACCGTATCCCACCATGTTCCTTGCGGACATTGAGGTGCCAGAATGGCTACAGGTTCTTTGATCAGATTTTTATAGGTAAACGGACTGTGTGCTTTTACCATATCCAGATTAGTTCCCCGTTCTCCTGAGCCATGAAGGAAAACTATTAATGGTACATTTCCTTTTGTATTTAAAGGGTAATCCAGAATATAAGACATTTTCTCCTGTCTTTTAATTTCTTTATTGAGTTCCGCTTTTATTTCCTGCGCATTCAGTTGTAATGAAAACGGCAGCAGTAAAAGAGGGATATGTTTCAGTTTTAGTTTCATATTGTTATTTAAGTTTTGATTAAAGCCTGTTCCTATTGAATTATTTTATTCCGTATTTGGCTGACTGGAAGCTTAGTTTTTTTAATCCCTGCTGAATTTCCGGGGCATTCATAAATAACTTCCAAAGAAATCCTGATCTGTAATTTTCAATCATAGGAGCTATAGTTCCCTGATCTATTGCCAGATATCTTGGGGTAAACCAATTGTTATAATTGACAGAGGTAGCATCATAAGGACCTGCAGAACCTATGAATTCAGGTTTTTGAGTATATATAAATCTCAGAAAAGCCGTTGATTCTTTTGGTGTGTATGGGAAACTGCTCAATGCAGCTGTAGGAGTAATTACTCCATTATCATTGCCAGGCATATGAGCGGTATATCCTGTGCTTCCATCCTCATTTCTTGTGTAACCGGCAGTCAATCCCCAATAGTTGGGTCCGTAACCTTTCCACTGCTTGGGATTTTCAACACAGTATTTATAGTCGATAAGGGTTTGATTTTTATTGATATCAATATAGTTTTTCACCAACTTATCCGATAATCCTGTCGGATCAAGCCCGATATATGAATATTGTGCCCAGAAAAGCGGGCCGCCGTATTCCTCGGCATAGTTGTGTTTTACATACAGAGGTAATCCGTATTTTGTTTTATCTGTAAGGTAAGTTCCATTTCTGGTCCACCCTTTATAATAGGTTTCGGCATCAATGGAATAAGTAGGTGAAGATGCGGCTAAAATATAAGTGATCAGACATTCATTATATCCTTCAAGAGGAAAATTCATTTCCCACTGGTAATCCGGTGACCAGTGCCAGTAAAGGACTTTCTCACCTCCTTTGGTATACCAGTTCCATTGGATTCCTTTCCATAACCCATCACATTTTGCAGCAAGGGCTTTTTCTTCTGCATTTCCGTTTTTAAAGTATTCACGGATCATCAGTATTCCTGAAGTAAGGAATGCGGTTTCTACAAGATCACCGCCATTATCTTTTTTCCCGAAAGGAACTGTTTTTCCGGTTTCCCCATTGATCCAATGTGACCAGGCTCCTTTGTGCCGGTCTGCCTTAGCCAGGAAATCCATGATATGTGTAAGTCTTTTTACCGCTTCTTTTCTCGGAACAAATCCTCTTTCTACTCCTACCAGAATAGTTGCCAGCCCAAATCCTGAGCCTCCAGTAGTGATCACGTGCTTATCATTATCCGGATAAATATTGTCTTCATGGTAGCGTTCTCTTCCCAACATGGAGTTAGGTTCTGCGTAATCCCAGAAATACTTTAAAACATCTTTCTGTACTCTGTCCATCAATTGTTCATCCGTGACATTGCTTTTTACGGCTTCAGTTTTTCCACCTTCCTGTTTGGCCATTGGAGCATTTTTACAGGAATACACAAAAAATAAAGAAGTGATAGCTATCGATAATACGTTCCTTTTCATGAGATCTCTTTTTATAGGGTTTCTTACTAAAAGAAGAGGAGAACTTTCATTCTCCTCTAATGTTTATGGTTTATTTTTAATAGCCTGGATTTTGGACAAAAGCTCCGTTACTTTGGTTCATTGCATCCAAAGGAATTGGGAATAACTCATTCTTCCCTGCTTTGAATCCGTAAGGAGCAAGTACGGCAGCTGCCTCGCCAGTTCTTACAAGGTCTACGAAACGATCACCTTCCATAGCAAGCTCTACTCTACGCTCATGCCAGATTGCTTTTCTAAGTGCAGTCTGTGTTGTAGCTGTAGTTCCTGCCAATTGAGCTCTTGTTCTTACCTTGTTAAGATTAGCTGTGGCTGTAGCAGTATTACCCAGTTCGTTAGCTGCTTCTGCATTGATTAAAAGAATTTCTGCAAATCTTAAAATTCTGATATTTTGTTTTGATCCGTAAGCACAAGCGCTATTGTTTAAAGCTTTAGGAAGATATACTTTTTGGTTAAATGTGGTTACAGAATTTGGATCTCCCATTGCAATCAAATCACCTTCGGGCGTAGTTTCTCCATTTCTAAGAATGGTAAGTTCTTTTCTTATATCACCAGGTTCAAATGCGTTTTCCAATGCCTGAGAAGGTGTAAAGAATCCCCATCCGAATTGGTTTCTTACCCCCTGAACTTCTGCATACTGACTTCCCGCATTTGGATTAAGCTGAGGCGCACAATCACAGTTAACTTCAAATACAGATTCTTTTCCAAACTCTCCGGCGATTCTGAATACATGATTGAAATCAGGATCTAGATCATATCCCATTCCTATCAACTGATTTGAAGTATCATAAGCCTTTTGCCAGTCTTTCTTGTAAAGATAAACTTTCGACAATAGTCCTAATGCAGCTCCCTTAGTAACTCTTCCCAGATCTGTAGCTGGATAAGCTTGAGGGAGAATTTCTGCAGCACTGGTAAGATCAGATATAATAAAATTGTAAACCTCGGTTACAGAATTCCTTGGGATATTGTAATTGGTCTGTACTCCATCAAATATTGGCACACCACCATAAATTCTTACCAAATTAAAATAAAAATAGGCTCTCAACATTTTTGCTTCTGCAACAAGTCTGTTTTTAAGCGTGGAGTCCATATTTATCTTTGGAACGTTAGTAATAACCTGATTCGCTCTGTTTATTGCCTGCCACTGACCGATCCAATAACTTCTTACACCATCATCACTTACCGTAAATGTAAAATTATCATACACATTGATAAAAGACCCATCTCCCGGATTGGATCCTTTTACAACATCATCTGCCGGAACACCATAAATAAACTGGTAAGGAAATGCTGAATTTTCCCAGCTTCTTAAAAAGTTATAAATAGCATTAGTTGCCTGCATGGCATCATCCTGAGTCTGGAAAAATGATGTTGCTTCTACTTCCCCTTCCTCTTTGATATCCAAATAGTTATTGCAGCTGGTTAAAAGAGAAACCATTGCAATTGATAAAAATATTTTTTTCATTACTTTTCTAATTAAAATGTTAAATTCATACCAAATGTGTAGATTGCAGAGATAGGGTAAATGTTCTGATCCACTCCCATTTGTACTCTATCTGAATTCAAGATTTCAGGGGAGAAGCCATTATACTTAAAGCTTGTCCATGGATTCTGAGCACTTACATATAATCTTAATTTAGTAATAGACATAGATTTGGCAAATGTTTTTGGTAAATTATATCCAACCTGGATATTTCTGATTCTGATATAACTTCCATCCTCTACATAAAAACTGCTTGGTAAAATAATTGCCTGATCGTTTGTAACCATAGAGTATGAATTTGATGTACCCGCACCATGCCATCTGTTATTGTAGAAATCTAAATCCCAGTTTTCATTTCCATAACGCTGTTCGCGGTTATAGTTATAGATTTTATTACCAAATACTCCCTGGAAATCAATAGCGAAGTCAAAGTCATAAATATTCATATTCACTCCAAACCCATAAGATCCTTTTGGAATAGGACTTCCCAGGAATGTTTTATCCCTTGTATCAATAATACCATTTCCATCTAAATCAGCAAATTTAAATGCTCCGGGTTTTGCTCCATTCTGTGTAGCTGAGGCTGCTACTTCATCAGCATTTTGGAATACTCCTACAACCTGATATCCATAATAAGACCCTACGGCCTGCCCTTCCTGTAATCTGATAACAGAATTTCCGAATAAACTAGCTCCTGCTTCTAAATATGAACCGCCATACACTGAAGTAATTTTATTTTTCAACCCTGTATAGTTACCATAAATTCCAAAAGTAATATTTTCATTAATTTTTGTATTATAGTTTACAGCAACTTCAAATCCTTTGTTATTAAAAGAGTAAGCATTTGTTACATAATCTCTCCAGTTGCTTGCACCGGAAACAGTACCCTGGAAAATTCCATATACAACATCTTTTGAGTCCTTATTAAAATAATTAGCATCAATTTTTAACTTGTTATTAAATAATGCCATTTCTAAACCTACATCTCCCCCTGAAGTGGTTTCCCATCCAATAGAAGGGTCGATAATCTGGTCGATTGTTGCTGCAGGGTAACCAGTATTTCCGTAATATGCGCCTCCATCAATAATTGTTCTGTTCAGAGTAAACTTTCTTTTCACATTAGGATTCCCAAGTTTACCATAGCTCGCCCTAAGCTTTAAAAGATTAAACAAATTTTGTCCACTCATAAAATCTTCTTTTGATATTACCCATCCTGCACTTACTGCCGGGAAAATCTTAAATCTCTCGGTAGAAATCTGTGAAGATCCATCTCTACGAACAGAAGCGTTTAAAAGATATTTTCCTTTATAGTCGTAATTCAATCTGGCAAAAAGTGATTCTATACGGTATTGGTCCTGATTAAGATCCAGTTTAGGTCTGTCATCAGTATAAATCACCAGATCAGTGCCATTAAGTATATTTAAAGATTCATTTGTTCCGTCATAATACACTTTCTGAGCAGATGCATATGTTTCAGAATAAGAATTTCTCGTTCTGGAGAAACCTCCCAAAATCTCTAAATTATGATCTCCAAAATTTTTCTTCCAGGTTAACGTATTGTCCCAAACATAATTCCTATTTCTGGAATCTCTTGTCACTAGAACCGGATCTTTTTGATCTGATACCGGAACATAATTAAGTCTTGGGGTATATTCATACTTATTTTTATTAGTATTGTCCGTTGTATAGCTGATTCTTACAGTAAAATCTTTTAAGAATTTATATTCTGCAAAAATATTATTCAAAAGTCTTTCTTCTCTTATTTGAGAACGAAACATATCCAATTTCGCTCTTGGGTTTGGTATCGAATATCCGTTGAAAAACTGATAGTCATCAGTTGCAGGGTTCATTGTAGAAAATATAGGAGGCGCAGTATAAGCATCCAGTAAAGGATTCTGAGCTACATCACTACGGATTTTTGAAAATGTAAAATTATTACCAATGGTAAGATTATCAGTTATTTTATATGATAAATTTAACTTGGTATTCATTCTGTTAAACCCACTTCCTGAGTTTATTCCTCTTCCTGCAGCTAAATTTCCTTCATCCTGTAAGTTTCCAATACTTCCATAATAGTTTAATTTTCCGATGCTTCCTGAGGCCGAAAAATCATTTGCGTTAATGATACTGGTTCTAAAAATCTCGTCAAACCATTTCGTATCTGCAGGATAATTGGCTCTGCTTAAAAATTTTGTCGGATCAGTATTTCCTTCATTTCTTAGTTTTTCATTATATAGTTCAATATATTGATCCGCATTCGCCATTTCCGGAATATTAGTCACTTTTTTGATTCCCAAATAAGAATTAAGATTAAAAACAGGCTTCTTACCTCTTCCCGTTTTTGTTTTAATAATTACAGCTCCGTTAGACGCTCTTGCTCCAAAAATTGCTAAACTGGAAGGATCTTTCAAAACACTCATGGACTCAATATCTTGTGGATTAAGGAAAGATATATCATCTGTAATTGTTCCATCAACAATAAAAACAGTTTGTCCTGTTAAAGATCCAATACCTCGAATATCCACTCTCGGCGAGCCTCCAGGAGCTCCTGCATTGGTAATATTCACACCTGCAATTTTTCCCTGAACAGAACTCATAGGGTTTGAATTCGGTTTATCAGCAAGATCCTTTGCAGAAACAATTCCGATACTTCCCGTAACGTTTTCTTTTTTCTGAGATCCATATCCGATCAAAACTACTTCCTCGATCTTCTGCTCTTTGGCGGCAGTATCTTTGGGAGTAGTCTGAGCATTGACATTCATACCGAAGTACAGAACAGCAATGAGACATGAATACTTTAAATTACTTTGTTTCATATAGTTTCAATTTTATTCAAATAAATTCATTTTTTTATGTCTCTAAATAGTGGAGTTATTTAAAATCTCAAAAAAAGACATTAGCCAAAAATATAAAAAATATCGAACAATGTTAAATTATCTTAAACATTTAAAAATTACCGACTTTCTTTAGATGAAAACTGATAAAATTTAAAATTTTATCAATTTATACTTAAAATAATAATCGATTTTAAATCATTTCATTAATAATAAATTAACACTTTTATCCTAAAAATTCACCAAATACAACAGTCAATTTAATATTTTGTTAAATTGAGAATAGTAATTACCTTTGGTGCAGTTTTTGAGAAAGCAACTTACAAAACAGATAACAAAAAAGATCAATGAAAAAATATATCATTGCAGCCGCTCTTATCGTGGGAACCGGTGCATTTATTACCACCAGTGTGCAATCCTGCACCTCATTAGCCACTTCCGACATGGGGCTTTCCATTATAAAGAGAATCCTGCTCAATGGTATTGATAAAGGAATGGGTATCTATGGGAACAAAGAAGCATTTCTGCAGAATAATATGGTAGATAAAGCACTTCCTAAAGAACTGAGAGATATCAATTCTACACTTGAAAAAATAGCACCTTCACTGGTTGCCAAAGAAAGAGATTATATAGCACAGGCAGCAGCTTACACCGTAAATACTTCAAAACCTATTTTACAGGATGCTGTAAACAGCCTGAATGCCCAGGATGTAACGAGAATTATGCAGGGCACCACTGCTACACAGATTCTGAAGGAAAAAACATCCCAGCAGCTTATTGCAGCTATTGCTCCTAAGGTAGATGAAAAGCTGAATGAATATGGAATTGTAAAAACCATCAATACAGCTTTATCCGGAAGTAATTTTCTGGGCAGCCTCTTAGGTGGAAACAGCAATACTGTCAATTCAGGAGGATTGAGCAAGCTGGCTTCCGAACAGCTGGTCAATGGATTATTCAATATCATTGAAGATTATGAGCATCAGAACTCCAAGTCTCTCCTGGGACCGTTTGGAAAATAGGAAAAATTTCGTTATATTTATATTATATTAACAATTGCAGATGGATATATTACAAGGAAATCAACACGCAAGCCCTGAAGATTTTTATCAGTCTTTAAGGGAAAAACTGGAAGATCATCACGATTTTCCGGAGGATTATTTATTTAAATTTATTATTCCTACAGACCAGGCAAAACTTACTGAAATTTACAGGGTTTTTGATGGTATTAAATTTACACTGGGAAACCGCGAAAGCAAAAATGGAAAATACACAGCCTGCAACATTAATGCATTTGTTTTGGATGCCAATCAGGTAGTGAATATTTATAAAGAAGTAGCAAAAATAGAAGGCGTTATTCTATTGTAAAAACAAAAGCCGTTTCATGATGTCATGAAGCGGTTTTTATTGTACTGATATTCTCCAAATTTCCCTCCACTACATTGTAGCTTTTTATCCGAATTTATAATTACAAGTTATACTATGGAAATTGTATTCTTTACTCTGAATATCTTTTCTTATTTTATTCCTTTACAGTTAAAAAAAGTCCGCCCCATTCAGAGGCGGATCATCTATGTTAAAATGATATATTCTGTATAATTATTTCTTAACGAATTTAATACTTTCTGAGGTTTTAGCATTCTGTATCGTGATAACATACACTCCTTTTACAAGGTCTGCCACACGAATCTGATTATCACTAATTTTTCCTTTCTTAACAATTTGTCCTACAGCATTATGAATTTCAAATTGAGATTCTCCAGAAAGCCCAGTAATGTTAAGAATATCATTAACCGGATTAGGATATACGCCAAATTTATTGTTCTTATTAACCTCCCCGGTTCCTAACGATTCACGTGTGGTAAATGTTTTAGTCTCATAAACAAATTCATTTTCTAGATGAAATATGGTCTGTCCGGTACTTGTAGTAAGGTCTACATATCCATTTTCCAATCCATCACCAAAGTCATCAGACATTGTAAATGCATAACAATCCTGTGGTAAGGTCCATACTTGAGTGATAAGAGCCGGAGTAGGCTGTCCTAGCTGAGTATTACTATATTTGCCTTCTTTTACAATTTGTCCCGCACTGTTTTTAAGGTTCCATCTCGTTTCCTGGCCATACTTGTCTCTCTGCAACTTAAAGGTAACAGTAGTGGTTGAAAAATATTGAGGGGGAACTGGCTTTACATAATTACCGCTTGTAGAATTATTGGTGCTTCTCTGATCTGCTGCTCCATTTACAGATGTGAGGGAGAAGGAAACGGGAGAAGATGCTACAGAACCATTTACAGGGATATTAATCACCCCAGATTTATCTTGAGCCAAATTACCTGTCCAATTATAAGTTTGAGCAGTTCCTCCATTTATTGAATATGAAATAACAGCTGATGTCAAATTACTCGTACCTCTGTTGGTGATAAGCAGACGAAGCACTCCTTCTCCACAATTAACGACTCCTATTGAGCACCCACCGTCAAATTTTATCTCCGCATCATTAACAAACAAAGGAATAGGCAAATCTGTATTTGATGCTTTAAGTTCCATTCTTCTTGGAGAATTGTCCATCACTGCCCTTACTCTGGTTTTCTGATCAGTAGTATAAATATTCATACAAGTATCATTTGTATAATCCATATAATTCTGCACCATTTCAAAAACCGCAGGATTATCACAACTTGCGATAGAAGGATCACACACATAATTTTCCTCATGTGCTGTTGGAGTATCTGCACAATAGTCATTACCACACGCTCCATCTCCCCAGATATGTCTAAGCCCCAGGAAATGTCCTACTTCATGGGTCATTGTTCTTCCTCTGTCATAGCCAGCCTGCATTAAAAATGTACCGTCATTATAATCCATACTTCCAAAAGTAGAATATCCTGCAACTACCCCGTCTGTAGTGGCAAGGCCTCCATTCGCACCAAGTCCCTGAAGACCGGAGCCAGACGGAAACTGAGCAAATCCCAACAATCCATTATCTGCAAAGTCTACACTCCACATATTCATATATTTTGTAGGATCCCAGATCGTACCGGTTTTTACAACATCATTGATAAAATTCTGATATCCATATTGAGGAGCCCCATTTGCCCAATAGTCTTTGCAAAGATTTACCCTGTCAATTCCATTGGTTGGATTTCCGTTAGGGTCTACCTTTGCCAGCACAAACTGTATTTCAGTATCTGCACCTACAGGATTGGTATTATATCCCGGAGTGTTAATCTTTTTTCTGAAATCATTAGTCATTACTGTAATCTGAGACATCACCTGAGCATCTGTGATATTAGGAGCAATTCCCACATCCTGACCGCTGTGAATAACATGAACTACGACTGGAATTGTAATAACAGTTCCATTCTGGGATTTATTAGCCTTGGCTTTTTCAATTAAAGGGGCAAGCCATTTTTCAAACTGTTCTGTTGTAAGTCTCTCAGGAAATTTTCTTTTCAGGTTTGCTTCGTATTCAAGTGTTCCGCATTTTTCAATCCCATTAGGATCCAGCTTTTGCTCTGTAAGTCTTTTGGGAGACTTTGTTTCTTCTCTAATCTGTGCATTTGAAAATCCAATTCCCATAAAGAATAGGACTGCTAGAGAAGATTTCGAAATAATAGAGTTATTCATTATTATATTTTTGTATTTTAGCAAACATACAAAAAAAACCACCATAAACAGACTACAGTTCAATAAATTACCAAATAAAACAAACATAATTCAATGAAACCACAATTTATCATAATTAATATCATTACAATATTATCAATAATCAGTTGTATTAATCAAAACAAAAATAACGTTAATAGTAAAAATTCAACTAAAATCATAAAACAGCAAAAAATCGAAAAAATCGAATTAACAGAAAGAACCCGGGGAACCAATCGAAGTGTTGTGTATACACCCAACCTTATTACCGCTAGATTAAATGGAGATTCAACCCAAACGGCTATGTCTCTTTCTGAATGGGAGAACATTTCCAGACAGGCAGAGACTCTGGATCTATCTAAAATATCGAATCTTCAGTCTCCCACAACCGGCAGATATACCGACAGGGCATTAGCTGCTACTATTATTATCACATCCAATGGAATTACTTATACTTCCGCTACTTTTGATTCTGGCATTCCACCGAAAGAACTGGAAGCATTATACAATACTTTACAAAACCCAAAGGAAAAGCAAAAGAAACCTCTCAAATAAAGAATTAAAACAAAAAATCCGCTCTTTATTTTTAAAGAGCGGATTTTTTTATGATGCATTCTTTACTTTTCAATAAAGAACTTTACATTTTCAATAGGTCTTCCCAGCATTGCTACGGAACCTTTTACCAGAATGGGCCTTTGTATAAGAGATGGATTCTCAGAAAGAATTTTTATCCATTCTTCTTCCGAATAGTTTTTATCGGCATAATTCTCAATATACAGCTTATCTGTCTTACGAATAATATGAAAAACACTTTGGTTGAGTTTTTTCAACACTGTTCTTATTTCAAGAGGACTTAAAGGATCTTCAACAATATTAATGATCTCAAAAGGCACTCCGTTTTCGTCAAGATACTCCAATACGGCATTTGACTTTGAACAGTTTCCATTATGTAAAACTTTAACTACCATGATATATTTAATTATTAAAAAATTAAACCTGATCCTAAACAAATTTAAAAAGAATTACCCTGAGTATGTCTTAATGTTCTGATAAAAATATGTTAAAACAATCCGTGAAGTTCTGCTTCAATTTTCTCCAGAATAAATCCGAAATCTTCCGGTTTTTCAACGAAGTCAAGATCATCCACTTCTACGATCAGAAGTTTTCCTTCGGTGTAATTGGAAATCCATTTTTCATATTTCTGATTCAGCTTTGACAGATATTCAATGCTGATAGATGCTTCATATTCACGGCCTCTTTTGTAAATTTTTTTAACCAGGTTAGGAACATCTGATTTTAAATAGATTAAAAGATCTGGAGCTGATACAAAAGACTTCATCAGATCAAATACCGATGAGTAGTTATTGAAATCTCTGTCTGAAAGAAGATTCATATCATTCAGGTTTTCTGCAAAAATATGGGCATCTTCATAGATGGTGCGATCCTGAATAATATTTTTTCCGCTTTCTCTGATCTCTTTTACCTGACGGAATCTGCTGCCCAGGAAATACACCTGCAGTGCAAAACTCCACTTGCTCATGTCTGAATAAAAATCCTCCAGATAAGGGTTATGATCTACATCTTCAAATTGTGCATCCCATCCGTAATGCTTGGAAAGCATCGTTGTCAAAGTTGTTTTTCCGGCTCCGATGTTTCCTGTAACTGCAATATGCATAATATTCTTTTCCTTGTATTTACTGATTAGTTGATAAGTTTTTCAACAGCTTCAGTCTGAACCTGAGAAATATCTTCAATCAATTTCTGTAAGGTATTGTCTGAAGGTTTCTCTACTGTATTCTCATCAGGTTTCTCTTCTGGTTTTTCTGTAGGTGTCTGCAGAGATTCCGGCTGAGCTTCAAGCTGTTTTTGCTGTTGCGCTTTCTTTACTTTTTCAAAGCTGTAAAGATAGAGTTTGTTCCCTTTGATTGCAAAATAAGAGAGGATGTTTTTATCCACAATTTGCGCTTCCTGGTCTTCAAAAACAGTGGATATTCCTTTTTCAGGCACATATTGTGAAACGAAATTACCGGCAACAACCAGGATCATATCATTTTCTCTTCGAAACCGTTTTCCGTTTTCCAGCGGGGCCTCAAAAAGTATTTCAAACTTCAGGCTGTAAATCCTGATATGTTTTCTGGTTAAAATATAGACCTTATTTTCATAGACCAGCATATCCATCAGATCTTCAAAACTGATATCAAAAGGATATGAGTTGATGGTTGTATCATTTCTGAAATTATACTGTATCAAACGCTTTGTACTGTCATCCAAAAGCCACAGCTGCTGGAGATCTTCAGCATAAGCCATCCTGATAAAACCAAATTTCTGCTTAAAATCCAATCTTTGAATCTCATTCATATTCTGGTCTATAAATTTCATTTCCTGAGCATTTTCAGAAAACAACGGTACATTCAGAGGATTTTGTACGGTCTGTACTTTGTATGGAACAGTAAGCATCATCTTTCCGATCTGTTTCCCTAAAGAATCATATTTGGTAAAGCTGAAATCTTTGTTCTTATAGATATACAGATTCCCATAATCGTCAGCAAGCATATCTTTAGCTTCCTTAAGTTTCAAAGTATCTAAAGGAATAATATTCTGTGCCGAAGCCATACAGAAAAGGAAAAAAAATAGTATGTTTAAAAACTTCACTCTGTTTTTTTAATGGGGTCAATTTACTGAAAAATAACTTTATCCAAAAGATGATTAAGTCTTAGAGAATCTTCTTTACTGTTAATCAAAACTGAGACCATCCTGTTGCTGCAAAAAGACCGCTCTACAAAAGATATAATGAATTTATTGAAAAGTAACTTCATAAATTTTCTCCCAGTTTTTCCCGGTAACCAGCATATGATCACCTTTAAAAGCAATTCCGTTTAACACATGCTCGCTCTCTCCTTTATCATTTTCTTTGGTCAACTGTGTAAAATCAAGTTTACCTATGACTTCTCCGTTTGCGGGATTAATTTTTAGAATGACAGGTTGATGCCAAACATTCGCATAGATAAATCCGCTGTGGTATTCAAGTTCATTGAGCTGATTGTAAATTGTAGAATTACCGCCAACCGCAATCGTTTTTATTACTTTTGAAGGATTATTAACATCCAGAAAATAAAGATTCTTTGAACCATCTGTAGCGATCAGATTCTTTCCATCATAGGAAAGCCCCCACCCTTCTCCTATTGCATCAGGCAATGGAAATTCAGAAATCTTTTTCAAAGTGTTTTTATCATAAATAAAACCGATTTTATTCTGATACGTCAGCTGATAAACCTTATCTCCCACAATGGCACAACCTTCAGAAAAAATCTCAGCAGGCTGCTTTGCAACAATTTTGGGAACAGCTGATCCTAATGTATATTTTATAAGCTGGGAAGCTCCCTTCATTCCGTCACTTTCATACACCGTATTTCCCTCTACCACAAAGCCTTCAATAAAATTTTTAGGATCATGAGGGTAATCGGCAACTATTGTATAGGGAATATTCTGCTCAGGAGTTTTTGTAAATACATTGATGGTAGCATCCTGATTCAGGACTTCTCCGCTGTTAGTCTTAATTACAAAGACCACTTTATTATCTCCAAGTGTGAAAAATTCGGGATCAATCCTTAAGTCTGCGGTTTCTTTATCTCCAAAGCTAATTTTAATGCTTTCTGCATTTTCCGTCACCTGTTTCGGAAGGTCAAGTTTATCCCCGAAATGATATCCTTTTGCTTCCTTTGCATTGTTATAATCTGCCAGAGAATCAAGCATTTTTTCTTTATTACTGCAAGAAGCCAAGAATAGAACTGCCGCAAAACCAATAGTAATGTTTCGCTTCATAAAGGTATTAATCATTTGTCAAAAGTACTAAAATTTAATCCTCAAAACGAAAATAACGCTCCCGGAGGAACGCTATTTTTGTTTTTTATCAATAGAATCAGATTATTTGATCTGAACTTCGTAAATCTTTGACCAGTTCTTTCCTGTTACCAGCATATTGTCCCCTTTGAAAGCAATTCCGTTCAGGACATCATCACTTCCTTTGGTATTCTGTTTTGCGATTTCTGTAAAATCAAAAGTTCCCACTACTTCTCCGTTAGCAGGATTGATTTTTAAAATGACCGGCTTCTGCCATACGTTCGCATAGATAAATCCGTTGTGGTATTCCAGCTCGTTCAGCTGATCATATGCCTGAGAACTTCCTGCAACGGCAATATATTTAATCAGTTTTGAAGGATCGTTTACATCAAGGAAATATAAAAGCTTACTTCCGTCAGAAGCAATCAGATTTTTCCCGTCATACGTTAATCCCCAACCTTCACCTAATACATTTGGATAAGCAAATTCTGAAAGCAGCTTTAACGAACTTTTATCATAGACATATCCTTTTTTGCTCTGCCATGTAAGCTGATACACTTTATCTCCAACGATGGTACTTCCTTCAGAAAAATCTTCCTGAGCCTGTTTTGTAGAAGCCAACGGAGTGGTCGTTCCCAGCGTATATTTTAAAATCTGTGAAGATCCGTTCTGCCCGTCACTTTCATAAATCGTATTTCCTTCAATCTGGAAACCCTGTACAAAGTTTTTAGGATCGTGAGGATATTCGGCTACAATCTGATAAGGAATATTTTTTTCCGGATTTTTTGCAAACACGTTGATCGTTGCATCCTGATTAAGGACTTCTCCTCCTTTTGTTTTAATATTGAATGTAACAGCATTGTCTCCTAGTGTGAAAAATTTGGGATCAATTGTTAAATCTGTTGTTTCTTTATCTCCAAAGCTGATCGTTACGCTTTCTGCATTTTCCGTTACTTCTTTCGGAAGCTCAAGCTTATCTCCGAAATGGTAACCCTTCGCCTCCATTGAAGTATTATAAGTGTTTAATGTATTAAGAATCTCTTTATCCTTATTACAAGACGCCAATAATAAAATCGCTGCGAAACCCGCTATAATATTTTTTTTCATTGAATTTCTAAATATTTCTCCAAAAATAGCAAATTTTATTCCGTATTGCCAATATTATCTGCGGGTTCACCAAATTGTAATATGTAACCATTGTTATCATAGATAGCAAATTCTCTCATTCACTTTATCTACAGTGGAATAAAAAGAGCCTTAAAACCAGTCTGCCGTAAACTGTAAACTGTTTCATGATTTCTGTACGTTAAAAGTATTTCTGTGGATTTTCATATTCAGGGAAACCCATATTTCCTTATCGATCATGGCTTCGTTTTTAACATCGGGATCAAAAGCAAACCCTACTTTTCTGTAACATTCAATAGCTCCGGTATTCCAGTCGTAGACATTCAGTTCGGCAGTTTCTTTATCAAAATGACTGAAGCCATATTTCAAAAGCTCCTGCATAACCTTCTTTCCATAGCCTTTTCCCCTGTTATTTTCATCCCAGATCAGAATTCTTCCCAGCAGGAAAGTTTTTTCTTTTAAGAAAATCTGAGCATGACCTATTGTACTTCCGGTCTGATCTTTAATTTTAAACAGCGTTCTTTTTTCATCAGACAAATCTGTTTCCAGCTGTTCTTCTGTGAGAGGAAAACGATATGCGGGTCCGGCAAACTGAAGAAGCATTCTTTCGTCTTTTATTTTTGAAATCAGTTGTGGAGCATCATGTATGGTAAAGGGCTGTAATGTAATCATTGTCTATTTTTCTAAATATTCTTTTAAGCTCTGTCCCAAAATGGTGTTCCAGCCTTCTGTAAAGTTCTCTCGTGAAAAACCTTCGCCCAAATTTTTAAAGTTTTCCATATCTTCATGGGTTAGCTTTACTACCGTATGTTCATTTTCTGGCTGCAATTCCCAGGTTACAACGGTCTTCAGGGCTGAAAAATCAGGATAAGACCATGTGTGCTTTAATTTCTGATTGGGGATTATTTCTAAAACCTCCCCGTGATGATGATATTTATCGGCTCCTCCTGGTTCATAGAAATTGAATTCCTTAACTGTTTCCAATACAAAATCCTGGATATCAAAATACCAGGATTTCATTTCATTTTTATCGGTTAATGCTTTCCAGACTTTTTCAACCGGAGCATTTATGGTACACTGAACAGTGATGGGTGTGTTCATATTATGGATTTAATATGTTTAAATGTACATATTTTATCCCTACTATTTAACCTCAAAAGCCGCAAAAGTTTTTATCTTCTAAATTATTTCAAAACATTCCTGTCCGATTAAGTTAAAATATAAATATAATTAACAGGTCGTAAATATGATGTTGTCAATGTATTTCTACTTTTTATCGGACAGTAATAATTTAAAACTTTAAATTTCCATTAATGAGAAGTTCACTTAAGTTCTGAAAATCTAAGGATTTTCATTTTGTGATCTTCCACAATTTAAGCTTATTCCAGTATACTCTTCTGTGACTTTTATGGTTTTTATTTTTAATTACCCATGTGAAAAACCTGTGATTTTGGCTTCATCAAAATCCAGCTGCATTTCAATGGTTCTCATGACGTGATCATCAAAGATTTTCTCTCTTTTCATTCTGTGCAGTTCGTTTCTCTGTGCCTGAATGATTTGGCGTAAGACATCTTTATTTTCATTGATCGCTGTTACATAATCTCCTGTGGAAGCCATGCATTGGACTTTGTCTGCCATCAGCATCATTTCATTTTCCAATTTGTGCTTTTGATGACGCACCAGGCTATTGGTTACGGCTAATTCAGAAAAGTCATTATCCAGTTTATGCAATGCTGTTTCTTTCAGTTTGCGCATAAGAATTACCTCCTGCTTTTCTTCCGGCAGTTCACTTCCGGCATCCTGAATATTCAATAATTTCAAGATCGGACTCAACAATAGACCTTGTCCTACCAGAGTGATCAATATGATCACAAAAGTTACAAACAAAATAATATTTCTGTGTGGGAATACTTCTCCGTTGGGTAAAAAAGCAGGGATTGATAGGGCTGCTGCCAGTGAAACCACTCCTCTCATGGCTGCAAAACTGATGATAAACGGCTCCCGCCAGTCTGGTTTTGGAACTTTTAATCTTAATTCTTTAGAGCAGACTCTTGGGAAGTACATCAATGCATAGCTGTATAGAATTCTTGTTCCAATGATAGCTCCGCCAATCACTACACTGTAGAAAATACCTTCTGAAATGGTGTATTCTTTCATTCCTTCCACTACAATCGGAAGTTCAAGACCAATCAGAATGAAAATGATGGTATTCATCAGGAATATCAGCACACTCCACACATTCCCCGACTGAATTCTTGAGGTATGGCTTAAATAACAATGTGAATTATATGACATCAGCAAACCTCCGCCCACCACTGCCAGTACTCCTGAAAAATGAAAATGCTCCGCTCCCACATACATAATGTAAGGGACGATAAGGGTAATAATGGTATCGATATTGGAATTGGTAGGAATAACCTTAAGCAATGCACCAAACAGAAAGCCCACAGCAACTCCTACTGCAATACCACCGACGGCCATCATAAAGAAATCCTGAATGGCATCTCTCCAGATAAACTGTCCTGAAATAACGGCTGCCAGGGCAAATTTAAACACAATTAAACTGGACGCATCATTGATTAAGCTCTCTCCTTCCAGGATACTGGTAATTTTCTTAGGAATTTTCATATGCTTCAGTACAGAAGTGGCAGCTACCGCATCCGGTGGAGAATTGACGCCTCCCAATAAAAATCCCATTGCCAAAGTAAGTCCGGGAATAATGGAAGATGAAAGATAAGCCACAACAATGGATGTTAAAAATACCAATCCGAAAGCCATAGAAAGAATCTGTTTTCTCCATTTATGAAAATCCTGCCATGAAGTAAACCAGGCTGCCTCAAACAAAATAGGCGGAAGGAAAATAAGAAAAACAAGATCAGGCTCTATTTCAATACGCGGCATTCCTGGTACAAAACTTATTAATAATCCTGCAATAACAAGAAAAATAGGGTAAGCTACTTTTAATTTCTGGCCAATCATTACCAATATCATCACAGACAGCAGTACTGCAATGGATATAATAACATAGCTGTGAATCATTTTGAGTTAGTTGTTTTTAAGTGTTACATATTTTTATTTGGATTTATCCAAACCTTATAGGTTTTAAAAACCTATAAGGTTTAATTTCATCCGACGTTTAGACTTTTTCTTTACAGCCGTCCTCATACATTATAAAGACGGAAAGAATTAAAGTACGATATTATTCTTCGGAGTGATGGCTGGCGGAAGATCAGATTCATCCAGCATATCCCTCATATCGATTTCAATGGTACGGCTGATCTGAGTGATAGGAACGTCATTGGGACTTCCTTCAAAGGGATTTACCGAGGCCTCTCCCACACTGTCCAGTGTATGAAAACACCATGTCACGAGTAAAGAAAATGGGATATTAAACCATAAAGTTAAGCCTTCTAACGATGTTCCTTCACCTAATTTATCAAACTCTTTCAATAATCCGAAAGGCACGAAAACAATGAATAAAAGCAAAAGATAGGTTGTGATGGAAGAGAAATTTCTCGGATAAGGAAAGTTTTTAATTCTTTCAGCTTTTCCCTGATTATCTGTAAACTTCACCAATTGCTGGTTGATCTGTGTCCATTGAAAATCATTGATTTCTCCCTTTTCGTAGGCTTCAGATAAAACTTTACTCTGTCTGGCCATCAATTGGGTAGCTCTGTTTTTTTTGCTTATGATGTACTGAAGTTCATGTTCAGAAAGATATTTTTTCAATTCTTCATCCAATGTGACCAATCTCTCCGGAATATCATATTTTTTAGCATATTCATCAAACTGATCTGATCCCATGTTTTCCCATGCTCTCGGTTCACGAAGCTGAAATCTCAATGCGGTAAGCCATGCATAATGACGAAGAAACATTTCTTTTACTTTATCAGAGTCTTTGGAAAGAAGTGCATCTCTCAGGATATATCCAAAACTACGGCTGTCATTAATAATAGCTCCGTAGATCTGTCTTGCTTCCCAGAGTCTGCTGTAGCTGGCATTGTTTTTAAATCCAACAATAAAGGCAACTGCTGTTCCCATAATGGCAATCGGCTGCCATGGAACGGAAAGAAACCTCAAGCCCAAAAAGTAGAGGACTGTAGGGATTGCCGATAATATAACCAAAGCGTAAATGCTCCGTCTGGTCCAGATAATGAACTCGCGGGCTCCGAATCTTTTTCCTGAATGCATAAGTGTTTATTTTTTAGTGTTTAATATATTTTCAAATGATTTTTCAAGAGCATTCAGCAGCAGTTTTATTAGTTTTTGGTAAACGGAATATTATTATAAAAACCAATCTGAATCTGTCCTCGGTTTCTGTTCTCCTGAATCTGGTTCATATACCCTGCTTCAATTCTCATATTTTTATTGATGACATATCCTAAGGCTCCATAGACTCTGTTTCTGTCGAAAACCGGACTGTTGAAGTGCAGAAAAATTTCATTATATACTGATGCATAGAGGGTTTTAGGAAGCATCTCTTTTTGAGTAATCGGTATATTCAATCCTAGCATATAACGGAATCTCATTCTGAAATCATCTTGAAGAAAACGTTCTTCCAAACGGTAACGATGCTGAAGATAGAAACGTCCGAATTTCTGTTTGGTGATAAACTGCTGGAAAATTCGGTGTTCAATATTTTCTTTTTTTTCACCGTTTACATAAGGCTGGCTGAGAATGAAACCGTATCCCAATAAAACATTGTTGTTATTTTCAGTGAGATCATACCCAACTCCTGTACGGATCAGTAACTGTTCAAGATCTCCAAGAGCATCAAAATTACGGTACTGAATTTCATTGTGCCAGTTCAGCTTCTTGCTGATTTTGTTGTTTCCAAAATACATATACCATGCTCCCAGATCGTTTTTTTGAGCAAATGTCAAAATAGATCCCAAACCTAATACTGTGAATGCCAACTTCGTAAAAATCTTTCTCATGTTTATCAATTACTATTATCTATCGTTTTTAACAAAATTAATATTTTAAATCAATAACAGCAAACAATATTTTATAAGTTACTTTAAAGAAGTACGGATGCAATGGTCTGCATCCGTTTTTTTTGTAAAACATTATCCCGGAACCTGTTCTGTCAGGACAAAACTTTCATTCTGGTCAAAATAATTACAGGTCATTTCATTCAGATCCATTGTCCAGCCATTGATTCCGTTTTCGGCACAGTCTTTACAGAAAGTCATGTAGTCTGTTCCTCCTTGTTGATGTAATTTTAGCCTGGTTTTAAAATTTTCAAGGTTTAAAGTTTTGGAAATGGGAAGCTCATCATATTTGCTGCCGGTCTGTACAGATTGGTTTTCATTATTAAAGTACCTGGTATTTCCATCTGAGACATATGTTTTGTAATGAGAAACCCCCAATGCTTTTATAGCCTGAATATATTGGGGAAAATCGGCTCCGCTTTTTACTTTCTGATGTTCTGCTTTAATGTTTTCAATTGTAAATTTCATTCTTTTGTATTTTCTGTTTGTTACTGTAAATTATTGTTTTTCATAAACACCCTTCTGGGATTCTGCTTTTCAAAACAACTGCTAATTTAATCAGAAAATATAAATTTCATTTAATTTTTAATAAAACATCTGCATGAATGTTTATTCAAACCTGTCTTTTAAATAGTTCATATCTGCAATTTTACTTTCTATGGCATATACCACTAAACCCGCAGTATTTTTGGCTCCTGTTTTCAGCAGAAGGCTGTTGCGGTGGCCCTCAACGGTTCTGGAGCTTATAAAAAGCTGATCAGCAATCTCAGAAGTATTGTATTGTTTGCAGATGAGTTCCAATACTTCTTTTTCTCTTTTGGAGATATGATTGGCATCAAAAATACTGGAAACTTTCTTTTTAGGTTCTATAAGGTTTTGATGGAGCGCTTCCATTACCTCATTATTATAAAAGAAGCCTTTGCTGTGTACTTCCCTTATTGCGGTGAGCAATTCTGCAGGGCTTGAGTTTTTTTTAAGAAAAGAGCAGGCTCCTGACTGTATCATATTGACGATAAATGCTTTTGTATTATAGCTCGTTAATGCAATAATCCTGATCTGAGGATATTTGATATGGATTTGTTTGGTTGCTTCTACTCCGTTAATTTCCGGCATATTGAGATCCATCAGGATAATATCAGGCAGTTTTTCAAGGGTTACAAGCTCGTCCAGCAGCTCTTTGCCATTACTGAAATCACTTACCAGTTCAATATCTTTTTCTCTCTGTATCAACAATGAAATTCCCTGGCGAAAGAGTGCTTCATCGTCTACAATTATTACACGAATTATGTTATTCTCCATCTTATAATGATTTAAAATGTAAATTCTACAGCGATTCCTTTATTATTTTCACTTTCAATTTTTAGTGTTCCACTGATTAGTTCTACCCGGCTTCTGATATTTCTTAAGCCTAATCCTTCTTTCAAAGTATTTTCATTCAAATTAAATCCTTTACCATCATCTTTATAGATACAGGTATTTTTACCGTCTTTTCCCAAAAATTCTATATCGATATGTGTACTTTCCCCGTGTTTTATGGAATTGTTAATGAGCTCCTGAAGTATTCTAAAGATATGCAAATTTTTTTCTTCCTCTGCTTTTGCAAAGTACAGACTATTGGAATAAGTAACCTGCAGGGTTTTGGACAGGTTTATTTCTGAGCACAATGCATCTATTGCCGCATGGAGTCCGAATTTTTCCAAAATTGGGGGAAGGAGATCATGTGAGATCTGCCTGGCACTTTCTGCAGTTTTGTTGACCAGATGTATGATTTTATTTTTCAGATCATTGTATTCTTCTCTGGTTAAATTATCAAAATCCAGAAGATGGATATTCAAAGAAACCACACTGAGTTTTGAGCTGATATCATCATGCAGATCCTGGGCAATCCGCAGTCTCTCTTTTTCCTGAGCACTGATAATGGCGTGGGTAAGATCTTTCTCATATCTCACCTCCAGCTCTTTTTTCTGAATAAGGTTTCTTGTTATTTTCTTATTCGAAAAATAATAAAATATGATCAGGGTAACCGCCAGTAAGGTAAATGCCAGAAAGGTATAAACGATAGTGGAAATAATTGTATTCTCATTCATTTTGTAAGATCATAACAGTAATTACACATTTTTTTTACGGGAAGAAAGATATTCAATCAGAATAAAAATCTGGTACACAATAAACATAACAACATTGAATACCCAAATCTCTTTATGCAGTTTTCTGTTCATCACCGTATAGAGGTTTCCGGACAAAAATATTACGGTACTGCTTATCAGGTAAAGTAAAAGTCCCAGGCTTATATAATTGTATTTCTTTTTGGTATCCAGTATATTATATAAATGAAATAATGCCAGAATGATAATAGAATAAGAAGTGACAAATATTTCGAACAGATTAAAAACATAATACTTTTCGGGATATAATATATACTGTATAACAAGAACTACAGGAATGATGATTAAAAGTGTACGTGCTGTTTTTTTCTGGTATTTTTCCGTTAAAATTTCATGAAAAAATAATCCCAGTAACAAAAACTGCCCTATCAGATAATAATGTGAGAAAAACAGATTATTAATCTTCTGTGAATTCAATACATAGAAAACAATTTCACATAGTAATATCCATGCCAAATAGCTGATGAAGAATATACAGGCTCTTCCTCTTCCGGAAAAGCCTATACAGTATACTGCCAGATTAATCAGCAGAATGCCTTTTCCAATTAACGACAATATTTCTATCCAGTGATCCAATGATCTCTAGTTTTCGGATTACAGATTCCACCATTTTGCAGTGGAGCATACGCTTGGACAAGGTGTGGTCATATCATAAACATAATCTCCCTTATCATAATCTACAATATCATTATCATATGCATCCACTCCTACCATCAGAAATTTAAATTCGCCTTCATCGGTAATGGCATTGTATCCTCGATATCTTTCAAATCCTTTGTCTTTAATGAAAATATCATAGATATCCTTTGCCGGGATAAGATGAGCCCGGATAGATGTTCCATCGATAATTTTTGTATTCTGCCAATTGCTGATCCATTTTTTAGCATCTTCCAATAAGACTGCATGTTTAGGTAGTTCCATAGTTTTTCTTGTTTTAAATTATATAATAGGTTTGAATAAAGTGACCGTATCTACACATTACAAGTTATAAAAAAAATAACCATACCGTGAAATAAATTGATTTCAATTAACATAATATTCATTTTTCAAAATTATTACAATAATAAATATCCAAACTGCGTATTTCTACGCATTTTTCAATTCAGCATTTAATACGCTGTTATCAGTTTGTATTTCTAAGTTATTTTGTGGTATCATTTACAGGAAAATCTCGTGAGTAGATCAACAATACAGGAAGCGTATGACCTTCTGTTAATATTAAAAATCTGTATCATGAAAAAAATTATCTCTTTTGTAATTTTTGCTTTATTAAGAAATATTTCAGCATTCAGTGCCCAGAAACTACCGTAATTTTTGAAACTTCAACTGGCGGCAGCACAAGCTTTACCGGTAGAGGATATACATTCAGTATTGTTTCACAGGCCGGAACTTTTAGAATTCAAAGCAGTTATCCGAACACCGGCTGGAACGGAGCAGCCCATGACATTATCTATATTGACAACACAGGAACAACCAATATCAGCTCTCCTTCTTTCAGTGTTAAAAGAAGTTCTGCATTCACTGTATCAAAGTTTTGGGTATTCTTAAGCAATACTGCTTTAAATCAGTCTACCTCATCAGGAACGCTTATCATTACAGGAAAATCAGGAGGAGTTACAAAGTTTACCATTACAAAAGCCTCCGGTTTTAATACGACATTCAATGCAAAAATGGGAACAACAGACATTAACAACGGATTTACCCTGATTGATCTTACTACTTTAAACAATCAGAATAACAGCAATACTATCATTGATGAGCTTCAGCTGCAATCTACCGGAGGATATGTCTATATGTGCCTGGATGCATTTACATGGACAAAAATTTCCACACCGGGTACTTCAGAAAACACTGTCAAAGACAAGATCAATATTTATCCTAATCCAACTTCCGGTGTCTTCTATTTGGATAATCTGAAGAAAAATAACAAAGTTTCGTTATATGACCAGTCTGGAAAGCTTGTAAGGTCAACAGATGCCAAAAAAAGTGAAAACAAGTTTGATATTAGTGAGCTGCCTGACGGAATGTACCACATCACAACAGAATCAGGAAGCGACAAAATCATTAAAAAGAAATAAAAAATACAGCTAATAAATAAAAAAGCCGACAAGGCCTGCCGGTTTTTCCAATATTTTGAATACAAAGATCAATTTTATGGGTGCTGCTGCATTTTAGCAGGATCATCATAATTTACCATCCAGTTGATTCCGAACTTATCACTAAACATTCCGAAATAAGCGCCCCAGAAAGTATCTTCCATAGGCATTGTTACCTGTCCTCCTGCAGAAAGACCACCGAATAATTTGTCTGCTTCTTCTTTAGATTCAGCATTCACAGAAATTGAGAAGTTGTTTCCTGCCTTGAAGTTGGAAGACCATTCTCCTCCTGTATCACTTCCCATCAAAATCGTTTCTTTAGAGATCGGAAGTGAAACGTGCATAATTTTGTTTTTGTCTTCCTCAGGTGTTTCTTTTCCCTCTAATGGAGGCATTTCCCCAAATGTTCCTATGTAAGGATATTCTCCTCCGAAAACAGATTTATAAAAATCAAATGCTTCTCTGCAGTTTCCGTTGAATGTCAGGTAAACGTTTACTGTTGCCATAATTGTATTGATTTGTTTTTTTAAGTTTAGCTTTTTTATTGTGGTTTTTCGGATAGTGCTTTTAATCTTGAAAGCCCTTTCTGGTAATCTTTTCCAATAGCATTCTCCATATTCACAAACAGCTTTATCAAGGTAAACGGATAAGGTATCTCTGAGGTAAATCCCCATGTTGCCTTTGTTCCGTTTCCTTCCGGAACTAGTACTACATAAGCATTTGCTTCACTTTCGTATGGCGTAAGAAATTTGATTTCCGTATCGATTCTTTTACCTGCTTCATCTACTTTTTTCAATTCCTGACAGCCTTTTCCTGCATTTTTATTTTTACTGTCCCAGCAAACTTTTTCTCCAGGCTGTCCATTTGTTCCGGTCCAGTCTTTTTTCATCCCCGGATCAAGGTCATTCCATGGACTCCATTGATCCATTGCGTTGAGGGTATTGGTATTTTGCCATACTTTTTCTACCGGTGCATTGATAGAAACCGACTTTTCATATTTACAGTCTCCCGAAATAAAAGCAGCCCAAACCAACAAAAAGATTAATAATGTAGCTAAAAGTAAAATAATTCTTCTAAATATTCTCATCATACGTGTGTTTTAATTATTATCTGTGCTGATCTATAAGAATCATGTTTCCATCAGGGTCTTTAAGATAGATATGTTCCGGTCCGGAGGTGGTTTCATCAGCTTCTTTTCCGATTTCTACTCCACTTTCCTTTAATCTTTTCTGGATTTCACGCACATCGTCAAAAGATTCGAGATTCTGTGCATTTTCGTCCCATCCGGGATTAAAGGTAAGCATATTTCCATCAAACATCGCCTGAAAAAGGCCTATCAGTGTAGATCCGTTTTTCATGATCAGATAGTTTTGTGCTTCTGTTCCTGCCATGGTTGTAAATCCAAGCTTCTCATAAAAGTCTTTGGATTTCTGAAGATCTTTTACGCTTAAACTGATTGAAAATGCGCCTAGTTTCATAATAGTAGTGAGTTTTTATTTAGGTGTTTTTTGAGTATGAGTTCGTGTTACTGATTTTTCAGATGGGTCTTAAATTCTAGGGTTTCGTCATAACTTTTCCAATCACCTGTAAGTTCAATGTGCTGCTCTTCAATTTTCTCTGTTTTCCTGTTCCAGCTAAAGTGATAGATAAACTTTCCTTTAAAAATTCCGGAATGTTTTCCTTTATTCTCTTCCGCCAGCACATATTCTCCGTATACTGTTCCCTGTTTTCTGGAATCTTTATATTTTGAAATGGTAATTTTTCCTTCAAATTTTGCATAATTGGTATCCACAAGAGAGTATCCTGAAACAAAATATTCCTGATCATTCTTTTTATTCTGTTCAGAAATATTGATTTTCAGTTTCAGTTCCTGGCCTTTGTTTCCAATAGTTCCTATGTAAGGTTTACTATTGTTCAGCCATGTATTGGAAATATCCGGCATCTGACCCAATACAACATTGGCAGTCAGAATGAGAAGCAATACAATTTTTTTCATATTGTGTGATTTTTAAACGCCAAATTGTGCCAGGTGATGGTTCAGGTGCTTGGCAAACATATTATTCCACTCCTGAGCATTTAATTTACCAAAAGAAAAAGATTCTTTACCGTCGAACGCATCTGCCCCCAACTGCTGTGTCTTTTGAATAAACCCGATCAGTCTTGTTTTTTCTTCATGAAAATTCTTTCTGGTGGTAATCAAAAATTGTGGAGCGGTAGGAGAATCTTTTGGATATGCTTTTTCGCCCACTACTTTAGGTTTTACGAAAGTTTTTAGTATAAATTTTGCAATAGCTCCGGGCTTTTTGTGTTTTTCCGGCTCGTAGATCATTTCATAGGTAATACAACAGTGCGCCAACATCTGGTCTACTGTCATTTTGCCCCACAAACCATGGGTGTCTTCCACTAACTTATTTATTCTATCAATATAGTTTTGAGCATCTTTTGCATCAAATACATTTTCCATATAATTTCTATTTTACTATGAACAAATATATCAGTTTTTTTGTTTGATTGTATTGTTGACTGAAAAAATTGAAAGCTGCGAGTTCAGGCATTAGGGTTGTAGGTTTACGTATTACGCAGAGAGGGGATCCTGCAGCTAAATAATAAGCAGCCAGCAGCCAAAAACTATTCAATCTCTTCCTGAGAAGTATTCTCCACCGCAGTTTCCTGTGGTGCAGATTTTTTGAAAATAAACCAGAGTTTGATTTTTAAAGCAATCCACCCGATAATAGCATATATTGCTAAGAGGATGCTTAGGTGTTTCAGGTAAGGAAACGTAAGTTCTACTGAACCTTTTTGAATCAATAAAATTTTGAAAGCCTGTAAAAAGGGAGTTAACGGAATGATATTCGCGATAAACTGAACAAAAGCAGGCATTGCACTCAAAGGCCATGTAAAACCACTGATGATGAAAGCTGGTGAAGCAATAACCATAAGAATCTGTGTTGCCTTCAAAGCGTCCGGAATCAGAATACTGATAAATACGCCCAAAAATGAAACTGATCCTACAAAAACGGCAGTCAAAAGAATAAAATTAAAAATTCCTTCCGGCATCGGAACCCTGAAGATCATATGCATAAAGTAATAAATACCTACAATAAGAATAGAAAACACCCAGATTGGAATCACTTTTATCAGCATGGTTGGGAAAGCCCATCTTTTCATTTTGAGATATTCTTTTACAAAAGACCCTCTTTCAAATTCGGCAGCAAAACTTACCGCCATTGCCAATAAAATTACCTGTTGTAATACCACAGCCAGCATCGCCGGCCACATGAAAATGAGATAATTTCCGGTAGTATTGAATAGCGTTATATAATTGGCTTTGAAAGGTTCATATTGTGTAGCTGCTTTTGCAGCAGGCATTCCAGCTTTCTGAAGGGCTTTGATGGAAGCTCCCGCAGAAAATGTACCAATGGTAAGCTGAAGTGCTTTGGAAGCAAAATTGGCCGTTAAAACATTTCCTGTATTGATATACACATTCAATTCAGGATATTTTTTCTGCAGCATATCTCCTTCAAATCTTGAGGGAATAATAACTACAGCAGCAGCCTCATGTCTGATCACCTCATCTTTGATACTGAGAGGTTCCTGCAGATATCTGATAATTTTAATGCTTTTATTATCATCCAGCATTTCTGTCAATTGATTGGATAAAGGTGTATTATCCCTGTCGATAACAAGAACTGGAGTATTTTCAACTTTTCCGCTTTTATAGACAAACCCCAGCAACGTTGCATAGAAAACCGGTGCCAAAAAGAACACCGTCCTTAAGGTAGAATTGCCGATAAAAAGTTTGAACTCACGTTTCAAAAGACGGAAAAATTCTTTCATCTGTATATTTTTATAGGTGGAAGAACGAAATGAAACTTTAGAGAAGCTTCATCTGTTCTTTTCAATTTATTTCAGGATTACATTGGCATTGACTAAAATACTTTTAGCCTTATTCATGTCTTTGGGTTTTACTTTGATCTCGTAGATCGCATCCTGTAACTGGTAGTCAGGGTAAGCTGTAGTGATATCCGCATATTTTGTCAGCTGTTTGATATACACGATAGTTCCTGTCAGGTTTTCTTTGTTGTAAACTACCTGCATGGTGACCTCCTGCCCTTTTTTGTATTTTGAAATAGCGCTTTCCGGAATGGTAAATCTGAAATAAGTACTTTCCGGAATATACCCGTTGAACAGTGCAAAACCAGCGGTTGCAAGCTCGCCGGTGTTTAAACTGATGGTTTCAATCTCCATATCATTGGTAGCAATAATATATCTTTCGGAATACGCTACATTAGCTTCCTGCAAAGCTCCTTTGGCCTGTGAGGCCTGACCGGCTGCCATTTCTACTTTTTCGAAACGGGTTCCTCTTTTTACATCATCCAGTTCTGCAACTACAGCATCGTATTGAGCTTTTGCGCCTTGCAATTTTGCGTAAATTTCGTCATGAGCCTGTGGAGACATTAAGCTGTCTCGGAACATATTATTGGCTCTTTTATAAGATTTCTGAGCAAATTCATACTGTTCCTTGAGTCCTTTATATTTGGCCTGAAGCTGCCTCATCTGATCGGCAGTAGCTCCGTTTTTGGCCATTTGTTCCTGAGCCGTCGCAGCGCTTACTGCACCTTGTGCCTGTGCAATTTTTGCAGAAACTTCCGGAACATCAAGCTGAGCAAGCGTATCTCCTTTTTTTACGGTCTGACCTTCAGAAACATATATTTTCAGAATCCTTCCGGTAACTTTAGGGGCAAAAGAGATCACATCCTTTTTGGTTTTCCCTTCCGGTTCTTTGATTTTTTCATTCTTTTTGTCACAGCTCCCCAATAAAAACAGAGCAGCGAAGAGTATAGATATATTTTTATGCATCATTTAAATTTTTAAGGGATTAAATAAAATTTGGTGATATCCAGTTCCTGGGTAGACCTCATCAGTTCTATTCCCGCTCTTCTCTGGTTGAAAATGGCATTCTGATATTCCAGTTCTGCAACTTCAAGATCATTTTCGGCATCAATAAGCTGTGAAGATTTACTCATTCCGTATCTAAATTCTTTTTCTGCCTGCACGAGTGCATTTTTTGCCAGCTCTTTTTCCTTAGCTTTCAGCGTAATCTGTGCAGAAGCAATATCATAATTGGTTTGATTATTGGCAAGATTCAATGTCAGTTTTTTCAAAGCATCTTCTTTCTGATTCTGTAATACTTCTTTTCCTACTTTGGCGGTTTCTTCTGCATGTTTTCCTTCTTTCCCGTCAAAAATTTCCCATTTAAAACCAACCCCTGCAGTAATCAATGGAAATACATTGATATTATTGGGTCTCCAATCCAGTTTTTTCCCTTCATATCCAAGAATGGGAACAGCTGGAATAACATTTTCTGAGGATTTTATTCTGTTTCCGTACAATCCGAAATAATAGGCAGAAGCCATCAGCTGTACTTTAGGAATCATCCATGTTCTTTCTGCTTTTATTTTATAGTCTGCAGCACTGATTCCATGTTCCAGAGCACGAATTTCGGCTCTTTGCTCTATCCCTTTTTCTGCAGCCAGCAATTCCACCGGAGATAATACAGGATCAATCATTCTGAGCCTTTCTCTGTTGATTCCGGTTAAAATATAAAGCTGGGTAAGAAGCAATTCTTTTTTCCCTTCATATTCTACCATTTTGGCATCTAAAGTAGCCTGGGCCAGCTCAATTTTCTTATGGTCATAAGGTGTTATCAAACCATAACCAAGGGCTTTATCGGCTGTTTTTCTGTTGATATCAAGCCTTTTTTTACTTTCATCGAGAACCTTTTTAGACTGATGAATCAGTGCGAGCTGATCATACGCTTTAGAAATAGTGGTAATCACCTCATCTTTTGTTTTCTCCAGAAGGATATCTTCAGACTTTTTCTTTTCCTCCACGGCTTTTTTCATGTATTTCACCTTTCCTCCTGAATACAGAAGCATTTTGGCATCTGCCTTGGCAATACCGGAAAAACCTGATACGTTGAAGTTATTATTGAAAGTCCCTTCGGGAATATTGATGAAGGGAGCAAGATTAAATTCGGGTGACGTCAGTCTTGCTGTTCCGTTGAGATAACCTGCCTGGCCACTCAATTCCAGTGTTGGAAGAAAGATATCTTTCAGTTTATGTTCATCAAGATCGGTAAGTTTGTTTTGGGTAATCTGCATTTTAAGGTTCGAGTCCCGAACCATCGCACTGTCCAGAAGTTCTTTAAAATCCGGCGCAGACTGTGCCCAGCCAAAAGCGGGGAAAGCAAAAAAACTAAACGTAAAAATCAATAAATTGTTTTTCATGGTTTATGTTTACAACAAATATAATGCAAAAATTGTTAAAATCTTTAAAGATAATTCTACAATACAGTGAATTTAAACTAAGTTTAAAATTTGTTTAGATTTAAAACCCTGCAAAATAAAGTTTTGCCCAAAGCGTTTAAATGTTAATTAAAACTTAAAAAATTTAAAAAAAATAATTAGCTCTGCTTTTTTCATACTCTTTTTATTGTATTTTTCTGAGGAAATAAAAGGAGTAAAACAAGGTTTTATTTGAAAAACTAAGTTTGAATTTTGGAAGATGACTCCCGAAGAAAGACAAACGAGTGGATAAACTTTGAAAATATATAATCTGCTCTCTGTCAAACTGAGTGTAAGTTTAGGCTAAAGCCAAAGGGGCTTAAATCTTTTAATTAAATGGGCTAAAGCCCATTTCTATTGAATAAAATTGGACTTATTCTCTTTATAAATTTTAAAAGCTGGATTTCTGCGGAACGATAAGCGGAGTAAATAAACTTTGAAAAAACAATCTTTACTGCGAGAGATCATGTTCAATAGGAACGGACTTTAGTCCGTTTGGAAAAAAATTAAACTTCAATTGGCTTTAGCCAAAACCTAAAATACAACGCAGTGTTCGCAAAAGCATTGTTGATAGATTTGAATTCGTTCGCAAGGGCGTTTCACTTAGCAAAGAAATGACGAATTATTTTACCCTGAAAAAAACGAAAACTCCCCACATGCTGTGAGGAGTTTTCTGTATGATTATAATAAGCTGATTTATTTTTGAACTGCTTTTTTCATGGCAGCATCAGGACGCAGGATTCTGTAACGAACTTCGATATCTTTCGGTACATAGAATACCAATGGAAGTTTACTGTTGTATCTTACGATTTCAGGTTTTAGCGTGACGAATTTTTTAGTCGGTTTTTTATCCAGACAACCCATCAGTGTTCCTGCTGTTTCGCCGTTAGATTCTACTTCATAATAGTTGTATCCCCATCCTTGAAGATCCTGTGTTTTCATTTCTCCCATTAAGAAATAGTTGTTACAGTCTAACATTTTTTCAGCCCCCACAAAAAGCTCAACTTTTAAGTCGTTTTCATTTTTTGCTACGGGAAGCTGAATATATACTTGTTTATATCCTTCTTTTGCTTTTGGGAACATTTCAATTTGTAGTTTTTCAAACTTTTCTGCTTTCTTTTGTGCGAAAGCATTTATTCCAGCCATTAATACTAATCCTGTTATTAAAGTTTTAGAAAATTTCATCTTTTAATAATTTTTTTAATTGCTACTATATTAATTCCAAAAACCATTCCACAATTAAACGAATGTTTGAATTTTAGAATTAATTCTATTTTTACTGAAAATCCGGAAACAAAAAACAGCAGTAAAAGTTACTAGAGTTCTTGTTGTATATCCATTACTCTGAAATTGTCACATTACTTCCCTTTGTGTGAGCATTCATCTGGGGTGCGTAATAATTCTGCATGGTTGTAATTCCATTGGAGAATGTACCGGATGCATTGGCTACTACATCATACTCAAATACATATTTTCCTTTCGGCATATACTGAATATAGAAATTGGTAGAAGCATCTTTGGCAGACTGATAGTATCCCAGATTATTTTTCCACTGATACCCGGATAATACATCTACAGGCTCAAATCCTGCTGCACGCATATCTCTGATATGAATAAACTCCATCGCTCTGTCTGTGTTAAGAATCATTCTAACGGTAATTTTATCTCCTACTTTCAACGGTGTTTCAGTTGAAATTTTCTGCAGCTCTTCACCGTTTACGGTTTTCACTTTTTTATACAGTTCTTTCGTTACAGAAATATAGCTTTCAGAAGATTTGATTTTATCGATATCTTCGTAATACTGCCAGAACAATCCTCCCTGAACAATTCCCGGGCCGGGTTTTATAACGGTTACAGTAGCTAAGTTTTTATCTACGGTCTCTGGTTTCACAGTTGATTTTACATAGCCTGCTGCCTGCGTCTGCGGTGCGACTTCTTTTCCACCCCAAACAATAGTAGCTTTATCACTTTCTGCTCCGGTCCATGATTTTCCTGAATTCAAAATGGTAAAGATCACCTCAGCAGTTCCTCTTGAGCTTCCCCACGAGTTCACTTCTTTTTGGGTTACCAGCCAGATTTTCATGTCTTCAATAAAGTTTTGGTCGTTAGATTTTAACGTATTGAAAGCTTCCAGTGCTCCGGCATGGTTAACCACTTTTGAACCAAACCATCCCCAGTCATTCAGATTTTGTTTCCAGTAAACCCCTTGTGTTTTGGTATCTGTAGAAGTTTCTTTAAGATAGGTCATCAACTTTGCAGACACCTCTTTCAGACCATAATCGTTCATTAATAATGCGGCGCGGTGAAGTCCGAAGAATGTAAAATCGGTGATTTTCGCTGTTTTTGCTTTTTGTTTTACCAACGTTTTCAATGTAGCCCCTTTTCCTTTCAATGGATATTGCTGTTCCCAATAGTTTCTGGTATCAAGATAATCCATTGCCCAGTTGTTCCAGACATTGTCTTTTTTCACATCATAATATTTGGCAACCTCATTGTCTACATACTGAATCAATTGAGCTACAAGCACTTTTTGATCTGTACTTTGATAGTCTTTCACATTATCTTTTAACCAGGAATTGATTTTTCCTAAATTTTTAAGGATATACAATGATGTTCCGTAAGAGCTTGGGTAACCAGGATACCAGGAGAATCCACCATCAGGATTCTGTAGTTTTTTGAAATCGTCCCAATCCTGATTAATGGAGTTTTTCATCGTATTGACATCAAACAGCAATGCCAGTTTCTGCATCTGCTCTCCTTCATTTTTGCTTTCCAGCACCCAAGGCGTTTCTTCCAGCAACAGCTGTTTCAGTTCCTGATTTTTTTCAAGGTTTGAATGTAATAATCCTTTGTTCTGATATTCTTCAAAAACCGTTTTCATTTTCGGATTGGCTTTGAATATTTCTGAAGCTAAAACATCAGCAAACCATTTATTAAAGATTACATCGGCAGAATTATTCTGATCATTTTTAAGGCTTGGAAGGGCAAACATGATCTCCCAGATCGGATTGGTTGTCAGTTCTAATGTATTCGAAACATTAGAAGCTGTTGTGGATGTATTATTTTTAAGGTTATCCAGTACAAATGTTTTGGTTTCGCCTTCTTTCACAAAAACCGGAACGGCATCAGTCACAAGCATTCTGTTAGGTAGTACGGCCACCGCCTGTTGTTCTCCGTCAGAATAAGCTCCTGCTTTGGCCACCACTTTAAAAATGATCGAAGAAACATTGTCCGGAGCTTTCAATTTCCATGTCAGTGCGCTGCTTCCGTTTTCATTCAGGTTAAAATTTTGTACTCCTGAAGTGATTCCGAATTTCGAAGAAATATTTTCATTGGTAAAGGCATCCAGAATCTGTAATTCGGCAGAACCATTAAGTTTTTTATCGGTAAGGTTGGATAGTTTCGACTGTAGGTTGAGTTCATCTCCTTCTCTCAGGAATCTCGGATAGTTAGGCGTTACAGAGAATTCTTTCTGCGTTACCACTTCTTTTTCCAACGTAGCTGCTCTTGCATCTTTGGTGTGGGCAAGGAACATCAGTTTCCATTTTGTCAGTGCTTCCGGAGAAGTGAATTCAAAACTTACATTTCCTTCGGCATCGGTTTTCAGATCCGGATAGAAGAAGGCAGTTTCATTTAGATTTTGGCGTACAGGAATTTTTTCAAGGTCCTTTCCATCCGAACCTTCACCTCCATTCGCGTCCTGTGCTCTTACTCTTGCAGCTGAGGCTTGATCATAGTGCTTATTAGATTTCTTTGTGTATCCAGTAACGACTACTTCTTCAATTGCAGCTTCTTTTGCAACCGCAGAAGGAGCCGGCATTACTGCATTGCTAACCATTGCTCCTGAAGCTTTTCCTTTTAGTACATAGTGATTAAAATCACTATCAAACCAGTTAAACTGAGGAACATTTATATATCTGTCTTCGAAATATCTCAATCTCTTCTGATAGTTTTGCTGCTGCAGGTAATTTCTGATTCCATAAGAGGTAATAATTACAAATGGAGTGTATAATTTTGTCCAGCTATAGCTATTGGTAGCAAACTGATCTAAAGACATATCGTACATATTCGCCAATACCTCAGCATTGATCTTTTCCTTATCATTTCCGGTTACTTTTACCGTCCATTTTTCTTTAGCATTCGGCTCCAACTTATCTCTGAAGGTTACGGTTTCAATTTTTAAAGGTTTTTCTGTGTCTTTTATTTTTAAAGAAACAGATTCTGTATTGACATCATTAAATGCTACCAGCTGAAACTGAAGATTCAGCTCTGAAACACTTTTATCTTTAGGAATTTCAGCCGTATATTCTAATATTCCGTTTTTCATCTGACGAACTTCTGAAATCGTTTTTCCGGAGCCGTCCTGAACAAAAACATTCACCAATGCATCAGGAACTGCTGAGTAAACATAAACTTTTGCTTTTTCTCCTCTTGATAATTCTTCTTTTGGAGCGATCACTGTAAGAAATGTTTTCTGAGTGGGTTTTAAAGCTGTTTTATCCCAAACACTGAAATACTGTGAAGTTTTGATGGTATCTTTTCCTTCCCTATTGAAAAGTTCAAGTTCATAATCTCCTGTTTCCAGTTTTCCTAAATCAAGATTCGTTGAAAGCTGAGCATTGTCAGCGGATGGCTGCTGTTGTCTTTCAACTAATACTTTCTCAGTTTTCCAGTTTTTAATTTCGTCATTTTTATCAAAAAGATCATGTGGGAATTTGCTGATGAATTCTTCTTTTGAATATTTCGGAAGGTTCTGAACATCAGATTTGAAATTATCTCTGAAAATTCTTTCCGGAGCCTTCAGTTTGGATAGTTTAACCTGATAAGGTTTCTTAAGATTCTGATCATTATAATTTTTGGTTTCCACCTTCAATTTCACGTTTTCGTCAGTAAAAATATTAGTGATATTTTCTGCCTGAATGTAATGAGAAACTGACGCTACTTTTAATTGGGTATCTGCGGACTGCGTTTCTCCATTGATGTCTGTCACAGAGGCATTGATGGCATAATTATCAATCTGTATTCCTTCCAGCTTTTCATCTTTTTTAAGTTCTAAACGAATTGTAAATTCTCCTTTCTCGTTGGTTTTTGCTTCGCCAAGAATTGAATTTTCATTATCATCATTCTGCGGATACCAGCTGAAATACCTCCATCTGATATTCTGTTTTTTGATTTCATAATTCACTGTGCTATTGCTCAGCGGAACACCGGAGAACATGACAGCTTTTCCTTTCAGTTCTATAGTCTGACCGTATTTGTACTCCTCTTTAACAGGGTCAAAGGTTACTTCAAACTTTGGTCTTTTGTATTCTTCTACCCTGAAATTTTTATATCCTGTGCTTTCTCCTTCTATTCTCAGATAAAAGTTTCCGTTCAGTTTTCCTTTTGGAAGAATAAAACTTCCATGATAAGAACCAAATTCATTGGTAGTAAATTCCTGTGAAGAAACCTCTTCACTATTGGTATTCAATAAAGTGATTTTTTGTTTTAATCCTGAAAGAACAGCTTCCACCTCCTTGTTGATTCTGGTATTGATCACTTTGAAATAAACAGTCTGCCCGGGACGGTAAATTCCTCTGTCTACAAAAATCTGAGCGGTTGAACGCGTTTGTTTATTTGGATTATAATCATCAGCATAGCCTCTGTTTCCATACACCTGCATGATCTGGAAATCATTTGTTTTAGGCTGTTGGATCAGGAAAGTTCTGTAATATTCTTTGCTGTCTGTAGCAGGAAGCTTAAATACTCCGCTGGCACTGGTTGTTCCCTCAATTTTAGTTAGAGTTTTATTGGAAACAAATTCATAAAATCGAAGACCTTCATTGGCTAAAGGCTTACCATTCTCACTATTAACCAATTTCAGTTCGTCAGAAAGAGGCTTTCTGTCTGTTTTGGACTGATAAATTATTCTGTTCCCGGAAACCAGAAAGTAAAAATTCTGTCTGGAGTCAGTATCTTTCATATCTGCTCCTGCAACGGTAAATTCTGCCACATATACTCCTGAAGGAAGTGGCTTCACTTCCAGAGAACTTGTATGGCTCTGATAATCTTTGGGATCCGGAAGCTGAAATTTTTCCTTTCTTACCAGATTCTTTTTTAGATTTCCGAAAGTATTGGAATAAGAGTTCTGAACGTATTGAAGCAGTGACGTAAAATCATCTTTTACTTCATAAATATTCAGGGTAAATTCTGATACATTCTTATATTGTGCAACAAAATGAATGGGCAGATTATTCTGAGTCTGAGATTCATATTTTAAATTCAGATAAGGATTGACAATCTGGACTTCTTTGCTTTTAATATTCTCCAGAAAAAGAGATTTTGGATATTCACTTTTAGCTTGTGCAGCCAATGCAAGAGCTTCTTTAGACTTCTTCTGATTAGTAAGCTCATCCATGACATCTCCCATGATCATTACTTTATAATCTCCTTCTACATTAGATTTCAAAAGAATCTGAAGCTGCTGAAGTTTATCCTTACAATGATTGAAGCTACAGTTTTCCGTGATCTTTTCTCTCATGAAATACAGCCTGGAATTTCCTGTATTCTGCCCGATCAGTTCATCATAAATTGCATTAATTGTTGTACGGTTGGCAGCCAGTTCATTTTTGGTGAAAATATTGTTTTCAGATAAAAATCCTATTTTCTTTACGCCATACCAATCTGATAATGTCGGGAAATAAGCGATATCTCCAGCTTCTGAAAAGATATTCTTATACTTTTCCAGGGAAATCTTTTTCATTTCAGGCTTCTCCTGATCAAGTTCCTGATAGTTTTTAGTCAGATAATTTTTAAAATCCAGCTTACTCCAGGTTTCAATCTGTGAAACGTCCTGCGAGTTGATATTGGTTCTTCCGTTTATTTTCCATGCATTCTGGTTGTAATAATCCATGAAAAAACCATTAAGCAGAACTTTAAATATAAGTTTTCCCTCTCCGTTTATTTTCCCTTCTGCATTTTTAAGTTTTTTGAAAAACCGGGAAGCATCATCATTCTGATCATCGTCCACTGTCTGGTTCACAATACTGAATTCCGCTTTCAGAGAACGGATCAGCTCGAAGGCATTATTTTCTTTCATGGCTTGTTTTTGTATGTCTAAAATAATGGGAAGATTAGATTTGTAGGCTCCTTTTGTACTGTTTTCAGCTACTTTTTTCCATTGGGTATCGTAATATTTCTGTGCGGACACCGTTGAAAAGCTCAACATTATAAGCAAAAGCAGAAAAATCTTGGAAAATCTTTTCATATATATTAATTTTGATAAATGAACATTTTAAAAATACTGAAAAAAACCGTCATAGACAGTCAGCTTTATGTCTCCCTTATGGGAACTCTTTTTGCAGTATTTTTCATGAAAGAGCAAAACACATTCCGTTTCCCTACCTTTGCACTAATTTTCATTACTTATTTCAGTGGTTATCTGTATACTAAATACCAATACACCAAACACTTTTTCAAAATAGTGATCATGAATGCCATTGCAGGAATTGTCTGCGCTTTTTTAATCATTCATAATCATAATGAAATAAGACTTTTAAAATGGTTTATTATTGTTGTGCTGGGACTACTTTATAATAGCTTTTTTCTTGATGTTTATATCCGGAAAATCCCTTTACTGAAAGTTTTCTACGTAGGATTGGTGTGGGCATTGGTCAACTGCTGGCTTACCCTTCCTGAATTCAGTATACCTATTTTTCTGATCAGTTTTTTCTTTATTACGGCTCTAGTACTTCCCTTTGATATCCGGGATATGAATAGTGATACGGTAAAAACCTTTCCTATGCTGATAGGTATTGATAACACCAAATACATTGCCTACACCCTTGTTTTCATCAGTACTATCATTGGGATCTTCTATCTTGAATTTCAGTATGCCTTCGCATTTTTTATGGCAAGCATTATAACTTATATTCTCATCTATTTCTCTGATAATAAAAGAGATGATGCTTATTTCTCATTCGGAGTGGAAACTTGTTCCGCACTTCCTTTTTTATTTTTAGTAATAATGGAGTATTTTTGACGAATGATTATCAAGAAGCTTTCCCTCTACAATTTCAAAAACCACTCTGAGAAAAAATTTGAATTTTCCCCGCAAATCAACTGTTTTGTGGGAAATAACGGTATGGGAAAGACCAATATTCTGGATGCCCTGCATTATTTATCCGTAGGAAAAAGCTTTTTAGGAAATACTGACCTCAACAATATTAAACAAGAGGAAGACTTTTTTACCATTGATGCTGAAATTCAGAATGAAGACAATGAAGATATCATCAGAATCACTCAGCCTAAAGAAGCTAAAAAGGTCATCAAAAAGAATGATAAAAGCTATGACAGGCTTGCAGATCATATCGGATATTTGCCAAGTGTTATGATTTCTCCCTATGATTCCAATCTTATTTCGGATTCCGGGGAAAGCAGGCGTAAGTTTCTGGATGCTATGATTTCTCAAACGGATTCAGAATATCTTTTTGATCTTATTCATTATCAGAAAACCATCCAGCAGCGAAATGCCTTACTGAAATATTTTGCCAAAAACAGAACATGGGATAAAGATTCTCTGGAAATCTATGATGACCCGATCACCAGATTTGGAACAAAAATATTTAAGAAAAGAAAAGATTTTGTAGAACAGCTCAATCCTATTGTTCAGAATTTCTATCAGATTATTTCCGGTGGAAAAGAAACAGTATCTGTTATTTACGAATCACATCTGCTGGAGGATTCTTTTGAAAATCTTTTAAAGGAAAGTCTTGAAAAAGACCGTATGCTTACTTATACTTCGAAAGGAATTCATAAAGATGATCTTCTTTTTGAAATGGATCATGTATTAATCAAGAAAATCGGTTCTCAGGGACAGCAGAAATCTTTCCTGATCTCTTTAAAGCTGGCTCAGATGAGTCTTGTAAAAGAGCTCACCAAAAAGACTCCTATCCTGTTGCTTGATGATATCTTTGATAAGCTTGATGATACAAGGGTTTCACAATTGATTGAGCTGGTTAATAAAGAAAGTTTCGGACAGATTTTTATCACAGATACTCATAGAGAACGTACAGAAAATGTGGTAAAGAAAATCAATGAAGAGAGTATAATTTTTGAGGTTTAACCATCAAAAGGTTCTGAAACCAAAATTTATAATTAAAAATCATAAAATATTTAAATCTGATTCTCCAAATTATAGATTTTTTTATCTTAACTTATCATTCGAAACATATCCCGAGTCACGTAACTCAAAAAACCGAATCACGACTATGAAACCCGCACTACGACTATGAAGAAGAAAAAACGTGAATATCAATCCTCTGAGCTGGTAAAATCTTTTGCCAGAATTTATGGTTTTGAAGATAAACTTGTGGCTTTTGACATCAAAGACTTCCTTGAAGAATATCTTGATGAAAGTCTTTTCAAAGAAATCAGAAGTGTCAATATAGAAAATGAATGTATCGTAATCAAAATTGATTCTCCTTTATTGAAACATGATTTTAAGATGCGAAAGAGCTTCTATCTCAAGAAATTTCAGGATAAATTCGGAGCGGATAAATTTAAAGACCTTCAGATTTTATAATATTAAAACAGTTGAATGGTTAAAATAATTCACTAAAATTGAAATTATTTTGTTCCATGCAATATATTATGTATTTTAGTGAAGATTTAATATTAAATATTATTACCATGAAAAAATCAATTGCATCAAAAAAACTAACAAGAAAAACTTTAAGAACAATACAAGGAGGTGGTATCGGAGAAATCTGCTGTGCCGTAAGCTGTGCTAACGAGAACGAATGTGTTTACTGGACAACTTTACCTACAAAATGTCCGTTACTTCCTATTTGTCTTTAAAAGTAACTTATAACGATAGAAAAATGCTACCTGAGGGTAGCATTTTTTATTTTAAATACCATTTAAATACCATTAATCTTCTTCTGATTTATTGGAAATCGTACTGCTCATGAGATCATCTGCTTTTTTATCCAGTCCGGATTGTAATGGAAGGAAGAATTTCAGCGGATGTTTCGTAAAATATCTGAAAATCTCTTTATAGATTTCACTTACCTGGCCAAAGTTCATCTTTCTTGACCTGAATGCCAGGAACATTGACAAACTGAAACTTACCAGGAAGTTGAAGAAACCAATCAGAAATACTGTTACAAAAGACATCCAGAATGTATAAGAATCTACAGAAAAATCTTTTCCATACAGCCCTAAGGCAAAGTTACCGGCTGCGAAGGTAATGTGCCTGATATCCAGATCCAGCCCGAAGAACATTCCGACCGGAGCAGTTGCTCCAAGGAAAACCCCAAACCAGAAATTAGAAATGATTCCCGGCCAGTTTTTAGCATAATATTTCGAAAGTCCTTTTGCGAATTTTTTTCCGAAAAAGCTTCTGATGGAAAGGTTTTTGGCAATTCTTTCCGGAATCTGATAAAACACAGAGTTATTCCCGATATTCCCGGAAATGATCCCGGAAATAAAAAGGTAGAATCCGGCAATACTTGCGTGAAGAATAGCTTTTGATTTAAAAGGATCAAGATCTTTTAACAATTTATCAGAACGTTCTACAGCAAGATTTTGTGAGAAAAACACATCCAATCCGTAAATAATGGCAAGAGCCACCGGAAAAGCGAGCAACACATTCCCTACAAAGGCAATAAACTGACTTCTGAATAATTTGGAGACCAAATGGGCAAATTCCGTGTTGTTTCTTTGGGCATTGCCTTCTTCGGATAATACTTTTGTCATCGTGGCAGCTGTCATTGCAGGCTGTTTTGTAGCAAGGGTAAAGCCCATCAGATAAATCATCACAAATCCCATTGCATAATTCATGGAATACAAAAAGGCATGTGAAAAATCACTTCCGGGAATATATCCGTAAAGCATTTTCAAAACACAAAGTGCTCCTACAATAATCCCACCGCCACTCGCTTTGTAGAACATGGTCATATATTCCTTACGGGTAGAGGTAATATAATGAGTACCAGTTTCTGCAGTGTGATTGGTAATAAGGTGAGAAATCAGCCGCGTGCTGTCATTAATCAGGTCTGAGATATTATTTTTGTGAGACTTATAATTCAGAATATTAAAAATCAACTGTTTAGACTTTATCTGAACATCTTCATCTGTATCAATAACCAATAACTGAGCAATTTCATATATTCTTTCCGTCTGCTGACGAATTTTTAACAGGGATTGATTAATCTTTCCTGAAATACCATATTTGGCTGAATTTTTAAAAGCAATACTTACAAACTCCTGGCATTGCTCTGCATAGATTTTGATCTGCTTAAATCTGCTGTCTTTTGAATGCAGCTGTAATTCAGGGTCTTTTACCAGATCATCCGCTAATGTTTCCAGCTCATTCTGAAGAGCAAGAAACGGATTGTCTAAATTTCTGTATTGAGGTGCCATTCTTACTACTTCCACTTCCATCGCCATTCCTGTTACCCTCCAGGAAAGGATGTTCATTGAGAAAATAAGTTCCTTTTTAACGTTAGGGCGGATAATAAAATCCGAAGCTCCCAACATGTTTAAAAATTCATTGATCTCATTTTCAGGAAGATTATGCAGGTATTTCAAATCCTTTTTCGGTCTCATACTGACGTTATCGATCATGTACCACACCGTGTTTTCGTTTTCAACGGGTGGAAGAACCTTGTTCAGTATTCTTTTCTTAAGTTCCGGGAAAAAGGCATTTTCTGAAAGAATATTCGCTTCCGTCAGGGAAAGGTTGAAAGGTCTTTCTCTAAAAATATTATGGATATAATACTTAAAGTTGTCCGCAAAATTAGGATTGCTTCTGAAGAAATTGAGCACATCTGTGAAGTCCGCCTCTTTTACAGTCTCCAGAAACTCCGCAAAGGGTTCTAAAGAAAGAGTTTCGTTCTTAAAAGAAAAATATTTTTTAAGAACTGACTCAAAATTTGTGCTGGAATTAAAGAATTTCATTAGGACAAAGATACTATTTCAAACTCACATTCCTCATCTGTCTCATAATCCAATTATGTTTCTTTCTTAGATATGGAGATGGGTTTTTAGGATCATACTTCTTTGGATTAGGCAATACAGCAGCAATCCAGGCTGCATCTGAGGTACTTAAATCTTTGGATGATTTTCCAAAATAATATTGAGCAGCAGCCTCTACACCAAATACTCCCTGCCCCATTTCTATGGAATTCAGGTATCTCTCCAGGATAATATCCTTAGTCCATACTTTCTCGATGATGAAAGTATACACAGCTTCAAGCCCCTTTCTCACCCAGCTTCTGCCCTGCCATAGAAATACATTCTTTGCTGTTTGCTGGGAAATGGTGCTTCCTCCTCTTATTTTTTTGCCTTTCTCATTATATTTCATGGCTTTTTCGATGGCTGTATAATCGAAACCGTCATGATCAAAAAATTTCTGGTCTTCCGAGGCTATTACGGCCTTTTTCACATTACTTCCCATTTCATCATAGGAAATATAATCTCTATGCAGTTTTCCATATTCAAAAAGCCCTCCTATCTGGGTAAGTGTAATGGGCGGATTAAAGAATCTACCCCAGATAATGAAAACTACATTCAAAACAAGAATGATGAAGATAAGCTGTTTAATTTTTTTCCACATAACTTGATAAAAAGGAAAGACAAAAATAAGCAAATAGTACGAGTTACTGCAATTCTTTCATATAAGTAAGCTGATAATCCGGTAAAAGTTCCGGATGGAAGATCTTAATGTAATCTTTAAGGATCAAATCTGCTCTTACTACGCCGCTTTCGAAGAAATCATTGGCTTTCAGTTTTTCTTTTCCCGCAATGGTATACATTTTCCCTTTATTGAAAACATCCAGCTTCCCATAGAAAGGATTCATGCCCAGCATTTCTTTTTTCGAAGCATGACTTCCTGCATTTACCCAGTACTGAACCCCTCCTGCTTTGGCATAAACTTCCTCAAAGCTCATTGTCAATGCTTTTTCATCTTTATTATCCTTCATGATATAATTGGCGTTGGCATCCGAAATATAATGAGCCACGGAAGTATTTCCTCCCGGAAGATACCAAACATCTCCATACATTTCATTGGCAAGTACAACAGGTTTTTCTTTTGCTTTTGACGCAAGCTGTTTCAGATCGCTGTAACTTTTTTCAACTTCCTGATATTTAGCTTCTGCTTCTTTTTCTTTTCCTAAAAGTTCTCCGAAAATTTTGATATAAGCTGTTTTTTCCAAAGGTTTCTGTTCCATGTATTCATCCAGAAATATCACCTGAATACCATTATTCTTTAAAAGCTCATAAGTATTGTCAAAACTTGCAATATGATTGGTAAAAATAGCATCCGGTTTCATAGAGATAATTTTTTCCACATCATATTTCTGTTCGCTTCCTACATTCTGAATTTTTCCTTCTTTAATCAGATTCTGAATTTTTTCTGAATAAATATACTCCGGACTGGAAACTCCTATAATTAAATTTTCTGCTCCAAGCTCCGAAATATAGCCGGCCATACTTGCATTCAACAGGATTATTTTCTTGAAAGGTGTTTGATTTTGCTTAAAGTTATAAGTAAAATTCCCCGATTTCAGTTCCAGGATACCATCATGTTCCTTAAATTGGGTGCGGTTTGAGATATTTGTCCAGTCTGAGGACGAAATTTTTGATTCTCTTTTACAGGCAATTAGCGAGAAGACCGTGAATAAAAGTAAAATTTTCTGTTTCATGTTTCAAAGAACGGAAAAAAGTGGTATATTTGCAACCGTTAATCAAGAAGATAACAAAAGGCCTCGTGGCGCAACTGAATAGCGCATCTGATTACGGCTCAGAAGGTTACAGGTTTGAATCCTGTCGAGGTCACAAGACCGACATTTGAAGATTTTACTCTTCGATGTCGGTTTTTTATTTCCTAATCCGTTGTTATACTGGCAGATACATTGAGCAACAATATTCATTTTAGGTGTTTGAAAACTTTTTCCGTCAAATTCTACTTTTGGGGGAAAGCAACCTTTTCATTAAGTAAATTGATCTCTTTTGAAATTGACTTTCTCTTAAATTCTATATCGCAAGTGAACTGTTTATAGTTATCTAAAAATATTTCTTTCATAAGCTCTTTGATAATTGGATTGTATTCCAGTTTAAAAATTTCCGTTTTAAAGAGTTCGTTTAATTTGTCCGGATCAAATCTGAATCAGCATTTGTAATGACATCTATAATAGTAAATAGATTATACATAGCATTTCAGATAGATTTTCCAAAAAATGAAAAAAGTCTATATTTTGGAATTTTCTTCCTTGAAACACGCACATATAAATACTTGATATACAGTATTTTAAAAATTCAAGCATATCTGTTGATTATCGTTTAATATGTTAAATAATTATCAGCTATGAAAAATTTATTCTTTTTATTTATTCTTTTTTTAGGGATAAATGATCTTTACGCAACAGGGGAACCTTCCACTTATTTTCAGATCTACGTTCCTCCGAATAATGACGCAGTGCAGAGAAATGTCTGCCTGATTGTGACCGCCATCTACGATGATACTGAATTTAATATTATTGATGATGGTGCGGACGGAGATACGGATGATTCCAAGTCAGGGATCTTAAAAGCAGGACAGAGTTATGTTCTCTACATCAAGGACAACGGTATCAATGATGATGCCCGGTATGCTTCCGGTGGTGTTTTAAAATGGGACGGAGATTATTTTATCGTAAAATCCAATAAACTGGTATATGCCTCCCAAAGCACGAACAGTGACTGGCAGCATGACTGGATTCCGAGCGTGGATAAGAGTTCTATAGGACAGAAATTTATTGTATATGCTCCAATGATATCATCTTCTAACAGAGACATCAATGTATTTGCGTATCAAAATAATACGGTTATCGATTTTTATAAAATTTCTACCCAGCCCAAAACCAATACGGGATTTACCGATGTCAATGCAGAAAATGCAGTGAAGGTCTTTTCCAAAACGATAAACGTAGGCCAGGATTTAATTTATAACTCTGCGGAAGGAAGGGATGCAATGATATCCGGAGAAACCTATATGCTGATTGCTAACAAGCCCGTAACCATGCAGTATGGTGCCTTATTCGGAAATGAACGGGACGGTGGCGGCTATGTTCCTACCTCCAATGGAAGTTCTTCCGGAGAGCTGATGTATTTCACTGTTCCCTACCAGGCGGCGGGTGAGCAGGAAATCAGGATCGTCAGTTGGGACAACGCCAATACGGTAAATCTGGATCGTTATGTGAACGGGAATTGGGTCTCCGTGAAAACCTTCTCCCTTAACCGATTGGCCGCGGGAGACTGGGTGGGAAAATCCAATGGGAATGTTTCTTATCCCACCGTTTTCAGAATTAGCTGCTCAGCAGGGAAAAAAGTGTCTGTTTTTGAAGGAAACTGGTTTGAAACTGGTTCTCCCGGTACCTCCGATATGGCAACGATGGTCTCTTCCGAAAGCGGAACAACAGCAGGGAAAAACTTCCTAACGTATATTGCGCCTCCGGGAAATGAAATCAATGTCACCAACCCGCTGACGGGTTCAAAGTACAATGGTTCCTTTTCTCATCTGTATTTGTTCTCAAAGGCAGGCGCTACCGTAACTGTAAAAGATGCTTTAACAAATGGAACAAAATTCAGCAAAACATTTACCATTGCACCTGAAAAGTATGCCGACTGCTCTATAAGTCTAACTGAATGGAAAGCATTTTATAACGGGACAGGAACACCTTCCGGATCGGAAAGACCGTATTTAATCGTTCAAAGCAATAATGATATTGCCGTGATGAACAGCAATTTCAATGATAACTGGATGTGTTATACGGGAAGCTCACTGGGACATTCTTTCACCCAGACAAGCATTGTTAGTGATGACACACTGATCCCTGCCGAACAGGCGACCGTGATCTCTCAAATCAAAACCAGCGGAGAAGTAACCACACCCTCAGTTGAGGTTATCGTACAGGAAGGGCTGAAAGTGGTCGAATCCAAATTGATCAATCCCAATCAATCCCAAACACAGGGGACTGTTACAGAACTCAATGACAAAACAACGGTAACATACAATAATTTGCCGACCCTCCAACCCAATTCCACATATAAGGTTGAAACAAAAGTGGTGGCCACCGTGGGAGCCAATAATGGGGAATTGGTAGGGACTACCCTTAATACGACCGTAGAAACCGTTATTACCGGAAAGGTGAATGGAGAGACGCAGCAATCTACTATAGCCAATTCAGTCTCTGTACAGACCTCCAATACCTCCAAGCTTATATTTTCCCGGTTGGATAATCCATTATTTGATTATTTTACAACCAACTCCTGGACGATCAGCTGGGTAGACATCAATAATGACGGATACGACGATCTTTATGTGACAGATATGGGACTTACCGCACCTAATTTGATCTTTATGAATAATAAAACAGGAGGTTTTACCGCCGGACAGACTTTACCTGAGGATGGCGTATCGATGAGCAGTACATGGGCAGATGTGGACAATGATGGGGATGAAGACCTTCTGGTTCTTAATAATACAAGAAACCCTAATAAATTCTACAGAAATGATAACGGAACTTTGGTAGCAGACAATACCAAATCTTTCACCCAGGATGTTTCTTATTACCACGGCGGTGCCTTTGCGGATTATGATAATGATAACAAAGCGGATGTATTTATGTGTAATTATTTCCCAACAAAATACAACGAACTGCACCGAAATAACAACACGGGAAGTTTTGTAAAAGAAGCTACAGATGCTATTCCACTGGAAGCTAACTCTTCTCTTGGACCAACCTGGGCAGATTACGATCAGGATGGATTAATGGATCTGTTTGTGCCTAATGGTATTGGCAGTAAAAATTCTTTATTCCATAACGATGGGAACGGTACTTTTTCCAAGAAAAACAATATCATCAACCAGGAAGGGGGAAAATCCGTGGGAAGCTGCTGGGGAGATATTGATAATGACGGCGATTTAGATTTATTTGTTACCAATTCCAATACAACTACCAATTTCCTGTATAAAAATTTAGGAAACGGAAATTTTCAGAAAGTGACCAATTCTGTTGTTAATCAGGGAGGTAGTTCTCACGGATGCAGCTTTGCAGATATTGACAATGACGGAGATCTGGATCTATTTGTCACCAATGATAAGATCAGAAAGTTTCTTTATTTTAACGATGGAAACGGAAATTTTACCGAAAACAGAGATGAAGCTATTACCTACAACTTCGGGCTTTCTTTTGGTCATGCCTGGAGCGATTATGATCATGACGGAGATTTAGACCTGGCAGTGGCAACGCATTCCAATCAGAAAAATCATATTTTTGTCAACAACGGAAATACCAATAAATGGATTGAAATTAATTTAAAAGCCACTGAGAGCAACGGCTCTGCCATCGGAACAAAAATATTTGTTGAAACCGGAACCAAAACGCAGATGAGAGAGGTGAACAGCCAAAGTGGTTTTGGAGGACAAAGCAGTTATACGCAGCATTTTGGTTTAGGAAATGCCACAGCAATTAATAGCATCACGGTGAAATGGGCAAGCGGAATTATCCAGAAAATAAATAATGTTTCGGTCAATCAGATCCTAGAAATCATTGAACCTCAACAGCTAAAAGTAAAAGGGATCGTATATTTTGACAGCAACAATGACGGGGTAAAACAAGACACTGAGCCAACTGTCTCAAGAGCTGCCATAAAAGTGGTGCCCACAAACGCCAAAGTATATTCGAATGATGCAGGAACGTTCAGCTTTTATACCACTCAAAATAATGTAGAGTTACAGATCTTAGCAGAAAACGGACTGAATGCAGGGTCTAAACTATTTGACCTGACCAATTATCAGGCTTCACAGCAAATATACATTCCTGCAACGTCTGCCTGCAATAATACAGATTTGAAAATCAATATGGGAGGAACTGCCATCAGAAAAGGTTATACCAATAATCAATTTAAAATAGTTGTGAGCAACCAGTCTCGGAATGTTTCTGCTTCCAGCGTGCTGAATTTTGTAGTTCCTTCAACAGTAAGCATCTCGAGTCCTTCCTCTCCTATTACACAACAGGAAACATTTGTAGTAAATGCTAAAAATTATACAAGATATTCCTGGGCTTTGGGAGCGCTGAATCCTTTCAATAACAAGGTGATAAGCTTTATGACAGGTACAGGTGCATCAGTTTTGATTAATGATGAACTTGAATTCAAAGGTGAAATTGTAAATGCTTCCACAGACTGCAATCTGGAAGACAATACATTGATCCAAAAATACAATGTGTACGGCGCAATAGACCCCAACGATATTTTGGTTTATCCTAAAGGTTACGGCGAAGAAGGTTATATTCTGCCTGATCAAATGCTTACCTATACTATAAGATTTGAAAATGTAGGGAATTTTGCTGCCCAAAATGTATCGATTGTTGACACAATGCCGCAGGAACTCGATATGAATACCTTCAAAATAGTCTCTACAAGCCACGATAATATTTCGACGGAAATTGTTGGCAATAAGGTTACTTTCAAATGGGAAAACGTATTCCTGCCTCCTACTGAAAAAGATTCAAAAGCATCCCAAGGATATGTAACATTCTCTGTTCTTCCTAAAAAAGGCCTGGCTGAAGAAACAAAAATTATTAACAGCGCTGTTATTGCCTTTGATGATGAAAAAACAATGAGAACCAACACCGTAACCAATACAATCCAGTCCAAAGCAAGAGAAGAAGAACTTACGGTTGTCCAGCTGTATCCGAATCCGGTAAATGATGTCGCCTTTATAAGACTGGAACACCGAAAAGGATCAGAATATACAAGAAAACAGATCGTAAAGGCTGATGTTTTCGATCTTAATGGTGTCCGCGTTTTAGAAAAGAATTTCAGCCCGTCAGAAGAAGTGAGAATTGATCTTCCATTGGAAATTAAAGGCTATTATCTGCTGAAGGTTACCGACTCGGAAAATAAATCCTACACAAGGAAAATGCTGGTCAAATTTAAAAGATAATTCAGATTCTTTCGTTTTCCTAATCAAATCGGACCATAAAGGAACGGGAGTTGAAAATATAAACCATCGAAAAAGTTAGGCCAAAATAGTTTAACCCTTCAATACCAAACCATTCGAAATTTCGGATGGTTTTTTTACCTCTCAGGTAGATCATCACCGGTAGGAAGATTAAATTTATCCGGGTAGTAATTTTCCTAATAGATTTACAGTGCCAATCAAAATATTTCAATAATTAAGTTCCTTCCTGCAAACACAGCCTTTCCTTTTTAATCGCCTGCATTTTTGACAGACAGAATAAAGCAAATTATACGGAAAAATATATTTATTTCTTGAAAAGAGTACTGATTCATAAAAGATCTTGCGCTACTGTGATTTAATGAATTACACATCGGAAGGTCATAAAATTCAAAAACATTCTAAAATAAACCATTATTGATATTTAATAAAATAAAAAATGTCATTATATGAAGAAAAACTATTATTTTTAAGAGTATATTTTTAACACACCACAATGACCAAAATATTCTTAGTTGATGATGATGTTTTTACAGCCCCGATAAGGAGTCTGAAGTCTTACTTGATCAGCAAAAAACACTCAAGGAATACACAACAGAAATTATTCTTCATTTTCTAATCAAAAATAACAATGATGTCATCAAGACTGCAAAGATTCTTAATATAGGCAAATTAACGATCTATAACCTGATGAACAATGCTGAAACCAAAAAATTAAAAAACTAAAAAAAAAACAAATAATAACTATGAAAGTCGCCAAATTACTTTTTTCAGACGGAGAATGGATTACTGAAAGGAATGATGAAAACCTTGACTATCATAAGGCTCAGTTGATCCTTGGATATGGTGCCAGGGCCATTATTGAGAAGAGTGATTTCTTTTTGCTTTTAAAGAAGAAATTCCCCAATGCCGATATTGCGCTGTCCTCTTCTTCCGGAGAAATATTTTCCAATGAAGTACATGATAACACGATTGCATTGACCGCTATTGGTTTTTCAAGATCACAGATCAAAAGTACACAGATCGATATTGAAGATTTCCAAAACAGTTTTGACGCAGGCTGCGCATTGATGCAAAACCTTGACAAAGAAGATCTGAAATGGGTCTTTGTACTGTCCGACGGAAGCAAGGTCAATGGAAGTCAGCTCGTAGAAGGCATCAACAAGATACGTCCACCCCATGTATTGGTGTCAGGTGGATTGGCAGGAGACGGAGATCGTTTTGAAAAAACATCCGTAGGTCTCAACCAGACACCAAAGCCCAATAAAATAGTGGCAATTGGCTTTTACGGTGATCATCTGGAATTATCCCACTCTTCCTGTGGAGGCTGGGAAAGTTTTGGATTGGAAAGAACCGTTACCCAATCATATAATAATATTCTGTATGAGATAGACCATAAAAATGCACTGGACCTTTACAAAAAATATCTTGGAAAATATGCCGAAGAACTGCCTGGCTCTGCCCTGCTCTTCCCTTTGTCTATAAGGTCTTCAGAAGATGACACTCACGTGGTAAGAACAATCCTGTCCATCAATGAAAAAAACAATATGATGATTTTCGCCGGTGATCTACCTGAAGGAGGCAAAGTAAGATTTATGAAGGCTAATATGGACAGATTAACCGATGCTGCCAGTGCCGCCGCAAAAGAATGTCTTGAAATAAATCGTAATCACAGCCCCAAAATGGCTGTCATCATCAGTTGTGTGGGAAGGAAACTGGTTCTGGGCGAACGCATCAGCGAGGAGGTGGAAATAGTGAGAGACATCTTTGGTCCGCAGACAATGATCTCAGGTTTTTATTCCTATGGAGAAATTTCTCCATTGAAGCCGTTTGATGACTGTGTACTTCACAACCAGACCATTACCATTACTACATTAAATGAAACAGAATAATTATGGAACCCGAGTTTCACAATCTGCTCAACAGACAGATCAACAAACATCTTACAGAAGAGTGTAAGTCTCATCCGCAATTCAAAAATTTCATTCGCGCAGTCAATCAGTCTTATAAATCTTTTGAAAGGGATAAAGAACTGATGAATCATGCATTCAAACAAAGCGAGGAGGAATACCTGGATCTCTACCAGGATCTTAAAAATGAGAACGAGCTCAAACAGAAATCGATCTCCAGCCTTTATGAGTTTATAAAAATTCTTGATCCCTCCGTTGAAAATCAGGATTCTGAAGATCTTACTGAATTGTCATCTTACGTTAAAGAGTTATTGAAAAAAAGAATTTTCCTACAGGAACAGCTTAATAAGCAGCTTGATTTCCAGCATCTTCTCATGGATATTTCTTCAGAATATATTAATATCCCGATCGAAAAAGTGTCGGAAAGCATTCAGAAGTCCCTCCAGGAAATGTCTGAATTTGTAAAGGCAGACAGGGCATATATTTTCAAATACGACTTTTCAAAAGGTACCTGCTCAAATATTTTTGAATACTGTAATGAAGGGGTAAGTCCGCAAATAGAAAATCTCCAGGATATGCCTTTGGAAATGATCAGTGAATGGGTGGAAATTAATAAAAAAGGAGAAACCATCTACTATCCCAATGTTCAGGAATTGCCGGAAAGCGATCTTAAGGGCATTTTACTGGAGCAGGATATCAAAAGCCTGCTGGTCATTCCTGCAATGCTGCAAAATGAATGTCTGGGCTTTGTAGGTTTTGATTTCGTTAAGAATCATCACCAGGTATCCGATACCGAAAAGAATCTTCTTACCATCTTCACACAGGTTCTTGTGAACGTGAGAGAACGTATTTTTCTTGAAAGGGATCTATCGAAAACTGTGCAGATCTTGAAGAAACTACTGGCTAATCTACAGTTCGGAATATTAATGGAAGATGAAAAAAGAAAAATCGTTTTCACCAATAATCTGTTCTGCAGGATGTTCAATATCCCGGTTTCTTCAGATGATATGATTGGCGCAGACTGCACTAACTCTGCGGAGCAGTCTAAAGCTCTCTTTAAAAACGAAGCATACTTTGTGCAGAGAATTAATGAAATCCTTAAGAAGAGAGAGCTGGTTACCAATGAACTTTTGGAAACAAAAGACGGCAGGTTTCTCGAAAGAGATTATATCCCCATCTTTATTAATGACCATTACAAAGGGCATCTCTGGAAATATAATGATATAACAGAACGTGTCATCACCCAAAATCTTCTGAAACAAAGTGAGGAACGCCACAGAATGATCATGGATTCCGCCATGAATGCTATTATTATCACCGACCAGAAAGGCAAGATTACATTCTGGAACAGAAGTGCAGCATCAACTTTCGGATGGACCGAAAAAGAGATGGAAGGTCAGCAGATCAATGACAAGATTATTCCCAAAACGGAAAACATACCTTTCAGATCTATGCTCAACAAACAACTGGAGCGCAATGTGATTAAAGCTAACGGAGAACAACTAACAGTGGAAATGTCAGTTATTGAAGTGGTGCAGAATAGTGACAAACATTATTGTTATTTTCTAAAAGACATTTCCGAAAGAAAAAAAGCGGAGGATCATTTGAAAAGACAGGAGGAAAAATACCGGAATATTATTGCCAATATGAATCTGGGGCTGCTGGAAGTAGACAACAACGAGACCATTCGTTATGCCAATCAGAGCTTTTGCAATGTATCCGGCTACGATGCAGATGAGTTAATCGGCAAAAATCCTATGCTTTTATTTTTACATGGTGACCATAATTTTGAGTTTGTCAAAGAGCAAATCCAATTGCGCAAAAAAGGGGTTTCAAGTGTGTATCAGATGCCTGTAAAAAACAAGCGAGGTGAAATCAGATGGTGGGCGATCAGCGGCGCACCTAATTATGATGACAACGGCAATCAGCTCGGGTCTATAGGAATCCATCTCGATATCACAGACCAGAAAAAACTGGAAGAAGACCTGATGCAGGAAAAGGCCAATGCGCTTGAAGCTTCAAAGGCAAAAGAAGTTTTTCTGGCCAATATGAGCCACGAGATCAGAACACCCCTGAATGCCATCATCGGTTTTTTACGGGAGCTGAAAAGACTTGAACTTACCAACACTCAGAGGCAGTTTGTAGACAACAGCTATAATGCCTCGGAGCATCTTCTTTCCATTATCAACAATATTCTGGACATTTCCAAAATAGAATCCGGTGAGATGACCCTGGACAACCATAGCTTCTCTCTTGCAGAAAGTATTAAGAAAGTGATCACAATCTTAAGCCCGAAAGCTAAGCAGAAAAAGATAAAACTGGAGACTCAATTCCCGGAAAATCTTTCTTCTGAACTGAAGGGAGACTCTTTGAAGATCGAGCAGATCTTATTCAATATAGTTGGTAATTCGCTGAAGTTTACGAATAAAGGAAAAATAACCATAACGTGTAAAGTGCTCAAAGATTTTAAAAATTATCAGCACGTTTCTATCTGTATTACCGACACAGGGATCGGAATGACTGAAGATTATATAAAGCATATTTTTAAAAAATTCAATCAGGAAGACAGCTCGGTCTCAAGAAAATACGGAGGTACCGGGCTTGGTATGGCAATTACAAAGCAGCTGATTGGCCTTATGAAGGGAGAAATACAGATCAAAAGCGAAAAAAATGTAGGAACAGAGATCACGATACTCTTAAATCTCGATAAAGGTAAAGAAAATTGCCCTTCAAAAAATATCAAACAGGCAGAGGATATTTCTGTAAAAGAAACCAGCGTTCTTCTGGTGGAAGACAATGAGCTTAATCAGCTGGTTGCAGAACGATCGCTTACCTACTTCGGATGCCGGGTTACCAAGGCAGACAACGGAAGGATGGCATTAGAAATCCTTTCGAAGCAGGAATTTGATATTATACTGATGGATATTCAGATGCCGGAGCTGGATGGAATAGAGACCACCAAGATCCTGAGGAATGAACTGGGATGTACAACCCCTATCATTGCCCTCACCGCAAATGCTTTTAAAACTGAAATTGACAACTGCATTTCAGCAGGAATGAACGCCTATGTCACCAAACCTTTCAATGAAGAAGATCTTCTCGAGATAATCTACCAATATACAAGAAGCGAAAAAACAACCAACATTAATTCATCCGATATGAGCGAAATAGTATATGATCTTAAAAATATTCAGGCACTAAGCCGCGGAGACAATGATTTCGTAAAAAAAATGATTTCCATATTCATCACGCAGACCGAAGAAACAATGCCGTTGATTGAAAACGCATTCATTAACAAAGATAATGCAGAGATTGCAAGGCTCGTCCACAAAATCAAGCCGGGCATACAAGGTGTCGGAATCTATTCTTTAGACGAAAGCGTTAAAAAGCTTGAGATCGATGCGAAGGAAATGACAGAAGAGCTGCCTGTCCTTTATCATCATTTTATGGAAATAAGGAAAACTTTGGAAACTGCTGTTCAGCAATTGAAACTCGAACTGGACTGAGGAATTTGTAAAATACGGAATTAATCTATGAATCTGGCTTTTTTATTTAAAATATTTATTTTCAGTATTTTAAATAAAAAATACTAATAAAGATATTGAGGTGACAAGTCCGGCAATATCGAAATTTCAAGATTGGAAACAACGCCTGCGGTTGGAAAAACGGTTCTGAATTAAAGAATGACATCAAAACAAAACTGAAAAAATGACTCGTAAATTCAATTGTGGATGTAAAAGTTCTCAATAAAAAGATCGCTGTAATGTGAAAAGTGAAAAATCCTATCTTGATTCTGGTGGACAAAGACCAGAATACTTTGCTGAAAATAGTTTCAAAAACAGGAGGATTTGAGATGTATGCCAATCTTAAACTGTTTAAAATTCTTAGCCAGGAGTATTGTATATCATATTTCTTGCAGCAAATGCTAATGATAGGTTACCCAGTCTCAATTTCTTTTACGAACCGAAGTTTTAAACTTAAACTGCAATCTTTCTGTTTACGTTTGATATAAATGTTTTTAATTCTTATCCGATAACGATTTGTTTTAGTTTTTCAAGCAATTCATTGTTTAATAATTTGTCAAAACCCGGAATATCAATTTTTTGTAAAATAAAATTCGGCACTTTTGGAATATATTGATCAGAATTTATATGATTAATAGTGATAAAAGCAAAATCATAGTATAGCAAATAAACATGTTTAAATCTCTTCTCTTTTATATAATACCAAACACAGAAATAGGTAAAATGTTTTTTCCTTCAAAATAATGATAAGATCAAGAAGAGGCCTATGAAAGTCAACAAAACTAAAGCAGCTGCCAACTCAGAATGGGAAACCAATGAAGCGAACAAAAGGATTAGAGAATCTCTACAAAAATATGCTTGCTATTAATTGTCTCGTTCGCTAACCAAAAATATTAAAATGCTCTCACTTGTTTACATGTTCAAAACATTGGCAAGAAGTTAGTATTTAATTAATATGTGCTACTTTGGTCGCCTCTATTAGTAATTTTTCACAGATATGAAGCTCGATAATCCTATTTTTTATTAATAATCAAATAAAATCATTAATAAATACAGAAATATTGCATAATAAAATCAGTTTCATTAAATCTACTGTAATACAAACCACAAATCGAGGTGAAACATCATAATATAGTATGTTTGTAGAGGAATGTCAGTTTTTTTAAAAACAGTTGTCAATTGTGTTTAATTACAATGCTTAGCAAATCGTTTCTGGAAATATTGATATTCATAAAAACAAAAAACAGTTTAAATACTAAATCTTTTACTTAGAAGTTGTTTAAACTTATTTGGAAAAAAAGATCCGAGAAAATTAGCAATGACACTATCCCACAAAGTGTGTAAGTTAAAAAGTCAGGGCTTGGATTTTATAATCTGAGCCTTTCTTCAAAAATAAGCATAAATTGGTTGAGAAC
>NZ_FTMT01000015.1:0-131068 GCF_900156015.1 Chryseobacterium sp. RU33C | reverse complement strand
AGCTGTTCCAATAATTTACAAAAAGAGGATGGAAAAACCATCCTCTAAACTATTGTTTACAGCGTTGATTGTATTGCTGGTAAGTTGCTCCTCAGTATTGCTTACTTCCTCTTCCAATCAACTGTAAAATATTACGAATTATTTTTGACAAAAACACCAACTATTTTTGACCACATTACCATAAAAAATAAGATACGCCTCATCATGATGAGGCGTATTTTTATATTGATATTGCTATTTTTTCCTGTTGTACATTATATAACAGATCAGAAGGCTGATATTCACCAGAACGGCAAATGCATTGGATAGAATAATAGGTAATTCGTCTTTTTCAAAGCCATACCATACCCATAAAGAGAGTCCAGAAATCAGAACCAGAAGCATGAGTAAAGAAATATCTTCTACATTCTTTTCTCTGATCACCTTTATAAGCTGTGGAATCATTGAAACAGAAGTAAGAATTCCGGCAACGATACCTAAAATATTTTCATCCATAGATTTTTAGTTTGGAAATTAACACTAAGATACACTATTGAAATCTGTTCAATGAAACTTCTGTATGCAATGGAGTATCTTCTTCCATAAAACGGAACAAATCTCTTGAAAAATAGCATCCATTAAGAATACCACGGGCTCCAAGTCCATTAAAGACATAGAGATTACCGAACGTTTCATGCCTTCCTATGATAGGCCTTCTGTCTTTTACAGTTGGACGAAATCCAAAATGCACTTCCTCAACTTCAAAATCATAAGGATAAAATTCTGAAAGTCCTTTCACTAATTGTGCAACTGCTGATTCATCAATATGGTGATGAAGTTGTTCTCTGTCATAAGTTCCTCCATAAAAATACAGGCCGTTTCCGGTTGGGAATAAAAAGTGTTTCTTTTTAATCGTTATGTTTTCCGGAATCGGTTGTGACAGTTTCACTTTTATATGATGACCTTTGTTCGGGTTTACTGCGATCTCTGAAAAGTAGGGATTATCTTTCACACCCATTCCTTCACAGAAAATAATATTTTTGAAATTAAAATCCTTATATATCGATTCGGATGGGTTCAATTTTGAATAATCGAATTTTTCTTTTACCAGATGATCATTTTTTTCAAAATAATTGAATAAACCACTGAAAAATCCATTAACATTAAGCCTTGCAGACTGATTAACCTTTCCGGTAAGAAAATCGTTTTTTACTATATTTAAACGATCGAAATTTTGATCAAGAAAATGAGACAATTCTTCATTTCCTGATTTCTTCAACCATAAATTCTGCTCGTTCTCATCATGAAAAATTCTGTGAATAGGAACGTTGATTAAATAGTTTTCTCCGGTATATGATTCTATTTCTTTAAGACTGTCTTTAAGAAAGTCTATTTGTTCCTGTGCTTTCCAGAATGTGGTAAACTTCTTCAGTACAACAGGATTGATAATTCCTGCTGAAACCTGAGAAGCACTTTTTCTTCCTTCCGTAAAGATCACGAAAGATTTGTTATTTTTAATGAGCTGATGAGCTAAGAAAAGCCCTGCATATCCATCTCCTACAATAATATAATCTACATTTTTCATAATAAAAAAAACCTGAGTAAAAGTACTCAGGTTTTCTATAAATATCAAGTGAAATCTAGTAATTCCACATATCATTTTCCATTTCAAGAATCTGTGCTTTGATTCTATCGCTTTCTTCCAGTTGTTCATCGGCATTCTTAGGAATATAGTCCTTAATAGTACCGTCTCCCAAACCGGCTGAAGACTTATAAATGATAGAAGAGAATCTTCTTGCATTGATCACATCATCGAAAGATAAGTCAGCAGATGAATTTTTTCTGTTGAAGACAAAATTATTTGCTAAAACATCACGGGCACTTGGATAATAGATCCAGAACAGGTCAATAAGCTCATCGTTACTTGCAATAGGCTTACCATCTGGACCAATAACTCCCTGTACTGCAGGATCTGGTCCCATTGCAGCAATACCCAGAGGTCTGTATTTCATTTGTCCGTCTCTCTTATCAATAAACCACATACCCATGATTTTAAGAACTTTTACTTTATCGGTAGTTGTCTTAAATACGTCAGTATATTGTTTCTTTTCTGCTTCTGTAAGTTGTCTTCCAGAGTTTAAGATATCAATAGCTGCATCATTGATGATAACTTTTTCCAATCTTTTCTGAATTCCTTCAGGAGAAAGTTTTACAGTAAAGTTTTCATCATCATATACCTGTTCAATCTTTCCAGATAAAGCTGCATCCAGTAATAGTTGGTATAGAGATCTTGTAGGTGTAGCAAGAAGACCATCCGGATTATCATAGTAGAATGGCTGGTTGATTTTATCATTCATATCAATGATCTCCCATACAAACATACTTTTAAAGATATCTTTATCTTCTACAAAACCATACTCAAGAGGTTTTACTGTTTTATCTACAATAGTATCACCAACTTTCTGTTTATTTTCTGCTCTCATCTGTCTGAACTCTTCCGGAGAGGATGCATTCAGAATAGTCTGGGAAAAAGCAAATCCCGAAACTAATACTAAAAGGGTGCTAATATATTTTTTCATAATAAATTACAATTTTAGTCCTATGGAATGTTAATGATTATAGGAGTAATATTTTTAATAACCTGACCATCTAAACCTTGAGCAGTAACTTTAATATCAAAGACAGAAACTACGTCTCCAGATCTAAGGTTTTTCACTAATCCGGCTGCATCATTTAATGAATTCCCGTGAACAAGTAATGCTGCTCTACCTGGTACTCTCACCATAAACTGAGTTACAGTAAATGAAACAGGGAAGTCGAAGTCAGGAATTGCTGCCTGTACCGTTTGATTCTGGATAGAAGTGGCAGGCATAGATACGATGCTGCTTCCTCTGATCTGACCTTGCGGTGGTGGTACATTCTTAATTCTATATTCAAATACCTGAGATACAGATTTTCCATAAGGATCTGTTCCCGATAATGTCAGTTTAACCGTATTACCAGTAGTTGGTTTTACAATCCATTTTCCTGGGCCTGTACTTCTTACAGCTGCACCCGGAGCAGATAATGAAAGTTTAGAATTGTCAGCACCTAAGATTGATCCTGAAACAGGGTTCTCAAGTCCTCTGTACATTACATTCATTTTATCCGCAGAAAGCAATAATCCTTTTTCAAGTTTTACTTCTCTTGGTCCAGCAATTACATTGTATGTATGTGTCCAAGGGAAAGACTGTGGCTTACCTGAAGCATCTGTTAATGTAATGGTACCTCCTAATTTATGTTCACCAATTCCAGAACCTGAAATAGCGATTGTTCCTTTACCATTTTCAACTTTACCAACACCAGAGATGCTGATCTTATTACTGTTAGAATAAGTACCCAACATTACTTTTACCTCTGCCTGTTTTCCTGCCTGGATATCTACCGGACCTGAAACAATAGGCTCATAGCTTGAGAATTTAATACTCGCATCTACTTTTTCCTGAAGTAATAGTGCCAATGCATCAGATTGTACGTTTCTGGCATCATTTTGGATAATTTCCAAATTAGATATTGCAGCAATTAGCGGCTGATGATAAAATTTATTTTGGAACCAAGTTTTCTCATTTGGAGATGTTCCTTTAGGATACTCCGCAATTAGAGACTTATTAGCTCTTGCTACTAAATCCTGTAACTGAGCATTGTTTCCAAAAGTAGCGTTGATGTAGTTTCTTACGTCATCAATTTTAGCTTTCAGGTCTAATGCATTCTTTGATGGAGTATTTTCATCTCCTTCCTTGAAGAAATATTCAGTAGTCGCTTCGTTGTTGTTCAATGCAGCAAAGTTTTCACTTACATCAACATCTTTTCCTGTTTGTGGATCTTTGTCATGAAACTCAGATTGTTTCTTCAACAAATCTTTAACATCCTGAGCTGATTTTACCAATGCATCAATTTTGGCTTTCAATACTTTGTACTGAGCCCAAGGCTGTGCATAAGTATCCGGAACTTGCTGAGCCTTAGCTTCCAACGTTCTTTCAAAGATCTTCTCGTTCTTTTTTTCTGTTAAAGTTCTGGTTTCATTCAATGCTCTGGTAGAGTCATAGTATGATCTGATGATTTCTGCATCAATATTTAGGGCCATCATCGCGATGAACACCAAATACATCAGGTTGATCATCTTCTGACGAGGGGTCTGTTTTCCTTGTGCCATTCTCTTTTCTTTGTTTTTTGATTAAGTAGTTAAATTTAGAAATGGTTAGGAATTAAGACTTCATAGCAGTTAGCATACCACCATAAACTCTATTTAAGTTATTAAGATTAGATGTTAAACCTTGTAGCTCTTGGTTGAATTTTTCAGATTGCTCTGCAGATTTCTGCATATCAGCCACATACTTGTTAGCAAATTCAGATTGTCTCTTACCGCTTTCAAGCTGCATTGCATAAAGAGCATTCATGCTTTCCATGTGCTGAGCTGCTTTATTTAATTGATCGTTATATTTGTGAGTAGAGGCAGATACGTCAACAGTTTGATTGATCTGATCAACAGAGTTTGAGAATTTATCAATTCCTGTTCTCAGTCTTTCAAATAATTGAACATCTAATCTGGCATCTTCAAGCATTTTATCCAATTTGTTAGAAAGAGAGTTTTCTAATTCTGCAAATTGAGCTGCTGCATTATTATTTCTAGAAGATACATTAGAGTGTAATGGGTTTGGATTAGCATGTTTATCTAATAACTCAGGATAAACATTTTCCCATGCATAAGACTCTTCTGATTTTGGAGGGTCAAATGCAAAGATGATAAAGATAATCGCCTCAGTAATAAGTCCTACAGTAAGAGCGATATTACCATTAATAGGTCCCAAGGTAATGTGAGTAATTTTAAGCCAAGCTCCAAGAATTACAATTGCAGCACCGAATGAATAAAAGAAATTCATCCAAGCATCTTTAGTCTTAAACATATTGAGTTAGTTTTTTTAATGTTAAATAAAATTGTTATTGAAAAATAATTGTCTGATTCGTTATCTGTTAACTCTTCTTGGTTTAACTGCTGCTTCAGGAATATCCTGTACAGTTCTGAATCCGATATAGCTTCTTGCGGAATCTTTTCTTTCCCAATCTCTGGCACCTGTCATTAGTGCATATCCTATATCTTTCCAAGATCCACCTCTTACAGATTTCTTCGTATCCTTTTTATCTTTAGTAGAAGGATTTAATGTAGAAGAGAATCCGTATGAAGAATTGTTATACGCAGATTGTGTCCACTCAGAAACGTTTCCAGCCATATCAAACAACCCAAACCCATTTTTCTTAAATTTCTTAACTGGAGCTGTATATGTATAAGTTCCTTTTTTCTCGTCTTCCATGTAGTTACCTCTCTTCGGTTTAAAGTTTGCCAGGTAACAACCTCTGTCATCCATTAAATACGGACCGCCCCAAGGATAAGTAGCGTTTTGCATCCCTCCTCTTGCAGCATATTCCCATTCAGTCTCAGTTGGAAGACGGAACTCTAATGGTCTTTGTTTTTTTCTTTTTAAACTTTCGTTGTAATCTGTTTTCAATTTAGATCTGAAGTTGCAGTAAGCTCTTGCCTGATCCCAGGTAACTCCCACTACAGGATAGTCTTTATAAGCTTTATGCCAGAAATACTGCTCGAACAATGGCTCATTGTAAGCAAAGTGGAAATCTTTTACCCAAACGGTTGTATCAGGATAGATCGCAATACTTTCGCTTCTCAGGTAATTAGCTCCTCTTTCGTTATCTGCAACAGCAGCATCCATATCTCCCCAACGGTATGTATATTTCAGCTTACTTACATCTAAAATTCTTTCGTTTCCAATTCTGGAAGAAGAAGGCAGATACATAGATTCTAAAACCTCTGCGTATTCTACATCCGGGTATTTTGTAGTACTCCAGTGTAAAGGAATTTTCCAATCTAATCTTTTACTTGCATCATATCCTCCATCTTCACGGCCACCCTGGCCTTCCATATATTCTTGATAAGGTGTTAAGTTTTCTTCTTTTTTAGCAAGATATGCATAATCACCTATTGCAGCTCCTTTACGTCCGCCTTCATCACCACCTTCTCCGGCAGCTTCAGCAAGTAAAGTTCTCGCAATAGAGTCTCTTACATAATTGATAAATACTCTGTACTCCGAGTTGGTAGTTTCTGCTTCATCCATGAAGAAAGAAGAAACAGTAACTGTTTTCAATGATGCTTTTTCAGGAGTATTTGTCGGATCCTGGTCTGCTAAACCAGCAACAAATGAACCTGCAGGAATTGCAACCATTCCGTATGGTCTTTCCGCAACAAATGATTTAGTTTTTTCTCTTGGTATCAATTCTCCTTTTGTTCCTGGCTTCCCTACAGAAGAGCTGCCACCACCTGAACAAGATACCGATGCTACCGACGCAGACAATAATAAAAGAAATATCCTTTTCATGTTAATTTTTATAATTAAGCCGTAAATATATAATTTTTTTAAGAAACTTTTAAGATTTTTTTTGAAATAACGGAAGAAATCTAAATTTATTTTATTTACAACAACTTTTTATTCCACGGTAACAGATTTTGCAAGGTTTCTCGGTTGATCTACATTGGCTCCTCTATATACTGCAATATAATAAGCAAGCAGTTGCAGAGGTACGGAAGCAACAATTGGAGAGAAACATTCTGAAGTTTCAGGGATTTCGATAACATAATCTGCCATTTCGCTCACCTGACGGTCTCCTTTATTAACTACAGCGATAATTTTTCCTTTTCTCGCTTTAATTTCCTGAACATTACTTACGATTTTATCATAGTGACCTTTTCTAGGTGCTATAATGACAATCGGCATGTTTTCATCGATCAGGGCAATCGGACCATGCTTCATTTCTGCAGCCGGGTAGCCTTCTGCATGGATATAAGAAATTTCTTTTAGTTTTAATGCTCCTTCTAGGGCTGCAGGATAATTGTATCCTCTTCCCAGATAAAGGAAATTGGTAGCTTTCACAAAATCTTTTGCAATATTCTGCGTAAGCTCATGGGTGCTACTCAACACTTCTTCAATTTTCTTAGGCATAGCATCAAGCTCAGCAATTAAGCTCATAAATTCAGCATTTCCTAAGTTCCCGTTGTGTTTTCCTAATTTAAAAGCAATTAAAGTAAGAATCGTAAGCTGTGCCGTAAACGCTTTGGTAGAAGCAACCCCGATTTCCGGACCAGCATGGGTATATGAACCGGCATCTGTAATTCTTGCAATAGAAGAGTCTACGACATTACATATACCATATATAAATGCCCCTTTTTCTTTTGCTAATTTTAAAGCAGCCATTGTATCGGCAGTTTCTCCAGACTGAGAAATCGCAATCACCACATCTTTATCTGTAATGATAGGGTTTCTGTATCTGAACTCTGATGCATATTCTACTTCAACAGGAATTCTTGCGTATTCTTCTATCAGATATTCTCCGATAAGACCTGCATGCCATGAAGTACCACAGGCAATGATTATAATTCTGTTGGCATTTTTGAATTTCTCAACATGATCCCAGATTCCAGCCATTTTAATAATTCCCTCATCTACAAGAAGTCTACCTCTCATGGTATCATGTACAGATTTAGGCTGTTCAAAGATTTCTTTAAGCATGAAATGCTCGTATCCACCTTTCTCGATTTGTTCAAGACTTAATTTAAGCTCCTGAATTTCCGGCTTAATCTTAGAGTTTTCATTGATCGTTCTGATATCTACTCCGTTTTCCAGAGATATTGTTGCCATATGTCCTTCTTCAAGATATATAGCTTCTTTTGTAAATTCTACGAAAGGGGAAGCATCAGATGCAATAAAATATTCTTTATCTCCGATTCCGATTGCTAAAGGAGACCCTAATCTTCCTACCACCAATACTCCGGGATAATCTTCGTGAAGTACCGTTATTGCATATGCTCCATATACTTCATTCAATGCATATCTCACTGCAGTTGGGAAATCGATATCCGGATTAAGATCCATAAAATACTGGATAAGGTTTACCAGTACTTCTGTATCTGTTTCTGACTTGAAAGTAAATCCTTTTTCAGTAAGCATTGTTTTAATGGTATCATAGTTTTCAATAATACCATTATGTACAATTGCAATTTTTCCGTTGTTTGACAAGTGCGGGTGGGAATTTCTGTCACTTGGAACTCCGTGGGTTGCCCAACGGGTATGTCCCATTCCAATTTTAGACTTTCCTTTTAGCTCTTTGGAAATATTCACCAAATCCTCCACTTTACCTTTTGTTTTTTCTACTTCCAGCTTGTTATCTGAACCTTCTAAAACAATTCCGGCACTGTCATACCCTCTATATTCCAATCTTCTAAGACCATTAATTACAATTTCATAAGCGTCTTGAAAACCTGTATATCCTACTATTCCGCACATATTTTATTTTGTATAGTGTTGTTTGTTGTGTTCTACTTTTTCGTTCCGTAAGTCACCATTAGCTGGATTCTTTTCGGATTCGTATTTGTTTTATCTACTCCTGTAAGAATAATTCTGTTCATATCAAATGCTCTTGTCGTATTTCGAACTCCCAAAAGGGTTCCTGTAGCATTGGCAGCAAATGTTCCTGCAGTAATTATTAATGGTTTATTAACGATCAGCTGTTCAGTTCCATCTACTGTTTCCTTCTTCCCTTCCACAAGATCCTTGATTGTTTTGGTTACTACAAAATCATAATAACCAAGATTTTCTTTATAATAATATAGTCCAAGTCCGTTTGTCAGATCTGAAGTGAACGCCAGTTTTTTGTAATCAATTTTACCATTAGCATCTAATGTATTGGTTAACAGCGTAAACCTGCGATCTTCAGTAGAGCCGGTATTTTTCCATGTTGCAGCATCAAGATAGATTCTGATTTTAGCACTTACAATACCTGCTTTCTTTTCAACATAGATCTTCTTAAGGTCTGCAATTGTCTCATCCTTAATTTTTACTACAACAGAAGGACCTCCCATTCCCTGAACAAAAAGTCTTTCATCACCTTCATCAGGTTTACTTGCAGCCAATGCAGCAGCAACAGATGATCCGGATCTGCTGTATTCATACAGTCCGATATGAGCATTAGCCCCTCCTAAGTTGAAACTAAGTGTTGTCTGTGGTCTTGTTGTTGTTCCGTTATCCGTTTTATCATATTTATAATACATGATAAGCTGCAAATCATTAGGAGAGAACTGGTAAAGATATTTATCCGTTTCATCCACAGAAATTTTTATTCCTTTAAAATATCTGATAAAGTTAGCAGCATCCTGAAGCTCAGGTTTTCCCTTTTTATCAAGAATATGAGTCTGGAAAAAGTCTGTATTACTCAATTTCATTCTGAATCCTAAGTTTCCGGTAAATACAACTGAGTTGTCAGATTTTTTAGTGATAGATGTAGAACTGATGTTACCGTCAAATACTCCTGATCCTAGCAGTTCACCAGTATTTACTGATACATTGGAACGCTTGAACTTGTCGTCATTTGTATCTAAAAAAGTCGTTATTTCATGCACATTGATTTTCATTGATTTTGAAGCACCACCTATTTTTCCGTATTTGCGAACAGGATAAGTTTTTTTCTCAATAGAAACTTCTGTAGCTACTCCGTCTACCGGAAAATCAGCTTTTGTGTATGTATTTGTCTTTAATGAATCGCCTTCAAAGAAATAGGTGTTCGCAGCTGTATTGGCAGGTGGTCTCACTACAAGAACTACAGAATCTACTTTTGGATTTGCGCCATTGAAGTCGAAATTATCTACCGGCATTCTCAGCTGGGTAACATAAGATGCTCTCTGCATTCCAAACTGGCTTTCAGTAAATGCTCCAAGAACAGCAACATTTGTAGTAGCACCTGATTCGTTCAATCCACTGATCAGTCTTGAAGCATCACTTCTGATTGAATCGTTGTTGTTATAATTGTATGCTATAACAGGATATGCAATTTCGTTACCTTGCGCTGCATCACCATTAAACAGCTGCTCACCAAGAGAATCCGGATCTGGTTCACAATTATAAAGGAATGTACTTCCAAAAATCGCCAATAAAAGCATGGCGAAGGTCTTTTTAAGATTATGAGTCATTAAAAATGTGTTTTTAATAAAGTTGATTTATAGAATCTATGTCCAGATATTCCGATTTCTGGGCTGCTGTTTCGTTGAAAGCCTTATCCAGGTCTTCATCCAGAAACTCGTCACCTTTTACAACGGCATCTACATAGTTCATACTCTCGATAACAAAACTTTTAATAGTTGGGTTATCTAACGCTTTTAATCCGGAAATATTATCAAACTGCAGCTTTTCATCGATCTTTTTGTCCAATTCAGCGTCTTTCTCATTGTAAAGAGAAAGTACAATTTTTGCATCCTTGAAATAAGTATCTGATTCGTAGTAAGTTTTAAGATAAATTGGAACAAAAGAAGACATCCATCCATTTAAATGGATAACATCCGGCACCCAGTTTAGTTTCTTAATGGTTTCAATAACTCCTCTGGCAAAGAAAATAGCTCTTTCGTCATTGTCTTCGAAAGGGTTTCCTTCATCATCGAAATAATATTGTTTTCTTTTGAAGTATTCTTCATTGTCAATAAAGTAGACCTGAAGTCTTTCCCCCGGAAGAGACGCTACTTTAATGATCAGAGGCTGATCCAGATCATTGATAATAATATTCATCCCTGAAAGACGGATTACTTCATGAAGCTGGAATTTTCTCTCACTTATTTGTCCAAATCTTGGCATAAAAACTCTTACATCATTGCCTTCTTGGTGCATCTTAAGTGCCATTTTGTTTACCACTGCAGCCATATTTGTATCTTCCTGATATGGATACATCTCTGTAGTAATGTACAGTATTTTTTGATTCGGCATAAACTTTCTATCTAATTTTTGTAAAAATGCTTTAATGTGCAAAATTACAAAAAAACATCCAACATTATTTTAATTAACATTTTTTTACGAAAATTCCCTTTTCAAATTATTAAAACCCCATATTATTATGCGATATTTTTAGTATTTTTGAAATAGTATTAAAATAAACTATGGAAGTTCTAAAAAACAGAAAAGTCCTTCAGGATTTCATTGAAAGACAGAAAGAAATGGGAAAAAGAATTGGCTTTGCCCCTACTATGGGTGCCCTGCACAATGGCCATCTTTCTCTGTATGAAGAGGCAAGAAAAGAAAATGATCTTGTAATCTCTTCAATTTTTGTAAATCCAACCCAGTTCAACAATCCTGAAGATCTTGAAAAATACCCAAGAGATATTAACAGAGATATACTTATTCTTCAGAATTCAGGTCTTGTAGATGCTGTTTATATTCCGGAGGTAACTGATATTTACCCTGAGAAAGCCGAAAGCCAGCGATATGATTTTGATGGATTGGAAAATGAGATGGAAGGAAAATCAAGGCCGGGTCATTTTGACGGAGTAGGAACTGTTGTAGAAGAGCTTTTCAGACAGGTAAAGCCTGACAATGCTTATTTTGGTGAAAAAGACTTTCAGCAGCTTGCTATTATTAAAAAAATGGTGGAGAAAAAACATCTTCCCGTTAAAATAACCGGAGTTCCTATTTACAGGGCAGAAAACGGACTGGCACTAAGCTCAAGAAACCAAAGACTTCATGAAGACCGAAAAGAAGCTTCTAAAGTAATTTACGAGACTTTAAAAAAAGTAAATGACTGGTTCAGAACCGTTAGTATTCCAGAAATTAAGGAAAGAGTAGCCGATATTTTTGATGATCAGCAGGGTATGAAGCTTGAATACTTTCTGATTGCCGATGAAAACACATTACAGGAGACTGATTTTTTCTACAAAGACAGAAATTTCAGGGCCTTCATCGTAGTGGTAGTAGATGGAGTAAGATTAATTGACAATATGCATCTTGATTGATCTTACCCTTTAAATATAGTATCCCTGGCTATTTCAGCCGGGGATTTTTATTGAATATACGAACGAAAAGAATGAGTTTAGCTCATTACATAAAAAAATCAAAGGCCTCCTGAAGGAAGCCTTTGAAACACCAAATCACAAAATATTAATATGAAAAAAATTTACTTTTCAGTAAACTTGTGACCCGGCTGGGATTCGAACCCAGGACCCATACATTAAAAGTGTATTGCTCTACCAGCTGAGCTACCGAGTCGGCCACAATTAAATTGAAATTAATTTCAATATTAATTATAAAATTTTCTTTGCAGTGCCTGCGACTGGACTCGAACCAGCACATCCTTAGGAAACCACCCCCTCAAGATGGCGTGTCTACCAATTTCACCACGCAGGCAATAAAATTACAAGTCTAGTAATTATTATTGCTAGTGACCCGGCTGGGATTCGAACCCAGGACCCATACATTAAAAGTGTATTGCTCTACCAGCTGAGCTACCGAGTCGGCCACTTGTGTAACAAGTTTTCATTTAAGTAATGTCCCTTGTTTTAAGTGGTGCAAAGATATGACTTTTTTCTTTATCTCAAAACTTTTTCGCAAATTTGTTTAAAAAAAATTCATGGTAATTTCATTGATCGGATACATGGGAAGTGGCAAATCTCACATTTCCAAAATATTAAGCGAAAAAATAGATTTTAAATTAATCGATCTCGATAAAGAGATTTCCAGAAGAAATAAATTAACCATCCCGGAAATTTTTGAGAAAAAGGGAGAAATTTACTTTAGAAAGCTAGAAAGAGAGGCACTTGAAGAGATATTGGCTTCGGAAGAAAATGTAGTTTTAAGTCTGGGCGGAGGAACTCCGGTATATTATAATAATATGGAAATCATTAATCATAACTCCAAGAGTGTTTTTTTAAGAACCGGAGTAGGAACATTGGTTGAAAGGCTTTCAAAACAGAAAGAAAAAAGGCCACTAATTGCCAATATATCTGATGAAGACCTGCCGGAATTTATTGCCAAACATTTATTTGAAAGAAATCAATTTTACAGCAAGGCGCAATTCACTGTCGGGACAGATTCCAGAGAACCGGAAGACATCGTTAACGAAATAATAGAAAAGCTCTATCTCTAGAGCTTTTCTACTTTTTATATTAATCTTCATCCTCATCTTCACCGCCAGTCTCTCCAAAGAAATCATCCCAGTCTGTAAAATCGGAGTCGATATCGTTTCCTACATAACCATCCATATCTCTTCTGTCTTTTTTGGTAGGCCTTCCCTCACCTTTGTTTCTGTAATAGTCCTGTGACATTTTACGGAGTTTCAACAGTTCGTATTGTTCTTTATCTGTTACGTCCTGAATATAAAGAGGCACCAGCTTGGCTCCAATTCTGCTTTTAGGGATCTGAATTACTTTTATTTTATAATCAATCTGATTCTTACGGATTTTAATAGTATCTCCTTCTTTTACCTCTTTAGATGACTTTACGGCAGATGTTCCTATAGAAACTCTGTTCTTTTTAATCTCCTCTGCTGCAATACTTCTCGTCTTATAAAAACGAATGCTCCATAAAAATTTATCTATTCTCATATTTTTTTATACTTTTGCCGTTATATTATTTGTAAAGTAATTAAAGTTTTTTGAAATGAAAAAAATATTTTTATATATCCTTGCAGGATCTTTGTGTTTTTCTGCCTGTAAAAAAGATGATACAATTGATACTTATGTAGAACCGGAAGACATCGCTACACAAAACACCTATGATGATCAGGCCATTAAAAAATTCATGGATGAAAATTATCTGGATGCACAGGGTAATATAAAAGCTTTCAGCTCTACGGACACAGCAGACGATACTGAAAAGAAATTATCTGAACTGTCGCCTGTAACGCTTCCTTCAGGAACAATCTATATTATGAGAAATGGTGCTCAGCCTGCACCAGCTGATGAAAAAACGATTGGTAGCACTGATATTATCAAAATTATGGGACGAGCATACTCTTATCTGGCAGTTAATTCTGATGGAAACACTTCATTTACATCAAAAGCTGCTTTTTTAAATACCATTGACGGAACAGGTGTGCCTGTTATTGATCCAATGTATTATTATGTAAAAAGATCAATATTAAGCCCCGTTACTAGCCCTGATGCAGCAAAAAAAGCAGGTTATTATCAAATTTCTGGTTTCAGAGAAGCTTTACAGAAGTTCAAAGCATTTGATAATCTTACCGGTGAAACACCATATAACTTACAAGGCGTCATTATTGTCCCTTCCAGAGCTGCTTTTGCAAGAAATCCTCATTATCCGTATTTAAATACGTCTTACAGAAATAAATCTTTTGTGTTCAACTTTCAGATTTATGGACGAGAGAGCAGACTGAGTGGTGAGGAACAACTACCAGAACAACAATAAAAGCAAACAAATATAAAAAAACACCGTCTTAATGACGGTGTTTTTTGTTATATCTAATATGGATTACGATCTTGCCTTCTGTTTTACATTTCCTAAAATATCCGGGAAGTAAAGATCTGCAAGGTGGTCAAATTCATCTCCTCTCATAAACATTGTAGCGTCTACTTCTTCATAAGAACTTCTTCCTGCAGCAGCAATCAGTTCATTGCAGGTATGAAGTGTATTTTTGTGGAAATGATATACTCTTTCGGCCTTATCCGTCACATCAAGTCCTTTAATAAGCATTTTATCCTGGGTTGCTACTCCCGTAGGACAGTTATTTGAGTTACATCTCAATGCCTGGATACATCCTAAAGAGAACATAAATCCTCTGGCGTTATTACACATATCAGCTCCCATAGCAACGGCTCTCAGAATATCAAGACTGGTAAGAACTTTACCGCTGGCAATCACTCTTAATTTACTTCTCAGATTATAATTATTAAGCGTTCTGTTTACAAAGATCAAAGCAGGCTCCAATGGCATCCCTACTCCATCAGAGAATTCTGGCGGTGCTGCTCCTGTTCCTCCTTCTGCTCCATCTATGGTAATGAAATCAGGATAAATTTTCAAAACATTCATCTGTACACAGATATCTTCAAATTCTTTGGTATCACCGATACAAAGTTTAAAACCAACCGGTTTTCCTCCTGAAAGGTCTCTTAGCTGCTGTACAAACCTCAGCAATCCGGCAGCATCAGAAAAAGCGCTGTGTGATGGTGGTGAAATAACAGTCATTCCCGGTGTTACGTGACGAATGGCTGCAATTTCCGGTGTATTCTTCACTCCCGGAAGCACTCCTCCATGTCCTGGTTTTGCACCCTGTGATAATTTGATCTCAACCATTTTCACATTTGGAAGGGTGGAATATTTTGTAAATAATTCAGGATTGAATTTTCCTTCAGCGTCACGGCATCCGAAATACCCTGTTCCGATCTGCCAGCAAAGATCTCCTCCTTCCATATGATAAGGTGAAATCCCACCTTCTCCTGTATTATGATAGAAGTTTCCTTTTTTTGCGCCTCTGTTCAGTGAGATCTGTGCTCTGTCACTCAATGCTCCGAAACTCATTGCTGAGATATTCAATAAAGAAGCATGATAAGGCTGTGTACACTGTTCTCCTCCCACCCATACTCTCGGAAGTTCTTCTGATGGTGATTTTGCATAAATAGAATGCTTGATCCCTTCATATTTTCTGTGATTTACTTCCAGCTGCGTACCAAAAGCTACCGTATCACTTAAATTTTTTGCACGTCTGTATACTGCAGAACGCTGGTTTCTTGGAAATGGTTTCCCGTCTGTTTCCCTTTCAATAAAATATTGCTGCATTTCGGGTGAAATACTTTCGAAAAAATACCTGAAGTATCCCAATACAGGAAAGTTCCTCAAAATAGCATGTTTCGATTGGTAAGCATTGTAAACACCCAATGCATAGATTGCGGATAACAGCGTAGGTATCCAATAATGCGCTCTGATCAGTATTGCTATAATCCATGTAGCAACTACTAATACAATTCCCCAAGATAAAAACTTATCTCTCATGAATGTAGTATTTAAAAGTTTAAAAATAAATTTAGTGGAATTTTAGCAAAGAGCCTACGCTTTTGCTAAAAAATTTTGGTAAGAAGATTGCACAGAAACCGTGCCATCTGACAGGATTTTTTCTAAATTTAGAAATTCGATCTGGTTTACGGATGCAGGATCAAAGTCTTTCTGGACTCTCACATAGTTTTCTGTGAAACCAAACATTTTCCCGTCCTTATTTTCATGTTCCCAAAGAACAGGAAGCGTTTTTCCCAATTGCGTCTGATAAAATGCCATTTTCTTCTTTTCAGAAAGAATTCTCAGCATTTTGTTACGTTTTTTTCTTTCCGCTACAGGAACTACTCCGTCCATAGCGGCAGCTTCCGTATTTTCTCTTTCAGAATAGGTAAATACGTGAAGGTAGGTGATAGGAAGCTCATTAAGGAAATTATAGGTTTCCATAAATCTTTCTTCTGTTTCTCCCGGGAATCCTACAATAACATCTACACCAATAGCCGCATGAGGCATAACCTCGCGGATCTTGTTCACTCTGTCGTTATACAGTTTGGTCAGGTAACGACGTTTCATCTTTTTCAAAAGATCATCGCTCCCGGATTGTAACGGGATATGAAAATGCGGAACAAAGCTTTTACTTTTAGAAACCAGTTCAATACTTTCATCTTTCAAAAGATTGGGTTCAATAGAAGATATACGGATTCTTTCTATTCCTTCTACCTTATCCAGTTCTGAAATAAGATCAAGGAAAGTATGCTCGTGTTTTTTATTTCCAAATTCTCCTTTACCATAATCACCGATATTCACCCCTGTAAGAACAATTTCCTTGATGTCTTTTGCAGCGATTTCCGTTGCATTTCTGAGAACATTTTCGATGGTATCGGAACGTGAAATTCCTCTTGCTAAAGGAATGGTACAGTAGGTACATTTATAATCACAGCCATCCTGTACTTTCAGGAAAGCTCTGGTTCTGTCCCCAATAGAATAACTTCCGATAAAGAAATCGGTTTCTTCAATTTCACATGAATGCACTACGCCTTCACTCTCAGATTTCTCCAAATCGTCCAGGTAGCTCAGAATATTGAATTTTTCTTTTGCACCTAAAACCAGGTCCACTCCTTCAATTTGTGAAATTTCTTCAGGTTTCAGCTGTGCATAGCATCCAACAATTACCACCAGCCCTTCCGGATTGGCTTTCATTGCTCTTTTCACGTGAAGTTTACATTCACGGTCAGCATTTTCTGTCACAGAACATGTATTGATAACATACACATTCGCTTTTTCATCAAAGCTTACCTTATCATAACCTGCATCTGTTAATTGACGGGCAATAGTAGATGTTTCTGCAAAGTTTAATTTGCAGCCCAGTGTATGAAACGCGGCAGTTCTGTGAAAAGTAGACATTTGTTACTCCTGAATTTTATGGGTGCAAAGATAGTAATTTTAATAAGAATTCAAGATTGATTCAATCTATTGTTTATATTCATCTCTTACTTCGGGGCTGTTTTGAAAGCAGACGGATGATGAATTGGGAGCTGGATCCTGACCTGAAAATTTGGCTTTCATTTCTGTATTAAACTCCTGAGATCGGTTTCGGGCAATAGAAAGCGTGTTCCAATCTTCATTCTTTATCATTTTGGCAATATAAACAATCTGACCTATATGATAAGGATAATGTGCCAATTGACGAAGAACCGCATCAATCACAGGATGTGCTTCTCCTCTGATATAGGTTGATGCATAAAGATTATCCTCATTTATTTTCTCAAGAGCATCAAAAAAGCATTGCCAGCCTCGTTCCCAAAAATCCAGAACCTGTTCTTTAGTGGTAAAGGTATTGACAAATTCTCCGTCACGGTTACGCCAGGATTTCTCACCATCTTCGGTCAGGAAATTGGTCCATCTTGAAAGCATATTTCCTGCAAGATGTTTCACAATAATGGCAATAGAATTACTTTCTTCATTATACTGCCAGAACATCTGCTCATCTGTTAACTGTTCAAAGGTTTTATCACCAAGAGATTTATAGTATTCAAAACGTTTTACAAACAGGTCTTTCATTCTTTCTATTTTGATATCTAATTTAAAAACTTTTAAAAATAAAAACCACCTCAATTGAAGTGGTTTTTTCTATCTGTTTTATTGACTATTCTCTGTTTTTCACCAATACCCAACCTGTGAATTTGAGTGCAGTATTCTTTTTATCATTTTCATTCCATGTAATAGAATACCAGTATGTTCCTGTAGGTACTCTTCTTCCTCCCTGCGTACCATCCCATTTATAGCCATTGGATTTGTCTGCCTGGAAGATTTTGTTTCCATAACGGTCGAAGACATTCATGATCAGGTTTTGTTTGTTTGCCAGGGCTGAATAATCAATCACATCATTTATTCCATCTGCATTGGGTGTTATCACATTAATCAGATTAGGGACAACAATTCCTATTTCTATCGGATCACAGTCATAAGCATCTTTTACATAGACTTTATGATCTCCTCTTGAAAGATTACTGAATACATTGGAATCCTGCCAGATGATATTATCTATTGAATATTTATATGCCGGAGTTCCTCCTATTACAGATACTGTGATGGTATTGTTCGAGATATCGATACCGGAAACAACAGGCTGTTCGGAAGGAAGTACTTTTACCGTTTGTGTTGTAACACATTCTCCTGTTTTAAGTTTTACCCAGTATACTCCTATTCCGGCTTTGATCGTTTGTGTAGTTGCTCCTGTACTCCACTCGTAGCTTTTAAATCCGGGACCTGCGTCCAGAGTGGCCTGATCTTCTGCACAAATAGTCACATCTTTAAGTTTATCAGAATATACAGGTGGAATAACAATTAAAGTAACCTTAGCTACATTATAACATCCCTGAGCATTAGAAACTCTTATATACACAAATCCATTAGGTGCAATGTAATTATTGGGATTCAGGATTTCATTGGTCTGATTAACAGCATCTGTCAATGAAGGATAATATTTTTTTGCAGGATTAGTTTGGCCGGTTACCGAAGCATTAACAAGATTGAAAGAAGCTGTGGATGGGCTGGCTTCGATGAAGCATGATCTCAAAGTTGTTTCATTCACTACCACAACCGGATAAAATTTCAGGGTAATCTCTGCTACAGCGGTACAACCGAATTCTGAGATCACCTTCACGTAGATAATACCTTCTGCAGAAACAAATGCCATTGGGGTGGTAATCTCATTGGTTCCGGCATTGAGATCCGCCATTGTAGGATAGTATTTCTTTGTAACGTTCGGGTTGGCGATAACATCCGCTGTGGTTAAGTCAAATAAAGCTGTGCCTGCATTATTATTGTTGCATTGGGTTAAAGTTGCATTTTTCACTGTTATAGACCCATTTTTAAATTTAAATAATCCAACCTGTTTACATTTATTGAGCGGATTAGACGTATTGGTTGGATCGGTATAATTGATGCTGTAGTAATAGACAGTTGTCGTATTTACCGTGATAGGTGTTGTAATGGGATTATTCCCCGTTAAGGCATCATTCTGACTCAGATGATAACTTACCCCAAAGTTTTGATTTCCATTAAGAATTCCTGAGGATAATGTAGAAAAATCGAATAAAGCTGTAGCAGAACAAATGACCACTTCTCTTGGGTCAGCAGGATTTGCAGCCGGAATTCCGGGAGGATTAAATGGCTGTGTCTGAATAGCCGGATCTGTAAATGGTGAAGCCAATGTTGCAGTTCCTCCCCACGTTAAAGAAAATGGAGCTGTAGTGGAACTGGTACTGCTCACCCAGTTGTCAATAAACAAGTAATACGTTTGCCCTGGCAAAACATCAAGATATCTACAATAAGGAGTCAGAGAACCTCCTGCGGCGCTTAAAATTGTGCTGGTCATATTCAATCCTGTAGCGGGTCCGGGTCCGATAACTGTTGCTGCATTACAACGTATCGGCGACCCTAAACTTCCACAGGTTACATTAGGACCAAAAATCGCCCAGTCATAATCGGCATCCGGATTATTCGGAACAAGGTCGAAGGTAAGTGTACCTCCTGTGGCGATTGTAATTTTATACCAGATTGAGTTGTGTTCTCCCGTAAAATCTATACAACTTCCGGAGTTTACCAATTCTTTTATATTACCATATCCGGTAGGACTATACGTGATATTTGAATTTCCACAAACGGAGAGTGCAGTAGCACAGTCTGCCTGAGCATAGAAAGTATGAGAGAGACATAGAAGTATGAAAAGTAGAAGTTTCCTCATAGATTTAATGTTTTTATGGTTATATCAGTTACACATTGTATTGATAATCAATACCCATCAAATATAACCTTATTTTAATTAAAAACAACAAAATATAAATAATTTTAAACTATTATAAATTAAAACATCAAATAATTTAAAATAATCTATATTATATCAAATTACACAACAAATAATCAAATCTATAAAATATTCACTTTATTTTATACTTGTAATATTTCCACAGAGATTTTCCAGGTGAAATATTTTATGGAAAGGGCTTTTTACTTCTTTCAGATGTTCTTTATCCTGAATGAAAGTATATCTTGAGGCAATAGAATTCATATCGGAAACAATAACCAGCCAGCATTCATCCACAGAGGTGTCATAATATGGGAATTTTTCATTCTTTTTTTCAATAAGTTCAAGAATCTTTTCCGAGCAAAGCTCATCAAACAGATTCATGCTGTATTCATGGGTAATAAAGACATTTCTGCGGTGGAAAGATTTTCTCAGACTTTTCACACAGCCTGCTGGTTTATTTTTTTTGATGCTTTTATAGATACTGATGATGTTTTCCTGCTGTACTTCGAGATTGTCAAATTTCGTTTCCGGGTGGAATTCCAAAAAATAAACACCACGATATTTCGTAGTGTCTTCCTGTTCTAATAGTATTTCTGCCTGACGGAACATTTTATTCAAAGTACTTTCTACTTTTTTCATTTCCAGATGATTGATTACTTCGGTAAGTTCTATTCCGATTTTTTTGTCGTTGAACTTGGCGATAAAGTCTGGACTCTCGCAGGTAAGGTTTTCAAATTTCACTTCGGGAAAATGATGCATAAAAGAGTTGAGAAGAAGAATCTCGGATTTCTTTCTGTACTTTTCACGGTCATGCAGCGGAGATTCATCTATGGTACGGTGATACTTTTCCATTGGCTTTTTTTTCAAATGCCGATTAAGATAGTATAAACTAAGATTCTTTACCAGATCTTCTTCAGAAAAAGTCTTTTTCATGTGTGATTTTTTTATTTAATTAAAGAACACATGCAGCCAATGGCTTTCATCATTAAAAGTTTTTGATAATCAAAAATTTACACTCTTAAAGGTAAGTAAAAAAACAATTCAATACTTAGTTTTTAAATTAATTTATCGATTAATTAATGTAAAGTTTATTTTCATAATTAATACCTTTGTCTTTTTAAACACAAACCCAAACTTATGGATTTCAGGAATTTCAGAATACCCTACACTATCAATCCTCAATATTCAAAAAAGACCGTCTATTTCTCCATGGAATTTGCTCTTGAGCAGGTACTTAAAATATATTCCGGAGGGCTTGGCTTTCTGGCAGGATCTCACATGAGAAGTGCTTATAACCTTAAGCAGGATCTTATTGGAATCGGTATCCTGTGGAAATTTGGTTATTATGACCAGGCAAGAAACCACGACCAGTCTTTACAGCCTGTATGGACGAAAAAAATGTACAGTTTTCTTGAAGATACCGGAATAAAATTCCAAATCGAAATCCACAGTGCTCCGGTTTGGGTAAAAGTATGGTACCTTGATCCTGAAATCTTCAATACGGCCCCCATGTTTTTCCTTTCTACAGATGTTCCGGAAAACGATCACGTTTCGAAAACAATCTGTCACAGGTTGTATGATGCCAATGAATCTACAAAGCTTGCTCAATATATTTTACTGGGAAAAGGAGGAGCCAAGTTACTGGATGAAATGAATATTGAAAGAGAGGTGTATCATCTTAATGAAGCCCATGGACTTCCTGCAGCATTTTATCTTCTGAGAAAATATAACGGAGATCTTAATAAAGTTAAAGAAAAACTTGTTTTCACCACTCATACCCCTGAGGAAGCAGGGAATGAAAAACATAGCTTCAGATTATGCTATGATATGTCCTATTTTTCAGGATACAGTATGGAAGAAGTAAAAAATATTGAAGGATCTGATGACGACCGTTTTAATCACTCTCTCTGCGCATTAAGAATGGCCAGAATGGCCAATGGAGTTTCCCGGCTTCATGGTGTGGTTTCCAGAGCCATGTGGAATAAATATCCGGGAATCTGTGAGATCACTTCTATTACCAATGCTCAGGAATTTAAATACTGGTCTGATAAACCTTTATACAATGCAAAGGATGAAAACGACAGTACAGTTTTCGATTTCCGCAAAAAATATCTGAAGAAAAAACTGTTCAGTATTGTTGCCGATCAGACAGGAAATTTATTTAATCCTAATGTCTTTACGATGGTATGGGCCAGAAGATTTGCAGGCTATAAGAGAGCAGAACTTCTTTTACATGATAAGGAAAGATTCTACAGACTTCTGAATAATCCAAAATATCCGGTACAGATCATCTGGGCAGGGAAACCTTACCCAATGGACTATTCTGCCATTTCTACGTTCAATACACTGGTTGAAGAAAGTAAAAACCATAAGAATATTGCTGTTCTTACAGGTTATGAGCTTTCTTTAAGCAAGTCTTTAAAACAGGGTTCTGATGTATGGCTTAATAATCCAAGAGTTCCGAGGGAAGCTTCCGGAACTTCCGGTATGACGGCTGCCATGAACGGATCTGTCAATTTATCCACAGATGACGGCTGGATCCCGGAATTTGCCAGACACGGAGAAAACTCTTTTGTAGTTCCCAAAGCAGATTATCTGAACATGAGTATTTACGAACAGGATAATTATGATTTAAATAAATTATATGAAATTCTTGAAAATGAAATTCTCCCAACCTATTACGACCGTCCTGACGAATGGAGAAAAATCCAGTACAATGCAATGAATGATGTGAAAGATCATTTCAACAGTGACAGAATGGCGGATGAATATTACAGAATCCTCTATAATCAGCAATAGAATTAATGAGCAATATCCTGAACACATCTGAATCCGGTGTGTTCAAGGCTTGTATCAGGGCTGCTTTTCATGCGGCGGGCTACTCTGTATCCGCTGCAATAGCTATCATTACATAAAAAGCTTCCTCCACGCAGGCTGCGTTTTACACTATACGGTTCCTGAGGGTCATAAGACCTGTCTGCACCCTGAGGATTCAGAACGAGGCTGCCTTCCAGTTTTTTATAGTAATCATAATTGTATAAATCGCTGCACCATTCCCAAACATTTCCAGCCATGTCATACAGGCCATATCCGTTGGCTTTAAATGATTGTACAGGAGCAAGGGTAATATAGCCGTCTTTCTTATCATTAAGGTAGGGAAATTTTCCTTCCCAGCTGTTCGCTTTAGGAATTCCTGCATTGATGGGTTCATTTCCCCATGGATAAATATTATTTTTTAATCCGCCCCGTGCTGCAAATTCCCATTCTGCTTCTGTGGGCAAGCGTTTACCTGACCATTTACAGTATGCCTGTACATCATCCCAGCTTACATGTACCACGGGATAATTGTCTTTTCCTTCAATATTGCTTGCCGGTCCCTGAGGATGCTTCCAGCTAGCACCTTTTACCCATTTCCACCATTGGCTGAAGTCATTCAGATTCACAGGTTTATTTGTGGGTTTAAATACTAATGAAGCAGCTACCAGCAAGCTATCCGGGGGTTTCGGAGTACCCTCAGGCAGGTTTTTTTTTAATTCATCCCAATCGGGTTTACGTTCTGCCGTTGTGATATATCCTGTAGCATTTACAAATTTGCGGAACTGTTCATTCGTTACTTCGGTTATATCCATATAGAACGGAGAAACTTTTACTCTGTGTTTGGGATATTCATCTGCATCAGCATAGCTGTTATCCCCTCCCATATCAAATTCACCCCCGGGAATGAATACCATTCCTTGCAAAGAAATTTTCCCGTTAAAACGGATATGGGAAGAATCTGCAGTTCCTAACCGCTTCGGCACATTCATACAGGTGTGTCCCGGTTTCTCTTCCTCCGGTTTTAAGATTTTATTCTTATTACAGGAAGATAAAAAACTTAATGCACCTATGCATATCATCATCTTTTTTATTATAGAAAACCTCATTTTAATCTGAACATTTACAGGTTTTATGATTTTGGCTTGCTATATCTCCATCCCTTTTTCATCTGTAATGACAATTGGCTAACCAGCTTTTTAGAAGAAACTTCTTCAGCGATATTCACATTTTCATCAGGGTCATTTTTATGATCATACAGTTCTCTGGCCAGATAAGCTCCCGGCTTGCCAGTCTCTTTATTCCATTCAAACCATTCTACATATCTGTAACGATCCGTACGGATGGCGTATCCCATTCTTTCCACATTTTGCACCCCTCTGGCTTTTACTCCAAACCTACCTAATAAAAACTGGCTGTAGGCTGCTGTTTTCCATGTACGGGCAGGATCTGTAAGCAGAGGTTTCATACTGGTTCCCTGAAGATAATCAGGTATTTTTATTCCCGCCATATCGCATAAAGTGGGATAAATATCCACAAATTCTGTAAGGGCATCGCTTGTTTTTCCTTTTGCTTTTACTCCTGCCCCACTGATAATAAGCGGTACTCTGGTATCAATCTCATAGTTGCTCTGTTTACACCAGCTGTTATGCTCTCCCAGTTTCCAGCCATGATCTCCCCACAATACGATAATGGTATTTTCACTAAGCTCCAGTTCGTCAAGTGCTTTTAAGAGTCTTCCTATCTGAGCATCCGTATAAGAAACAGAAGCGTAATATCCATGGAGAAGTTCCCGCTGCTTTTCAATATCATAAGGTTTTTCTGAAGGCAAAGGCAGATCAGATCTATCAGTATACGCTCTCAGTTCAGTATCCCCATGTACGGCAAATTCCGGAGCATTTTCTGGCATGAATTGATTTTTTGCAAGCGGTATATCGTTTCTGTTATACAAATCCCAGTATTTTTTAGGAGCATTAAAAGGTAAATGCGGACGGTAATAGCCTACTGAAAAAAAGAAAGGCTTATCTTTTCCTTTTAATTCTTTCAGCTTTTGAATGGCCATGGTTGTCTGTGCTCCGTCATAATAGGCATCATCATCAACGTCTGCCATTTCAACGGAATTAGCCTTTGTATAGACAAATCCATAGGCATCAGGCCTGGCTTTTCCAATTTTTTGAAGACCAAGTTCTTTTTCCTTCTGAATCATCTTGTTTTTTTCCATCTGGTACACAGCGTCCGGATCAAAAGGATATCCGGCTACATGAAGTTCTTCATTCCAGGACTTATCATCAGGAAAATTATTATGAAAGGTTTTTCCTATCCCTACCGTATAATAACCGTTATTTTTGAATGCCTGAGGAAGAGTGATTGCATCCGGGAGGTTTTTCCTGAAATCTGTCTGAAGATCCCATACACGCACAGAATCTGGTCTCAAACCTGTAAGAAGACTTGCTCTAGAAGGATTACATACCGCCTGCTGACAGTATGCTCTATTAAAAACGACTCCTTTTGCTGCAAGCTTATCCATATTAGGCGTTTTTATAACGGTGTTTCCATAGCAGCCCATTTCAGGTCTTAAATCATCAATAGGAATAAACAGAATATTGGGTCTTGTTTGCTTTGCATTGGATCTTATACTTTTTTTAGGTTTAGGATTGTCTTTATGGAAACTTCCACCACTTATTGTTATATAATTACAAATCGATATAATGAATACTATTCTTAAAAAATTGAAATTCTTCATGAGGTCCAAATTTTCTTTTATTGATAAGATTTAGTTGTTATCAGCTTATCTTTCACTTGTTTCCATCCTTTTTTACGTTGCTCAGAAAGCTTTTCCAGGATATCTTTGTTTTCCGGATAAACTGCAATATTGAAATTCTCTTTTGGATCTGAGCTAAGATTATAAAGTTCCTGAGCCACAAGTTCTCCAGGCTTTTGGGTTACTTTATCCCAATAATACCACTCTATCAGATGATAGCTTTTGGTCACCATTGAATATCCCATGTAATTTTTTTTGTTAAGATCTATTCCTTCTCCGGCCGGCCGCAAAAACTGACTGAATACAGCTCCTTTCCATTCCACACTATTTTCATTCAGAAGTTTTTTAAAGCTTACTCCTTGCAGATAAGAGGGAGTTTCTATTCCTGCGAGATCACAGAGGGTAGGATAAAGATCTACCATCTCTACCAGTTCATTGCTTTTGCTTCCTGGATTTTTCATTCCGGGCGCATAAACAATAAGCGGAACTCGGGTATCATTTAAATAATTAGTCTGTTTCCCCCATGCATTATGTTCTCCTAATTTCCAGCCATGGTCTCCCCATAATACAATAATGGTGTTATCTATCAATTTTTGTTTTTCAAGCTCATCAACAAGTCGTCCAATACAGGCATCAACATAACTTACAGAAGCATAATACCCATGTTTTAGCATTCTGGCTTCTTTTTCCGGCATTCTGAAGTAGGCAGGATGTCTTACATATTCAAGGTCATAACAAGCAGTCATCTCTCTTTGGTTATACATGGCCATGCTTGGTGCGTTGAACGGAATAAAACTGTTATCTGCTATAGGTATTTCCATAGGATCATAAAGGTCCCAGTACTTTTTAGGAGCTACAAAGGGTAAATGCGGCCTGAAATATCCCAATGCCAGGAAGAAAGGTTTCTTTTTATTTTTAATACGGTTGATCGTTTGAATGGCAAGTGATGTCTGAGCTCCGTCATACAATGAATCATCAGGACAGTCTGCCACTTCTACGGAACGTCCGTATGCCCAGCCGTTACCATATCTTTTAGGATCTTTGGCTAATCTTTCCAGTCTTTTGGCAGCAAGCTCAGTTTTAAGTTCTCCGCTGAAATAAAAAGATTCGGGATCTCTGTTTATCATATTTTTAACGGCATATCCTTCAGGACGGAGATCAGGCTCCCGAAAAGAGATAGAATCAGGCATATGATTATGAAAAATCTTTCCGATGGATACTGTATGATAATTGAATTTTTCAAACTGTTGAGGAATCGTTACCACATCAGGATGTATTTTGCGAAATTCTTCTCCCAATACCCATACTTTGGTGGAATCCGGCCGTAAGCCTGTTAAAGCACTTGCTCTGGAAGGAGCGCAAACAGCCACCTGGCAATATGCATTTGTGAAAGTAGTACCTCTTCTTGCCAGCTTATCAATATTGGGTGTTTTAATAATTGTATTACCATAAACTCCCAGTTCCGGTCTCAGGTCATCAACCACAATAAAGATTACATTGGCTTTAGATTTTTTTTGCGACTGTCCTGCAATGATGCTAAATGGTAAAATCAATAGAAATATATATATTGATTTTAAAGTTGAAAATCCAAACATATCAATTATTTTACGTAATCAGCCTTCTAAGAATGTGAGTTGCATTGTGGCAGCAAAGAAAAGCTTCCCAAGGTTGTTTATCGATTAAACACTGGATCAAGAGAAACTTTAAACATCCACAAAACATTAAGGAGTCTTTTTTCATCATTTGTGTTTTATTTTGAAATAAGATATAATGAGTTATGGATGTGATGCAAATTTGCAACAAAAAAGAATAAACTCTTGCAAAGTGAACTACATCATATATACATCAATAACATAAAATACACATTTACAGTAATTTACAAATTCCAACATTATCAAGACATAAAAAAATACAGTAAAAAAAACAGATCAGCTGATTTTCCATGTCCTGCTTTTATCTCACTTCTTCTCGATTATTCGAAATACATGAAATATAGAATACAAAAAAATCCAGAAAGTTTATCTTTCCGGATGATGAATTACTTATTTTTTTAGATGGTACTTTCATACCTTTTTCCTTCGCTTCAGAAATACCTATGGCTACGGCTTTTTTCTGCTTGTCACTTTTTTCCCGGAAGAAGACTTTAATTTTCCTTCCTTAAATTCGTGCATTACCTTTCCTATTTTGTCATGAGCTTTTTCTGAATATTTAATCTTGCCCATGATCAGATTTTTAGGATTTTGGCAGGGATACCCCTAATTCATAAACACAGGCATGTTTCAAATATTTTGAACGCTCTCTAGAAGTTACCGATTCAAAATGATCATTTTTGATTACAATAATCGGATCTTCTATATTTTCAATTTCAAAATTGGCAAAGTATCGCTCATCAGGGCTGGTTTTATCATTACTTGCTTTTATTTTCTGCAGTTCGTCCGCGTATTTTCTGAATCCCGGATCTGATGAATGAATAAATTTATACTCATCGCCTGCATACACATAGTAATGAATTTTTTTCTCTATCAACCCCGCTTCATCAGTAATTTCAGGATTATCATTTCCGTCTCTGAATACTACTTCTGCCAATGTTCCTCCTTTTTTTTGAGCACATTCTTCCGCGTCCTTAAAACTGGAAAAACCTGTATAAACAATCTGATCGCTTAATACATAACGGTTCAGCTTCTGGTTGTATGCATTCGTTTCCATAATTATTATTTGATTTGATTATATAAAATGATATTCAATTTTTTTGCCAAAAAGCTCATTTGAAAAGCTTTTTTATACATTTTAATAAAATTATTATCTTTGAAATCCATTACTATTAGAAATGAAAAAATTATTCTTAACTCTTACTGTTGCGGCGGTATTTCAAAATGTGTCTGCACAGGAAATCACTTTAGATAAAATATATTCAGGATATTACCGTGGAAAAGGGATTGCAGGAATCACTTCCATGAAAAACGGAGAAAATTATCTCGTGATTGAATCTTCAGGTATTGCAAAATATTCTTACAAAACTTCGCAGAAGGAAGGAAATCTTGTGGATGGAAAGTTTGAAAGCTATATTTTTTCTGATGATGAATCTAAGATTCTTTTACAGACCGGAAGCCAACCTATTTACAGACATTCTTTCCTGGGAAAATTTGATGTAAAAGATTTAAAATCCGGAAAAGTAATCAGCCTGAATGAAGGGAAACCGGTTCAGGAGCCTACATTTTCGCCGGATGCTACAAAAGTGGCCTTTATTTCTGATAATAATCTTTTCTATCAGGATCTTAGCTCAGGAAAAATTACCCAGATTACTACTGATGGTAAAAAGAATTCAATCCTGAATGGTTTGGCAGACTGGGTGTATGAAGAAGAATTCGGGCATGCAAGACAATATGAATGGACAAAAAATTCGGATGCTATTGTATTTGTAAAGTCTGATGAAAGCCAGGTTCCGGAAATCTACATTCCTATCTACGGGAAAAGCCTTTATCCGGCTGAAATGCGTTATAAATATCCTAAAGCGGGCGAAAAAAACTCAGCCGTTTCAGCACAGCTATACCGTCTTGACAATGGAAAAACAATGCAGCTGAACTTAGGTTCTTTCAAAAACTACTACATCCCGAATGTATTTCAGACTGCAAAACCGGATGAAATTGTTTTAATTACTTCTGAGAGAGTTCAAAACGCGTCAGATATTTTAAAGGTAAATACTAAAACAGGATCTGTTCAGAAATTATTTACTGAAACGGATGATAAATGGATTGATACGGACAGTCCTACTTTAGAATTCCTTGAGGATGATTCTTTCCTTTGGGCTTCTGAAAGAGACGGAAACCGCCATCTTTACTGGTACGACAAAGACGGTAAGCTTAAAAAGCAGATCACAAAAGGAAACTGGGAGGTAACGGATTATTATGGTTTTAATCCAAAGTCTAAAGAAATTTATGTTCAGACTACTGAAAAAGGAAGCATTAATAAAGTGATTTCCAAAGTCAATATTGAAAACGGAAAAACTCAGCTGATCTCTAATGCAGAAGGAAACAACGCTGCGAACTTCAGCAAAAACTATAATTATTTCATTGAAACCTCTTCCACTGCTTCAAGACCATATACCTATGTTTTGAAAGATGGTAACGGAAAAGCAGTGAAAGAACTTCAGAACAACAATGATCAGTTACAGAAATTAAAGAATGATAATTTTGTTGAAAAAGAATTCATTACGATTCCTAATGCAGCAGGTGACCAGATGAACGCATGGGTAATGAAGCCTAAAAACTTTGATCCGAATAAAAAATATCCTCTATTTATGTTTCAGTATTCAGGGCCGGGATCTCAGCAGGTTGCCAATTCATGGGACAACGGAAATGCAATGTGGTTCAATCATCTTGTTCAAAAAGGATATATCGTAGCTTGTGTAGACGGGCGTGGAACAGGTTATAAAGGTGCAAAATACAAGAAGGTAACGTATATGAATTTAGGAAAATATGAGATTGAAGATCAGATCACCGCAGCCAAGTGGTTCGGAAACCAATCTTATATTGACAAAAGCAGAATCGGAATGTTCGGATGGAGCTTTGGTGGTTATATGACAAGTTTAGCAATGACGAAAGGAGCTGATGTATTCAAAGTGGGAATTGCTGTAGCACCGGTAACCAACTGGAGATATTATGACTCTGTATATACCGAAAGATTTATGAGAACACCTCAGGAAAACCCTGATGGATATGATAAAAACTCTCCTACGGAATATGCTAATCTGTTGAAAGGAAAATTCTTATTAATTCACGGAACGGCTGATGACAATGTTCACTTCCAGAACTCTATGGAATTCTCCGAAGCTTTGATTCAAAACAAAAAACAGTTTGACTTCATGGCTTATCCTGATAAAAACCACGGAATTTACGGTGGGCAGACAAGACCTCAGCTGTATCAGAAAATGACGGATTTCATCCTGAATAATCTGTAAATATCAAATTTAAATCTCACAAAAAATTCCTTTCAGAAAGTCTGAAAGGAATTTTTATTTACATACCTGTTAAGGATATTTGACAGCTTTATCCAGTTCTATAGGGTTGTTAAATGCTTTTAATTTTTTTCTTTCGTTGGCTTCTGCGGGTTTCAGCTGTTCTTTGGAGAGAATTGTGCCGTCATCAAGCTGTAATTTTTGCCCTTCGCGCATAGTCAGATTTCCATTCAAAACATATTTAAAAGGGTTGGAATAGAGGTCCAGCCTTAGTTTATTTAAATCTTTTTGAGTAACGGGAATTGCTCTGGGGATATAATTATTTAATGAATTACGTTGATAATCATCCGGAATCTTTTCACTCTTAATCACATTAAAATAATAATTCTTTTTTGTATCATACAATTCCATAATCAATCCCGGTAATCCGCTAAACTTATAAGGTCCGTAAGGCATTGGGATATCTTTAGTAAACCATGCGATCCAGTTTCTTCCTCCAAATTCAGTGGTCGCCTTTTGAAGCGAAAGATTATCAGCTATTTTTATACTGTCTGTAATAGTCCACTGTTGCCTGGCCTCCTCAGATATTTTATAAAAATTTACATCTCCGATATATTCATAGTTTTGGTATATATTATCATCCTTCTTTTTTAATAAAAAAGAAGTCAGTCTATTAATTGGAGTTCTCCCGGTAGCAGTAAATACTGAATCACTAATATAATTCAGTCTGTTATAATAAGCAATATCCTCTTTTGTGATATCCAGATAATAATTTTCCCGGGTGATATCTTTTGAGGTTGAATCTTTCTTGTATTTCACCTCATAGATGAACCGGTTGTTCTGGGAAAAAAACATTACAGTTCCCAGCAATATAAATAATAAGCTTTTCATAATAATTTAATTTTCAGATAATAATTCCGGGATAAAGAACTCCAGATCTGCTCTTTCATACTGAACCGGGTATTCCGTGTCATTGATAAAGATATTAATTAAAAGGATAAGTTATAGTTAATTGGTTAAGGATATTTTACCACTTTATCTAATTCTATAGGATTATTACCTCCTTTTATCTGCTTCTGAATACTTTCTGTAATTTCTTTAAAACTTATATTAACAGGATTTCCATTGACATCACCAATTTTTGTTTTAATATTTTTGATTTTTATTTCAGCTAATGGATCATTATAATAATCGATTTGTAATTTCTTATATGCATCCCAGGTTATTTCTTTTCCCTTTCTTAAATAGAACATATTATTTTTACCAGACTTTTTAATTTTAATAAGATTAAAATCAAAATCCTTTTGTTCATCTGAAAGTTTAATAATTAATCCCGGAAGCCCATAAAATATATAGGGTCCCTCTTCTATTGGACTTGTAGGATCAAACCAGGCAATCCAATTTCGCCCACCATACTGTGTTGTAGCTTTCTGGCATTGCACAGAATCAACTTTCATTGTATCAGATAGAACTTTCCAGTTTAATTGATCATTAATATTAATATAATATAAATCGTACATAGAAGGGTGTGTGACACTTTTGTAAACTTTATTATTGATTAAGTTTTTGAAAGAATATATATCTTCAAAAATAGGCTTACGACTATTCCAATACCCATTTTTTTGCATTAATGAGTCTGCTTCACGTGCTTTTTCTGATCTAAAAACAGATTGCTTACCCAGAACATCCAGATAATAATATTCTTGTTTTACATCTTTTTTTTCAGTTCTGAAGGTAAGCTCATATATAAAAGTAATATTCTGTGCAGCTAAAATATTAGATATGAGTAATAAGATAAAAAGTAATACTTTCATGACAGTTTAAGTAGTATTCAGTATAAGAGAATAAAGAAAAAGAGATACTAATTGTATCTCTTAAAAACCTATCATTCAGGTTAACATCATTACATACAAGCATTATGAGATTCAACCACCTCGCCATTCTGTACCGTATACCAAAAGCCACACTCTAATCCATATTGTGCGCATACATCATTAGCTCCCGGCTGACAAAAATCTTTTACACCTCCTTGGACACTTTTTAACTTTTCTCTCGAAATTTTTTTTAATTTTTTCATAATAAATGTTTTTTAATTACATGTCATTATTGACACTTCGAAACTAGAAAACAAATATCACTTAACAGAGAAATTAATTTGTATATTCTGTGTACAAGCCGTTATTTACACTATTTACATTCTGTGTACAAGTTAAATTCAGCAATATAAATCACTCTTTATACTTAAAATTTTATATTTATTTCATTAATCATTTATACGCGTATTATTTATTTTATCAATTAAAATTAAAAAGCTATTTTTGGGAAATTTGAAAATTGATTATATGAAAACTAAACATCCTAAAGGGCTGCCCTATCTCTTTTTCACAGAAATGTGGGAGCGTTTCGGGTATTACCTGATTCTTGGAATCTTTGTTCTCTATGTTATTGAGCCTACAGGCATGAAAGGCGGACTTGGACTTCCGGATAAAACTGCTGATGACATTTTCGGAACTTATATTGCCTTAACCTATCTGACTCCATTCATTGGAGGATTCCTGGCAGACAGGGTTTTAGGATATATTAAATCTATTTATCTTGGAGGTTTTTTAATGGCTGCAGGATATATAGGAATGGGTGTTTTTAAAGATTTGCCTTTGTTTTATGCTTCTCTGGCATTAATTATCATCGGAAATGGTTTCTTTAAACCTACTATTTCAACATTACTAGGAAATCTCTATTCTGAAGAACCTTACAAAGCGAATAAAGACTCCGGATATAATATCTTCTATATGGGGATCAATATCGGGGCATTTATCTGTAATATTATTGCGGCTTTTATGCGTAATAAATTCGGTTGGGGTGAAGCTTTCATCACCGCGGGTGTAGGAATGCTTATCGGAATGGTTATTTTTACAATAGGAAGAAAGCATTATATCCATGCTGCACAGATGAAACCTGTACAGGAAGGAGATACCAAGCTTTCAGAAATTCTGATCAAAGTATTTGTTCCTGCTATCGTTGCCGGAGCAATAGGTTGGTTTATTCCTGGTAATATTTTCGGAAGTGACAGTACAGATGCCTTTATTTTCGCATGTATACCCGTTATTTATTTTTATGCATCTCTTTACTTTAAAGCTAAACCTGATGAAAAAGCATCTATCGGGGCATTACTTTCTGTATTCCTGATCAGCATGTTCTTCTGGGCTGTTTTCAAACAAAACGGTACAGCTTTAACAAGATGGGCGAATTATTATACCGACAGAAGTGTTCCTGCTTCTCTTGAAAAGCCACTGGAAGGAATTTATATGGTGGAAGGGAAAAGTTATGAAGATAAAGAAACCCCTGTTTATGACAATCAGTTCCGTTCTCAAAAAGATGATAATGGGGAAACTAAAAAGGAAATGGGGAAAGATGTTTACTTTAAAAACATATCCCCTGAACAGCGTGCGGTTCTTGAGAAAAATCCGGAAAACAAAGTATATCTTTACAATACAGAATTATTCCAATCTATCAATCCATTCTGGGTTATTGCTTTGACTCCAGTTATCGTAGGATTCTGGGCATTATTGAGAAGAAAAGGCAAAGAGCCTTTAACACCAACTAAGATTGTTTTAGGATTATTTATTTCCGGACTTTCTTGTCTGGTAATGGTTTTAGCAGTGATAGCCGGAGATAATGGATCTGTAAAAGTCTCTCCTCTATGGCTGGTGGCCAGCTACGGAGTGATTACCATCGGTGAATTATGTTTATCTCCAATGGGACTTTCTTTTGTATCTAAACTTTCTCCTGCAAGAATTACAGCATTGATGATGGGAGGATTCTTCCTGGCTAACTCTGTTGGAAATAAGCTTTCAGGAATCCTGGCCAGTACATGGTACAGCTACGAAAACAAAACGAATTATTTCCTTGTTAACTTCGCTTTGTTAATATTCGCTACACTTTTGGGCCTTTCTATGTTAAAGAGACTGAATAAAATCATGACAGAAAAAGGGCATTAAAATGCTCAATATTATAACGATAACCAAGCTGCGGACTAGTCCCGCAGCTTTTTTATTTAAAAATAAAATTAAAACCTTGCCAAAAACCCAAAATAAACTATATTTGTCAGTCTTAACAAAAATTAACAATAGAAATGGATAATATTGAAGCATTGAGTCCGAAACCGGATGAATTTGTAGAGAATAAGAATTCCAGGCATCCTAAAGGATTATGGGTTCTTTTCGGAACAGAAATGTGGGAGCGTTTCAACTTTTATGGAATGAGAGCTCTTTTGACGCTCTTCATGGTAAATTCCTTATTAATAAAAGAAGCTGATGCAGCGATCATCTATGGTGGATTTCTGGCTTTATGTTATTTAACCCCTCTTTTGGGAGGATTTATTGCTGACAAATATATAGGAAACAGATACGCTATCATCATTGGTGGATCTTTAATGGCTATCGGCCAGTTCTTATTATTCATCAGTGCCTCTACTTTCTCAGCAGATATTGGAAGTGCTAAACTTATCATGTGGCTGGCATTATTCGTTATCATTTTCGGTAACGGATTCTTCAAACCGAATATTTCCTCAATGGTAGGAAGTCTTTATCCAAAGCAGGAAAAATCTAAACTGGACTCTGCTTTTACCATTTTCTATATGGGGATCAACATTGGAGCATTCTTAGGTCAGTTTATCTGTCCATACTTAGGAGACGTAAAAGATGCTGCAACTGGGGTAAGAGATATCTTTGCTTTCAAATGGGGATTCTTGGCAGCTTCTATTGCAATGGTAATTGGGACTGTAACCTTCTTTATCCTTAAAAACAAATATGTAGTAACTCCGGAGGGAAGACCAATCGGGGGATTACCAAAAAACAATACAAGTGCTGACTTCGAAGAAGGAGAAACTCAAACTGCCAAATTCTCAGGTCAGGCTTTAGGAATCACCGGAGGAATATTTGTTGTTTTATTCTTCATTTTCAGATACCTTCTTGTAGGTGAGTTTGGATTCAACTCCGTAGAAATGGGACAGTTGATTAAAGGGATCATTTATCCATTCATCTATTCAGCTGGTATTGCTCTTGCCTTCTTAATTATGTCTTCTGCTGAAAATAAGGTAGAAAGACAAAGAATCTGGGTAATCTATATTGTATCATTCTTTATTATTTTCTTCTGGGCTGCGTTTGAGCAGGCAGGATCTTCATTAACGTTTATTGCAGACAATCAGACTGACAGAAACATTTTCGGATGGAATATGCCGCCTTCAATGGTTCAGATCTTCAACGGTATTTTCGTAGTTCTTTTAGCGGTTCCTTTCAGTTTATGCTGGGACAAGTTAAGAGCTAAAGGAAAAGAGCCGGTATCTCCGTTCAAACAAGCGATGGGATTAGCACTGATCGCTCTTTCTTATTTTATTATTGCACACAATGTAAAAGATCTTGGAAACTCAGGATTATTAGCCATCAAATGGTTAATGTTATTATATTTCATTCAAACATGTGGTGAGCTTTGCCTTTCTCCAATTGGTTTATCATTGGTTGGTAAGCTTGCTCCAAAAAGATTTGCTTCATTACTATACGGTGTTTTCTTTATTTCTAATGCTGCTGGTTATGCATTGGCAGGTTCATTAGGAGCGCTTATCCCTGCTACAGGTGATAAGTTCAAAAAGGCTGAAGAAATGGGTATTAATCTACAGGATGTTTTAGATAAAAAAGTAACCCTGACAGCTGATCAGGTTGCAGCTTTTGATAAAGCTCAGCTTCCATTACACAACCCTACTTTTGTAGGATTTGAAATTCACAATTTATTTGAATTCTTCATGGTATTCGTAGTACTTTGTGGGATTGCTTCTGTGATTTTAGGTTTAATTTCACCTATCTTAAAGAAAATGATGCACGGTGTAAACTAATTGTATCAACAAAATATCATAAAACCTCTGCTAAGTCAGAGGTTTTTTTTATTTTCGTATGATGGAAATTTCCGAAGATTCTTTATTCCAATCCGTAAAGGAAATCATTAGGCAGTCGCGCGAAAAAGTGTTTCGTATAGCGAATTCTACGCTGCTGCTCACTTACTGGCAGATTGGAAAATTGATTGTTGAAGATGAACAACAAGGAAAAGAACGGGCAGAATACGGAAAATATACGCTGAAAAAACTTTCTCAGAAGCTTACCTTAGAATTTGGAAAAGGGTTTGATGAAAGTAACTTAAGAAACATGCGCTCTTTTTATCATGCATTTCCAATATGTGACGCATTGCGTCACGAATTGAGCTGGACCCATTACAGATTACTGATAAGGCTTGACAATGCTGATAAAATGAATTACTATATCAATGAATCCGTTCAAAATAACTGGAATTACAGGGATCTTAAAAGACAAATCAATTCGCTTGCTTATGAAAGGGTTTTAGAACATAAAAAATCTTCTCCGGAAACTATTCACAGTGTTTTAAAAGATCCTTATATTTTTGAGTTTCTTGGATTAAAAGCTGATGAACAATTTTCTGAAAAAGAAATTGAAACAGCCATTATTGATCATATTCAAAAGTTTTTACTTGAATTTGGAAAAGGGTTTGCTTTCGTAGCGAGACAACAACATATTTCTACGGATACATCAGACTTCTACATCGATCTTGTCTTCTATAATTACATATTAAAATGCTTTGTCATTATTGATTTAAAAACGGGAGAACTCTCTCATCAGGATATAGGACAGATTGATATGTATGTAAGAATGTATGACGATCTGAAACGCGGTGAAGATGATAACCCAACTATCGGAATTTTATTATGCTCAGAAAAAGATGAGACCATTGTAAAATATTCCATTCTGAATGATAAAAACAATTTATTTGCCAGCAAATACCTGCTGTACCTCCCAAAAGAAGAAGAATTAAAACAAATTATTGACCAGGACAGAATCCGTTTTGAACTGGATCAGAAAGATAAAAACCCTTAATTAGAACTTAATCATATATCATTATGAGCTTAACTTTAGATGAAATACAAAATTTCAAAGGAAAATATCCCAGACAAATCTGGAGCCTGTTTTTCTCTGAAATGTGGGAACGTTTCTGTTTCTACGGAATGCGTGGAATGCTGGTTTTCTTTATGATTTCTCAGCTTAATTTCCATGAAAAAGAAGCCAATCTTCAATATGGCGCTACTCAGGCATTCGTATATGCCTTTACTTTTGTAGGAGGTCTTTTTGCCGATAAAATTTTAGGATTCCGAAAATCCCTTTTCTGGGGCGGACTTCTGATGATAGTAGGAAGTTTAATTCTTGCTACCGATCCGCACAAATTCTTTTTCTTAGGAATAGCATTCACTGTAGTAGGAACAGGTTTCTTTAAACCTAATATTTCTTCTATGGTAGGACAGCTTTATAAACCTAATGACTCAAGAGCGGATGCAGGCTTTTCACTTTTTTATGCGGGAATTAATCTAGGGGCATTATTAGGAGGTTATTTATGTATTGCTATTGGTAAAGGAGAATTTTTAAGCAACATTATTGCAGAAGAAATGAGATGGCATATTGCTTTCGGATTGGCTTCAATAGTAATGGTGATAAGCTTAATTAACTTTGTATTTACGCAAAGAACATTAGGAACTATCGGTTTACAGCCTGGACATCCTTTAGCAGAAGAAAAAACAGCTCCAATACCAAAATGGAAAGAATATGGAGTCTATGCCTTGTCACTGGTTTTTGTACCTATCATTATGACTATGGTTGCTAAAACTGAATATACAGATTATTTTATGTGGACCATCGGGCCATTAACCTTAATCTATTTATTCTATGAAATGTCTAAAGTAACCGCTTCTGAGCGCAAAAAACTTTGGGCTGCTTTAGTATTCATTATATTTTCAATCATATTCTGGGGAATTTATGAGCAAAGTGGAGGTTCTTTAAGTATTTTCGCAGCTAAGAACCTGAATAAGGATCTTTTAGGATTAGATCCAAATGGTGTAAATAATTCAGGAGGAGCTTTCTTTATTATCTTCCTTGCTCCACTGATCGGGCTTCTTTGGATCTGGCTGAACAAAAGAAAAATTGAACCCAACACAATCATCAAATTCGGATTAGGATTTATTTTCTTAGGATTAGGATATTATGTTTTGTTTGCAACACGTCTGTTTGCAGACCTTCAGGGAATCACTTCACTGAACTTCTTCACACTGGCACTGCTAATCATTACACTTGGAGAATTATGCCTCTCTCCTATCGGATTATCTATCATGACAAAACTTTCTACCAAGAACCTTCAGGGAATGATGATGGGAATGTGGTTCCTTGCTTCGGCTTACGGACAGTATGTTGCCGGGATTATCGGAGCCAGTCTTGCTACGGCAAAAAAAGGATCTACCAACTATGATGAATTAATCACTTATACTGATGGATATAAACAATTGGGATTGTATGCGGTAATTGCCGGAGTGGTATTAATTTTGATATCTCCGTACGTGAAAAAATTAATGCAGGATGTAAAATAGAAAATAAGTAATTATGCTTATTTTTACCTAAATATCACAATATGAAGAAAATTTTAAGCATAGTTCTCTTACTTTTATTAAATATCAGTTTTGCACAGGTAAAGTGGATGACCATTGAGGAGGCTTTAAAAGCTCAAAAAGAAAATCCAAAAAAAATATTGATTGATTTCTATGCAGACTGGTGTGGTCCATGCAAAATCATGGATAAAAAAACGTACGGCCACCCTGTACTGGCTCAGATTTTAAATGAGAATTATTATCCCGTAAAATTTAATGCGGAAGAAAAAAAGAGTATTGAAATTTTCGGAAGAACATTTTCAAATCCCAATACTGAACATAAAAAAGGAAAAAATTCTCTGCATGAGTTTACCCAATATATGAATGTAGGAGCTGTCCCAAGCACAGTATTTCTGGATGAGCATGGCGATCCCATCACCATTCTGCAGGGAGAATTATCTGCCAAAGAACTGGAACCCTATCTGGAACTGATCTCCAAAGATCTGTTTAAAAAGATCAAGACCAGAGAACAATGGGAGGATTACCAGAAAAAATTCAGATCTAAGATCAAAGATTAATTCAGAACTTTGAAACATAGATTTTCAGTTTCAATGCTAAAAAATCACTATAGAGGCTTCCAATTTTTTGGAAGTCTTTCTTATTTTGCCGAAATTCGAACCTTTATTTTTATGATCCGAAATAAGAATCTTAAAATTCGAAAAACAGCATCCTGAAATCAGACAATGAATCTCGAAACCTCCATAGAATATGTAAAAGGAATAGGTCCTGAAAGAGCCAAACTCATTAAAAGTGTCTTGGGCTTATCTACTGTAGAAGACATGTTGAATTTCTACCCTATCCGTTATCTGGACAAAAGTAAGATCTATACCGTTTCTCAGCTCGGAGAAGAAACCAGCCAGGAAATTCAGCTGAAGGGGAGAATTACTCAGGTACAGGAAATTCAGACGGGTAAAACCAAAAGATTATCTGCAAAATTCAATGATGAAACCGGGAGTATGGATCTGGTTTGGTTTCAATATTCCAAGTGGTTAAAAGAACAGCTTCCAATCAACAGGGAAGTTTATATTTTCGGAAAGATCAATGTTTTCAACCGTCAGTTTTCTATGCCGCATCCGGAAATTGAAGCGGAAGAAAAAAAAGAAGGAGACACTCGTCTTAAACCTATTTATCCGGGTTCTGAAAAACTGACCAAAAGAGGATTAAATCAAAGGTTTTTCCAGAATGCTTTAAGAAATATCTGCAGGGAGATTCCCAATCTTATTGAAGAAAATTTTCCGGAATATCTGATGAAAACATTCAAGTTCATGTCAAGACAGCACGCTTTTCTGAATGTTCACTTTCCAAAAGACCAGGAACATTTTGATAAAGCGGACTACAGATTGAAGTTTGAAGAATCATTCTTCTTTCAGTTGGGATATGGCTTAAAAAAGTTTCATCATAAAACACAGTCTCATGGTAATCCTTTCCCGATAATCGGAGATCATTTTAATGATTTTTATGAAAACCATCTTCCTTTTGAGCTTACCAATGCACAGAAAAGGGTTTTGAAGGAAATAAGAATGGATATGAAAAGGCCTATTCAGATGAACAGGCTTTTGCAGGGAGATGTAGGATCAGGAAAAACGATGGTTGCCCTTCTTACCATGCTTATTGCGATGGACAACGGATTTCAGAGCTGTCTGATGGCTCCTACGGAGATTCTTGCCCAGCAGCATTACCACGGTATCAAAGAGCTGTTGGAAAAAACAGGAATTAATATCCGTCTTCTTACAGGTTCTGCCAAAGCAGCTGAAAGAAGAATTATCCATGAAGAACTGGAAAATGGGACACTTTCTATTTTGGTAGGAACTCATGCTGTTCTTGAAGACAAGGTTAAATTTAAAAATCTGGGATTAGCCATTATTGATGAGCAGCATAGATTCGGAGTTGCCCAAAGGGCCAAACTTTGGGCTAAAAATAAGATTCCGCCTCATATTCTGGTGATGACCGCCACCCCTATTCCAAGAACTCTGGCTATGAGTTTTTATTCTGATCTGGATGTTTCCGTGATTGATGAGATGCCCGTGGGAAGAAAGCCTATTATTACAGCTCACCGCAGGGAAAAAGACAGATTGTATGTATATAATTTCTGTAAAGATGAAATTAGAAAGGGCAGACAGGTTTATTTCGTATATCCTTTGATTGAGGAATCTGAAACGTTGGATTATAAAAATCTGATGGAAGGCCTGGAGCATGTTATGGAGTTTTTCTCAGAATATAACGTCACCATGCTTCACGGAAAAATGAAACCGGACGAAAAAGATACTGCTATGGCTTATTTTGCTTCCGGAAAAGCTGAAATAATGGTTGCAACAACGGTAATTGAAGTAGGAGTAAATGTTCCGAATGCTTCAGTAATGGTAATTGAAAGCTCGGAAAGGTTCGGACTATCACAGCTTCACCAGCTCAGAGGACGTGTGGGAAGAGGTGCTGAACAGAGTTACTGTATTCTGATGACTTCCGATAAATTATCAAAAGAAAGCAGAACGCGTATTAAAACCATGACTGAGACCAACGACGGTTTTAAAATTTCTGAGGTGGATATGCAGCTTCGCGGTCCCGGAGATATACTGGGTACTCAGCAAAGTGGTGTAGTAGATTTTAAAAGGCTGGATCTTATTAATGACTTGGCGATCATCAAAACAACAAAAAATACGGTAGAAAAAATCCTTGAAGCAGATCCTATGCTTTCAAGACCTGACAATATGATCATCAAAAACTATTATATCAGATACTACAGAGGAAAAAATAAGTGGAGTAAAATATCATAAAAAAACCGCAGAAAAAACTTCCTGCGGCCCCCTTATAAAACTGTTCTTTAGAAGAAATTACTTTTGGTGTGTCCAAAAAAAATTTATTTTAATAGCTCAGGCTTAATATTTTGTGATGTGGTGTGAAAATATTTATATAACAATATAATAATGAGCTAAAACCATAACTATTAAAATAAATTATAAAAAAAACAAAATGAATTATTTTTTCCAACTTGCTTATTATAAAAACTAACTGTGTTTCGGTGGAGATGAGGGAATGAAACGAATAAAAATATCTCCAACTACTTATTGAGTTTTCATGATTGTACCGTTTTGTTTAAAGATCTTCTGTGCTTTAAAATTGGAAAATTAGTATAATCCATTTTGTTTAACTAACATCGTGATTTATAAAATTTTGTTCTTAAGAAACAATTACTTCCCATTCATCTGTATCTTCTACTATATAATGAAATTTGTGTCTGAGTTTACTTTTACAAATGTCAGAATATTAATTCAGATGCCTTTTATATTATTTTAATTATTAGTTATAAAATTTTCACTTATTCGTGAATAGTATGCTGTAAATACGATTAAAAAATCATTAACATTTAATTAATAAATCCTTTACTCATCACACTTTCAAGATGAGATTATCTTTATTCAATCCTGAAGTATGATACTGCCAGTTGATAGTAATCACTTCCGAAAGCACCTTTTTAAGCTTCTCAAAACACTCCGGTTTTTTCATAAAAATATGAGCTCCTTTTACAAAAATATCTTCTATTTCACTTTCCGGAATCGGCTCAGAAAAAATAGCCGTCACCATATTATTGAATTTTGAGTTCGAACTGATATCTTCCAGACATTCCATACTTTCTTTTCCAGGAATCATATAATTGATAAAAACAAGTTCCGGCACTACCGCATCGTCATTATTCAGATATTCCATAAGATTGTTCCCATTACTAAAACATTGAACTTTTATAGAGATTTTTAACTCTTTCAAAATATTTTTAAAAAAAATCAAAGTATTTTGATCGTTATCTGCTACAATTACGTTCAGAAATTCTTTATTCATACTGCATTTTAGGATTTATTACCTTGCTTTGTGCTCTTCTTCGCCTGCCTATAATTTTTTGAAACTGGGATGGTGTAATTCCTGTTGTATTTTTGAACTGGGTACTCAAATGGGCTACACTGGAGTAGTTCAGCTTATGGGCAATTTCTGTAAGACTTTGTTTATTTCTTATGATCAAAGCCTTTGCATGCTCAATCTTTTGCAGAATAATAAAATTCTCAATAGAGGTATAAGCAACTTCCGAAAAAAGATTGGAAAGATATCCATAGCTGTGATTCAGCTTTTCAGAAATATAGATGGAGGCTTTTACCGGTATAATTTCATCAGAAAAAACGAGCTCCACAATAGCATCTTTTATTTTCTGTACCAGCGCGCTTTTTTGGCTTTCTATGATCTCGATACCATACTCTTCAAGATTTTTCTTAAAAAGATTGTGCTGTTCCTGTGTAAGGGGCTCATAGAATTCCACCTCACCGAAGTTCAGTAACCTGTACTTCAGCCCGTGTTCTTTAAGTTTTTCGTCCAATACCTTTTTACAAAGGGCATTGAAATCAAATTTAACATACATTTTCATCCTAGTATATATAAGCCAATATTATTGAGTAAATATAACAATTTATTTCAATTAAACGTGAAATAGATGCATGTTTTTAATATTTCACTTTATACACGAAAAAACTCCTGTATTTTAGAATACAGGAATTTAAACACTAAGGATGAAAAAAATATACTGATAAAAAGCTTTTTCAGCTCAAAACCAAGCATATGAATGTATTGTATAAGTGATTTGGTTCTGAAGCAAAGATGAATCAAAAAAAGAAATCACTTGTTATAGAATTACAGGATAAAGTTACAAAATTTTAAGTCAATTACTTGTGAATTAGATATTCCATTTGATAATCATCCATTACAAAGCCATTTCCAATATCCAAAACCATCTCATTATAAACTTTAAATTCCTGGGATTCGTAGAATTTTCTTGCGCTATTTTCCTTGTTTACATTGAGAATGATTCTTATGTCATTGCTTTCAGAAAGTTTTTTCTTCAGGAAATCAATAGCTCTTTTTCCGAATCCTTTACCTTTACTTTCCGGAACCAGATAAATGCGGTGCAGTTTTGTAGTATCCGGTTCGTAGCCATGCTCATAACCAATAAAGCCTTCGAAAGAAGCATTATTTTCGTTAAAGATTAAATAATAATGATAATTTGGATTATCGAGGTGTTTTGAAATTTCTTCTTTAGAATACATCTCTCCCAGCATATAATTGATCTGTTCATCTGAAATAATTCCTGCATAAGCATTCTCCCACGATCTTCTTGCCAATTCCTGGATTAAAGGAATATCCTTTTCTTTCGCTTCTATTAATTTCATATTCTAAATTTGTTTTTTATTCTAATTTTCAAATGCAAAGTTGATGAAAATTTTCACCGAATAATCTTTAATCCCATCAGATGTGGAAATAAAAAGGTGAAAGTATATCACCTTTCACCTTAATATGCTTACTATAATGTTAAAATATACCGGAAAAGCATTATTCATTTCCAATAACCATTCATAATCATTAGTTAAATTTTAGCCATTTCAGCCTTAATTTTTGCATGAAGACCTTCCGAAGCTTTTACCAAAGGAAGTCTAAGATAATTTTTGATGATTCCTTTTTCTGTAAGGATTACTTTAATACCACAAGGATTACCTTCAGCAAAAATCAAACGGGTAATATCTACAAGTTTGTTATGGATTTCATAAGCTTCTTTTACCTTACCTTCGAAAGCCAGCTGTACCATCGTAGAGAATTCTTTAGGATAGGCCTGCCCGATTACGGAAATTACACCATCTCCACCGGCTAATGTTACCGGCAATGTATATTCATCATCTCCGGAAACTAAAGAAAAGCCTTCAGGCTTCTTTCTGAGGATATCAAAATACTGCAGAATATTCGGCGCCGCCTCTTTAATTAAAAACAAATTCGGGAATTCATTTGCAAGACGAAGCGTAGTATCAGCTTCTACATTTTGCCCTGTTCTTGATGGAACATTATAAATGATAATATTTTTACCTGTGGAAGCTAATGCCTTATAATGCTGATAAAGACCTTCCTGGTTGGGTTTATTATAATAGGGAGATACTGAAAGTACGGCTTCAAATGCAGAAAGATCTGCTTCTTCAATCTGTTTCTTGACATCAAGAGTATCGTTACCGCCAATTCCCAAAACTAAAGGAAGACGTTTATTATTCACCTTAATGATATGCTCAATTACCTGTTTCTTCTCCTCTGCAGAAAGCGTTGCGGCTTCTGCCGTTGTTCCCAATACAACTAAATAATTGGTTCCGTTTTCAATATTGTACTCCACCAGTTTTGTCAAACTTTCGAAGTCAACGGATAAATCTTCATTAAAGGGCGTTACCAATGCAACACCTACTCCTTTTAAAATGCTCATCTGTTAGAATTATTTTTGCCAAATTTAATAATTTACAGTAAGAATTTGTAATAAATAATAATGTTTTATTATACATATAGTTATATTTGCATATACTAAAAGAGATTATGAAAAATAAATTCTTGTTACTGGGAATTGCTCTGGTGTCGCTTACTGCATGCAAAACGGCTTCTGCGCCGCAGCTTGTGAATGTAAAGACCCAGAAAAATATTTCTATTAATAATGAGCTAAAAAATGATGAGGAGTTTGTAAAATTTATCGAACCTTATAAGCAGAAACTGGATAAAGAAATGAACCAGAAGATCTCGCATACCAATGTGGATCTTACCAAGCAGGGCGATAACAGCAATCTGGGCAATCTTTTAGCTGACTATACGTTTGAAGGAGGTAATGAATGGATCAAAACTCATCTTAAGCAAAACGTAGACGCTGCATTGATCAATATCGGAGGAATCCGAACCACTATCGGAAAAGGAGATATCTTACTTAAAAATGTATTTGAAGTAATGCCTTTCGAAAATGAAGTGGTCATTGTAAAAATGAAAGGAGCAGATTTACAGGGGCTTTTTGAGTATTATGCAAAAACGCAGGTCAACAATCCTGTTTCTCATTTATATATTGAAACAAAAAACGGACAGGTAATTAAATCCTTAATTAACGGCTACACAGTAGATCCGGAGAAAGATTATTATATTGCCACATCAGACTATCTTGCGTTGGGTGGAGACAATATGAAATTCTTTGCTAAAGGAGAATCTATTGCAACAGGTATTAAAATGAGAGATTTATTTATCGATTATTTTAAAAAATCACCTGAAGTGGTGGTCAATTCGGATGTTCGTTTACATTTTATAGGGAAGTAATAATGGATAGAAAAAGTTTTTTAAAAGCAATAGGAAGCGGATCTTTAGCAATGGCTTTAGCTCCTAATATGATGATGGCGGAGGAATTAAAAATTCTTAATTTAAAATCTGCAAATAAACTGACTATTCTACATACTAATGACCAACATAGCAGAATAGAGCCTTTTGATGCAAGCTATACAAAAAATCCCAATCAGGGAGGTTTTGCAAGAAGGGCAAGCTTAATCCAACAGATCAGGAGTCAGGAAAGTAATGTTCTTCTTCTTGATTCCGGAGATATTTTCCAGGGAACTCCTTATTTTAATTTCTTCGGAGGTGAACTGGAATTCAAATTAATGTCTATGATGAAATATGATGCTTCTACTATGGGAAATCATGATTTCGATAATGGACTTGATGGATTTTTAAAAGTGCTTCCCAATGCGAAGTTTCCTTTTATCTGTTCCAATTATGACTTTAAAAACACTGTTCTTGACGGGAAAACATCTCCTTATCAGATCTTCAGCAAGAATGGAATAAAAGTGGGAATTTTCGGGGTGGGAATCCAGCTGGATGGCCTTGTAGGCAAAAAACAATATGGAGAAACCGTTTATACCAACCCGATTGATGTAGCGCAGCATTATTCAAATTTCCTGAAGAAAGATCAGAAATGTGATCTTGTGATTTGTCTTTCACACATCGGCTACGACTACAAAGACGAACCTGATAAAATAAGTGATAAAATTTTAGCCGCCAATACGGAAAATATTGATATTATCTTAGGAGGCCATACTCATACATTCTTACCGGAACCTCAGAACTTTACCAACAGACAGGGCAAAAATGTTCTTGTCAACCAGGTAGGATGGGCAGGCCTTCTTTTAGGCAGGATAGATTTTTATTTTGATACAAACAAAAACGTACAGCATATTTCCTGGAACAATCAGGTAATAGATAGCAGCATAACCGCATAATATGAAAAAACTCTTTATAATTTCTCTTGGTATTTTAGCATCCCTGCAGCTGACAAAAGCTCAGGTTATTTCATCCAAAAAATGGGCAGATCTGTTTTCCTATAATAATGTCTTAGCCATGAAAGAAGACAACGGAAAAATCATTGCAGCCACTCAAAACGGAATATTCTATTATACAATATCAACAGGAGAAATTACGAAGTTATCCAAAGCCAATGGGCTGCATAATATCGGAATTACTGCTTTCGATTATAATCCGCAGACTAAAACAGGACTTATCGGTTATGAAAACGGGTCTATGGACGTCATTACGCCACAGGAAATCAAATATATTGTTGATATTCCTATTGCTACAGGATATAACGGGAACAAAAAGATCAACCATATTTCCATAACAGGAGATCAGGCTGTCATTTCAGTTGGATATGGAGTTTCCATATTTAACCTTCAGAATAAAGAGTTTGGTGATTCTGCATTTTTCCTTTCCGGTGGTGTTTATCAGGCAAGTAATGAAGCCACGATATTCGGAAATAAAGTATATTCTGTAACGGATACTGGATTGAAAAGCCATCAAATGAATACTACGTTTCCGGTATTTTCTACCTGGACAACGGAAGCTCCGGGAGCTTTCAAACATATAGATTCAGAATCAGAACTGGTGTATTCAACGGCTACAGCAGCTTATATTTATAACAACGGTACTCCAACACAACTTCCTACTACTTTTGAAAAAATCAGGGATCTGGTGATTACTTCTAATAGTATTGTGGTGACAGATAACCGGGTATATACTTATGGAATCAATGGAGTATCGCAAAATGCAGTAAGCCTTGGTGAAGAATGTAATACTGCATTAACAGCCGGTGGAAAGATTTTAGGCGGAACGGTATTATCGGGGATTAAGGATGAAGGGAACAATACTTTTAAACCTTCCGGCCCTTACTTCAATTTTGCGTATAATATCAATCTTTTTGATAATAACCAACTTTTAGTTTCCTCTGGCGCCAGAGCCAATAACTACAACCATCCGTTTATTCAGCCACAAGAACCGGGATTTTATTATTTCAATGGTACAGAGTGGATTTATCCCTCATTTTTCAATAAAAGTAATCCCAATCGTCCCATTTTCATCAATGTACTGGATGCTATTATAAGTCCTTATAACAGTAATGAAGTGCTCTTTACCAATTATACAATGTTGGATAACGGAGTGTACAAAATGAAATATAATGCGACAAGTAAAGATTTTGAACTGGTAAAATATTATAATCTGGGGGCACAGCCTTACCTCAGACGTCCTGTAGGTTTTGCTGTAGACCCACAAAATAATCTCTTTGTTTCTTTTGGATTCAACGATGGAAACCCTTCTATAGGAATTTACGATAAAGCATCTGATGATTTTCTCATCAAGAAAATAGTTCTTGCCAGTGATGGTATACAAAAGACTTTTTACCATGAAAACATGCTTTGGACACCTCTGCCAAGATCTAATAATTTCTGGGTATATGATTATAAAAATGCTCTTAACCTTTCCGATGATTCAGATTATATCCTGGGAACGGCTAATGGATTTAACAGTTCAGGAGGAATCTTATCTGTAGCATTTGATAAGGCTGGTGATGCATGGATCGGTACAGACGGTGGTCTGAGGATCATGTCCAACGCAGCATCAGAAATAAAAAGCGCTCAGCCTAAAGTGGAGCCTATAGTTATAGAGCAGAATGGTTTGGGGGAAGAGCTTTTCAGAGAGTCAGCAATTCTTCAGGTTGCGGTAGATGCAGGTGATTACAAGTGGGTATCTGTTGATGGTGGTGGTGTTTATTATCTGTCTGCCGACGGTCAGAGAACCATAAAACATTTTACAAAAGAAAATTCACCTCTTCCTACGAATAGTGTTACCGATATAAAGATTGATAAGAAAACGGGTAAAGTATATTTTGTAACGTATAATGGTATTGTAACGTATCAGGGCGATGTTGCAGATGTAACGTCCAATTTCGGGGATGTTGTAGTGTATCCTAATCCTGTTGTTTATTCTAACTTCAAAGGAAAAGTAACCATTAAGGGTCTTGCAGAAAAAACCAATATAAGAATTGTAGATGCTGCAGGAAATGTAGTGCACTCAGCCGTAGCACGCGGAGGATATTATGAATGGGATATGAATAATCAGAAAGGAACAAGAGTAGCCTCAGGGATTTATTTTGTCCTGATGACGAATGAAGACGGATCTGATAAAGCTACCGCCAAAATAGGAGTGGTTAATTAATGAATTCTCAAAACGGTTTTTTACTTTCATTTATAAAATATGGAGAAAATGATGCTGTATTGCATTGTTTTACAGAAGAAGAGGGTTTTCAAAGCTATTTTCTGAAGGGAATTTATTCCAAAAAGAATAAAAAGAAAGCCTTGCTTCAACCGCTGAGCCAGCTCAATTTTTCTGTAAATCCATCGCGGGGCAACGGAATCCCGTCTGTTTCAAAGTTTGAACTGGTAAAAAACAATGATATTTATACAGACATCAAGGTCAATACCGTCATTTTCTTCATCTCAGATTTTCTGAGCCATATTCTTAAGCATGAGAATAAAAATATTCCGATCTATTCCGGAATTGATCATCTTATCAGTGAGCTGACGAATAAAAATTATCAGGCACATCTTCTGTTTTTGCTTTCTTTTTTAAAAATTCAGGGTGTAGCTCCATTATTGAGTGAAGGCAGATTTTTAGATCCGGAGACCGGAACTTTTTCTCCGGGAATAAGTCATCAGCTTTTCAATGAAGAAATTTCCTTGTTGTGGAAAGAAGCGCTTTGTGCAGAAGATTTTTATGCCACAAAAATCCATCCTTCTTTAAGAAAAGATTTCCTGGACAGTCTTTTGGTCTATTATCATTACCATATCACGGATTTCAAAACTCCGGCCTCACTGGAAATTATTCAGCAGATATTTGAGTAAACCAGATCATCTTTTTACTTTCCTGTTGTTTTTCCAATATCCTCCGGTATTTCTGTTTCAGATGCTGCCATTTCTTTTTTGGAAAATCTGGGCTGAAGAATCTTAGCAATAAGTCCCGTCCAGCCGGTCTGATGGGAAGCTCCTACTCCACGGCCGTTGTCTCCGTGAAAATATTCATAGAACAGGATATAATCTTTAAAATCCGGATCGGTCTGAAATTTTTCATACTGCCCATGAACCGGGCGTTTCCCATTTTCATCCTTTAAAAATATCTTGGCAAGTCTCTTGTTTAAGGCATCTGCAATCTGATCCAGGTTTGAATAATTACCGCTTCCCGTAGGATATTCCACTAAAAAATCCGGGCTGTAATAGAAGAAAAAACGCTGAAGACTGTCAATAATAAGGAAATTGATAGGAAACCACACCGGACCGCGCCAGTTGCTGTTTCCACCAAAAAGTCCGCTATCACTTTCTGCAGGGGTATATTTTACGCTGTAATTCGTATCATTCAATGTTAACGTGTAAGGATTGTTTTCATATTCTTTGGATAAAGCTCTTACGCCGTAATCACTTAGAAATTCATCCGGATTCAACATTCGGTTTAACAGTCTTTTCAAGCGATGTCCCCGAAGCAGAGATAAAAGGTGTTTGGAATCCTGCCCTTTCACTTCCCATCTTGAAACCAGAGAAGCCAGTTCAGGCTTGTTATCCAGTACCCATTTCATTCTTTTCTTGAAATTGGGAAGGTTTTCAATCATTTCATCATCGATGACCTCAACGGCAAACATCGGAATTAATCCAACAATGGTTCTTAACTTGAGATACATATGTGTTCCGTCACTGGAGGCTATAGCATCATAGAAAAATTCATCCTGCTCATCCCAAAGACAGAAATTCTCATCGCCCATATTATCCAGTGAATGGGCAATCGACAGGAAATGTTCAAAGAATTTCATCGCCATTTCTTCATATACTTTATTGTAAAGAGCCAGTTCCAGGGCAATTCTCATCATATTCAGAGCAAACATGGCCATCCAGCTTGTTCCATCCGATTGTTCCAGCTGTTCTCCGTTGGGCAAAACAGAATTCCTGTCAAAAACACCGATATTATCAAGTCCCAGGAATCCTCCTTCAAAAATATTATTACCGTTAAGGTCTTTCTTATTCACCCACCAGGTAAAATTCATCAATAGCTTCTGGAAAGCACTTTCCAGAAATTCCAGGTCGGGTTTATCTTTTAAATATTCATCAATTTTAAATACTCTGAAAACCGCCCAGGCATGTACCGGAGGATTCACATCACTTAAGTTCCATTCGTAAGCGGGAAGCTGTCCGTTGGGATGCATATACCATTCAAACAGAAAGAGTTTTAACTGATGTTTTGCAAAATCCGGATCTATCAGGGAAAAACTAATGGTGTGAAATGCCAGATCCCATGTTGCATACCATGGATATTCCCATTTGTCCGGCATGGAAACAATGTGTTCATTGTTAAGATGCTTCCAGTCGAAGTTTCTTATTGACTCCCGGGATTTTGGCGGAGGTATTTCTGCAGGATCACCTTTCAGCCATTTTTCTACATTGTAGTGATAAAACATTTTATTCCAAAGCATTCCGGCAAAAGCCTGTCTCTGAACCAGTTTTTCATCGTCCGAAGCAATTCCTTTCTGAATTTCTGCATAAAACTCGTCTGCCTCTTTTTTTCTTTGTTCAAAAAGAGCATCAAAATCTTTAAAAGGTTCCCTTAGATCTTTATCTGAAAGTCTGAATTCAAATATTTTCGATTCTCCTGCTTTAAAATCTTCATCCATAAAGAAAGAAGCTTTAGTTCCTGTATTTTGAGGATTCACAGTCTGAGAATTTCCCGTCATTACAAAATTATTGATCCCGTCTTTACAGTATTTCGACTCATTGGAAGACTGATAAAGCCTTTCATTATTGGTTTCGTTATTACAGAATAATGTTTTTAAAGATTGTTTTGCATAGACATTTTTAATCTCAATATCCTGATGCTTGACTTTAATATGATCTGCATCTTCTGCAGACAGTTGAGGTTTATAGTCATCATATCCCCAGTTCCAGGTATTCCTGAACCAGACAGTCGGAAGAATTACAAGAGGCGCTTCCTTTTCAGATTTATTGACTATTATTAATCTTACAAGAATATCGTTCTGACTTTCTTTTGCGTATTCGATAAAGATGTCAAAGTATTCATTGTAATCAAAAATTCCGGTATCAATCAACTCATATTCAGCATCCTCTTTTCCTCTTGCTGCATTTGTTTTTACAAGCTGTTCATAAGGGAAGTCATTTTGAGGATATTTATACAGCATTTTCATATAGGAATGTGTAGGGGTAGAATCCAGATAGTAAAAATATTCTTTCACATCTTCACCATGATTTCCCTGTCCATTGGTGAGTCCAAAAAACCGCTCTTTGACCATTTTATCTTTTTTATTCCAGAATCCTACAGAAAATACAAGCTTCTGGAGATCGTCGCAGATTCCGCATATTCCTTCTTCGCCCCAACGGTATGTTTTGGCTTCTGCGGTGTCATGATTGGTATAATTCCACGCATCTCCGTTTTCACTGTAATCTTCACGAACAAGTCCCCATTCACGGTTACTGACATAGGGACCCCATTTTTTCCATGAAACATCTGAAATTCTCTGTTTTTCCGACATAAGCGATAATTATGAGTAATGAATAATGAGTAATATTTAATTCCGTTTCAAACTCTAGGAATAACCTGAAAACTTTAAACCTTGAACTCTCCTACCCTCCCGTAGAAAAACTTTCAAATGTAGTCATTCCACCATCCACGAAAATGCTGGTTCCGGTGATATAATCTGCAAGGTCACTGGCAAGGAATGCAGCTAAGTTTCCGATATCCTGTGGCTGGCCGATTCGGTTATAAGGAATAAGAGTAAGGAGAGAATTGAGAGCTTCCGGAGTATCCCAGGCAGTCTTATTAATGGGAGTTTGAATAGCTCCCGGGCAAATGGAATTGACACGTATTTTGTCTGCACCATATTCCTGAGCCAATGTCTGCATCAGCATTCTGACTGCACCTTTACTGGAAGCATAATTAGCATGTCCCGCCCACGGAATAATTTCGTGCACCGAACTGATATGAATAATTTTTCCACAGGCAACAGACCGAGAGGGATCTATTCCCCGTCGCAGAAATTCTTTAATGGCTTCTCTGGCGCATAGAAATTGCCCCGTCAGATTGACCCCGATGACAGCATTCCATTGATCCAAAGTCATTTCCGTGAATTCCGCATCCTTTTGAATACCTGCATTATTAACCAGAATATCTACAGTCTGGTATTCAGCAATGACATCCTGAAACATTCTGACTACCTGGTCTTCCCTGGAAACATCGCATTGGTAGGTCATTCCCTTTCCTCCGGCGTCCGTTATTTCCTTTAAAACGACTTTAGCTTCATCCGTAGATCTTTCCGAGGAATGATTGACGATCACTGTTGCTCCTGCCGCAGCCAATGATTTTGCAATTCCTGAACCGATCCCGCTGGAAGCTCCTGTAACTACTGCCACCTGATTTTGAAGTGATATTTCCATGTTTTGTAATTTGATGTTACTCAAAGTTATGGAAAGATATCAGCAGATAAAAAATTATGATTTTAAAATTTTATTAAAGTTTTTTATACATCAGGTATTGAGGCCCGCTTCTTCCGATCCTCGTTTTACCGTCATAAATATATCCTGCCTGAAGATAAATATGGTAAGCAGATTCATTTTTCTGGTTGACAGCCAGCACAATTTCATCGCAGGTCTTGAAATGATTTTGGACAAAAGTACCTACTTCCAGCATCGCAGCTTTCCCGATTCCTTTGCCCTGCATCTGAGGATTTACAGACAGAGAACGCAGTAAAGCTGAGTTTTCATTATCCGTAAGATCAAGTTTATCTTTTCCAAAATCAAGGACAAAAAAACCTACAGGCAGATCATTTTGAAATATCGTCACTGGAAATGCGTCATCATCATCCCGCTCACTGATGCTTTGTAAAGCCTGCTGAGCAGTCGCTGTAAACCTCATCTGATTGTCATCCAAAACATAACTGACTCCGGAAAGATCTTCTGGTCTAAAGAATTCTAAATGTATCATAGTATTAGTGATGGTAGATATCTTCATACATTACCCCTGCACGGATTTCTACAGGAAGTTTATTTTCCTCAGGAACAATGGGGCAATTGTAATCATAAGCGTTATAAGCACAGAAGGGATGATAGGACTGGTTGAAATCAAGCACGATAGTATTTCCTTTCGGGATTTTAAGATCCATATATTTCCCTCCTCCATAGGTTTCTTTTTCATTGGTAGCATCACGGAACGGAAGGAAGAGATAGTCTTTATATTTTTCCTGTTTGATCAAATCCAGACTTTGGTAAAGCGTTACAGTATAAGGCTTACCATCCAACGTAAAGGTTGCTTTTCCATATTCCTGATACGACTTTGTTTTTCCTGAAGACGTAGGAAGATCGAAGGGTTTTGTATCTTCTGATTTGACAAATTGTGCTGTCACTCTGTATTTAGTATCAAAAGGAAAGAAGGGATGCCCTTTAAATTTTTTAAAATTATCACCTCTTAACGGAGTCTCTTTTGGGTTAAGGTATTCCGCATTCAGTTCTTTCTGAAATTTCTGGACCTCTTTCTCTTTCTTTGATATCTTTTTTTGAGAAAAGCCCCATAATGGAAGCAGTAGAAAGAGTATGATATATTTTTTCATGAATTTAAAAATTATAAGTAAAGCTATTGTTTTTTGAGATTTTTTGACGTTTTACAACACACCAAAACATTTTGCAATTTAATAAATGAAAATATACTTTGCAGAATGTTTAGTATGTTAATGTCCCAAAAGGACTGCAATACAACTCTGGCTATTATCAAAATCAACTAAGTAAAATAATATTAAAACCCTAAATGACTTATGTTTACGAATGTAACCAAAATGATTTAGCAGAGAATTAAATGGAACATTGAAGCAGGAATTTCCGTTTTGCAGAACAAAAAATAAACAGGATTAAAATCCAAAGTATTTATATTTCTAACGCAAAAAGACATCTTTAAGTCTTAATACACAAAGTCCGGAGAAAGTGCATAAAAAATCCGAAGAAAGAGTTTCTCCGGATTTATAATTTATGTTAACTTGTTTCGAAACACTTTTTTTGGCAGTAGATTTAATTTTTAATCAACTTTTCTTTAAGTATTTCACCCTTTTTTGTTTCTATTTGTATAAAATAATTGCCTTTTATCAAATTCTTTATGTTTATTTGTTTATTAAATTTTGAATTTCCATTAAGAACTTGTCTACCTGCTAAATCAAAAATAGTATACGTAAAATTCTCATTTAAATTTTCATTGTTACTCAATATAATACTTTCATTTGATGGATTAGGATACAATTTTATTTTCTTTTTCTCTTCAAAATCACTAACTCCCAATAAAGATGAACTACTTGCAATAATATTATCAATATCTAGCGTAGCTTCAATTGGATCTGAATCCCAGGCAGGAGAATCATTATGTAAAATTCTTAATTCTGTAACATTATTAAAAACACTTAAGTAACCTTGCCCAGTACTAACATTCGTCATTGCATTTTCTGTAATAGGAAAGCTAATTTTCTTCCAACCTTCACCAGGTATCACAGCAATAGCGTTAGTTGAACAAAATACAGGATCAGTACCAGTCCAGTTATTATTTGTGAAAGCTAATCTTAAAAAAATAATATTTGATCCTGAATTTCTGACATCCATAGAAATAAACTTAATTCTGTTTGTACTGTCAAATTTATAATAATCTCCAATCCATTGTGCTTGATTAAATGTAACAAGCTGTCCCCCAGCTGGGGATTGAACTCTTAAAAAATTATCATTTAATCCCAAAGGTCCTCCAGTTGCAATATTTTGATTTGGTAGTGTAGATGATGACTTAGTCCAATTTTTTGGTGTGTAATCCTCAAAATCATCAACTTGATTTAATACAACTTGTGTAAAACCGAAAATAGGTAAAATAACTAACGCAAGGAATAATTTTTTCTTCATTTATAATATATTTTAAATGGTTAATAGTACTATATTTTTAGTGCATTTGTGTTTTAAAAATTCACTAATGGGTTTATAGCTTGGTGAAGAAGGGACTTTGAAAAAAGTAAGCCCCGCTATTCTACAAATGTAAACACAAGTAATAATATTCAATTACTTCCGCCTACCCTGCTTTTGCCAAACCGCTTTTGAACTAAACAATCAGTAGTTTTCAGCTGAAAATTTAGAACTCTGTAAAATTAATTTAAAATTATCAATATGACAACAAAAAACTTTAGCTACTATTATCTCAATTTTCATGGTTTTTCCATTCCAATTATCAGGGGTGTATCCATAATAAATGGTCCGTTCAAGATCATGGCCTGATAGTTTTCCCTTAGTAGGATTGGTGAGGGTTGCTTCCTGAAGTTGGGCATTAGACATTACACTGCTTTTTCAATTTTTTTATGGTTAGGGCTGCCTCTTTTTTTGGTAGGCAGCCCTTTTTAGCTGTTTTTTATTTTGAAAAAAATTATTTTATTAAGTCTACAGATACAATGATACCATGCCAGATTTTATTCTGATATACCCAATATTTCCTACCTGTTCCCAGTACATTGTCAAATCCAAAGGCATAGCCTAACCCTATTGAATTAAGTCCTAGAATAACTGCTCCGCCATATGTAAAAGCTGCTGACTTTCTATCGGAGATAAGACCTGGAGCATTTGATTTAGTTTTTAGATCCACTCCGCCAATACCGAATATTCCACCAAAGGTTACTGAATAGTTGGTTGTGTTGGAACCCAGAAATTTTTTTGAAGGATTAAAGCTGCTATAGTTCAATCTGTAGGCAGGAGCAAAATTCACATTAAATCCAGTCTCCACATTGGGAGGGTTTAATAATTCATCACCAATTCCTTTTCGGAATTTTAATGGAACTGTCAGAGCGGTAAGTGAAAATTTACTATAGTAGAAGTGAAACGGTTTCTGTTCAAAATACTTGTTATTGGCAAATTTTCTGCCTTCAGAGGTATAATAAACATTTTCCATCCCTTTATATAGCGCAACATTTTCATATTCTACATCGGCGATATCTGTTTGGGAAATGTTTTCTTTAATGTTTTCAGGGATTTCAAACCGAGTTGTTCTGTCATTAAGTACGGTTGTAAATTTTTTGGTTACAGTGTATTCAATAACCTGATCTTTGCCGTCTTCCTGTCCCTGTTTATTCACATATTTGTAGACCTTTTGTCCGGCAAATACTGTTTTTTTTGCATTACATGAGGACACCAGTAAAGCAAGTGCTATAAGAGTTATTATTTTCATGATTCATGTTTTTACTATTTGTCAATGGCTTCTCTAATGGAGAGTTCTTTTCTCTGAGTATCAAACACTGTTCTGGAGTCTTTTAGTAATAAAATAACTGCAGAAATATTACTTCCTTCTAAATATTTGGAGGTGTAGGCTGAACCGTCTTCCAGTGTTATTTTAACTGTTCCATTTGATAATGGGTTATAGTATATACTGTAAGATGTTATAGCAGTGAAAGGACTTCCGCTTTTAGTTATACTGTATGCTTTTTGGGATATTGTGAATTCCTTTTCTTTTTCTTTTTGGCTTTCACAGGCAACAAGAGATAAAGCAATAAATAGTAGTGTGATTGTTCGAGTTTTCATTTTGGATTATTTTGTTTTTGTTGGTAATAAAATATTAATCGAAAAGCCAGGTATTGATTCTGGTGCTTTTAACTGTCAGGGTATTGATTTAAAACTGCCAGCTATTGATTCTATACTCTATGCTAAGGAAGTTAGCGTTTACTATCAATATGTTGATAGGTAGGGGAAATGAGGTGGTTTCATGTTTGATGTGTTTTGTCTTTCTAATTTACAAAAAATGATTTTTATTTAATAATCATTTCGATAATACTATAAAAGATTCTCAAATTTCATGATAATGCAAAGAGTAAACAATTACCCATTTGTGTAACATTACTTCCCAGGCTCGTTATGTGAAGCAATGGACAATTTGAATAGTAAAGCAGTCATATTATCATAGGGAAATAAAAATTATTTGATTTATTAAAAAATAATGTTTCTAATAATCAATATGTTATGTTTTTTTTTTGAAAAAGCTTTGGGCAAGGATTTGATGTATCCTGAATTTATATAGATAAGCGGAGCAATAAAGATTTTAGCATAACAACTCCTTACAAAGACAGAGTTCCTGCCATTGTTCTGCGGAAATAAACCAAACTTAAAGTTATGATCACAAACAGAAAAAACGGACTGCTTCTATTGGGAGCCCTTTTCTTTACAGCAGCATCTGCAAATGCACAGGCTGGAAAAGAAGTGAAAACTTTGGCAGAACAACCTGCGCAAAAATAGCGTGATTAAACCAAAATAAAATACTCACATACACTTATTAAAATACTTTAATGTACCCAGATCTTGGTTAATCTATTAACGGATCAAACCCTAATATCTCATTAGGTTTTTTAATTGCTGAAGAATTTTAGTTTTGAAATCCCCCCTTCGTTAGGACCTATCATTATTGTTTTAGATCTTCAATTTTAAATTCTCCATAATCAATAATGCTTCTATAATTTTGTGTTTTTGTTTTATTCAGTTTCATGGTTTAAAAGTCTTATTATTAAAATTGAAGGTAATATCTTTATATTATATTCAGATTTAATAATTTAATTCTTCACTAATGATGTAGATCAATTTTTTGATTTAGTGAAAATTTCACCATAAACTATTTAGAATTATTTCATCTCGTTTTTCTATTTGACGAATTCTATCTAAACATTCTAAAATTGTGTGAAAATCAATTATTATCAATTTTAAGGAAACTGCACGCTTAGAATGTTTTTTGGAACAAAGATTTCCGCTAACGTTTAAATTTACGAATAGCGTCAAGCTAATCTATAACTTTCGTAAAAGTTTTATTCTACTAAATATGAAATCTTATTTGATGCAATGTCTCGTTTGGAAAGAGAATCTTTAGAACCTGCAACACGAATGATAACTGTTGCGTGAGGAAGATTAAACGGAGCCATTTTGAATACAACCGCACATTTTGCCACTCTTTTGGCAGCTTTGCTATTTATAATAATCTAGACTCTATGACTCATTAATACAATTTATGCTTCGCTGAAATACAATCATTACATTTAATCTAACTATAAAAATCTTTACCCAATATAGAAACTATTGAATTTTAATACTGAACTACAAATTCAAATTAATTGATCAATTTACACTTTAATCTCTTAGGTCTCTTATAATAGAGATTTAGGGTTCTTGTATTATTTTCAGTAATTTGACAGCAGCCATAGTTCCCATGCTGTAGCCATCATTGATGATACATTCATAAGATTCATCAAGATATTTGGGAAGAGTGCCTTCCGTAATAGCAACCACTTTGGTATCAGAAGTGGATATTCTTTTCTTAATAAGAGAGCTGTGCAGTCCTGCAAGAGTTTCGTCACTCATAGCAAAGTAACCGTCAAAATGTTCATAATCCAGAATGACATTCAGCTTTTCTTTTACACTTTCTGCAGATTCACAATAGATTACCTTACATTCTATTTCCTGGAATTCTTTTAATTTTCTGATAAAGAAATCTCTTCTGACCTGCGTTATTTCCAGGTTTTCGTCACCGAATACAGCCAGTATTTTTTTACAGTTGCTTTTTATCAGCTTTTCCGCAGCTTTTTCAGCATTGAGCCTATTATCGAAAACAATCTGATCAAAATGATTTTGCGGAATCGTCTTGTCAAAAAATACTATAGGAAGCTCAATATCTTTGGCTTTTTGAAGGTGGGAAAGGTCTTTCGTATATCTTGTAAGAGAAATAAGGATACCATCAACCCGGGAGTTGATACAGGTAATAATATTCTCTATTTCTCTGTCTAAAGACTCTTCAGATGAAAGTACAAAAAAATGATACCCTTCTTTGTGAAGTACAGAAGATATCCCTTTAATAATAGAAGGGATAAAAAACATTGACATTTCAGGAATAATAAGCCCAATTACTTTTGAGGATTTCTTCCTGAAGTTAATGGCAAAATCATTCGGAATATAATTAAAGGTCTCTGCGGCCTCTTTTACTTTAAGCTTTACACTATTGCTTATATCGGGATGATCCTTCAATGCCCTGGACACTGTAGATACGCTGATATTAAGCATTTCAGCAATGTCTTTTATTGTGACTCTTTTCATTTTAAGTTAATTGAGGCAATTTTGGGTTAATTTAGGAATGTTTTATGAGTAAAATTAAGTTAAAATATGTTAATTTTTACAACCAAAATGTTATAAAAAAGTTAAAATAAAAATAAGTTATCCACCGCAAACGTTTGCGCAAACGTTTGAATTTAATAATAATTTAACACTGGGTATAAACCATATTTTACATATGGTAAAAAAAATACTTTTAAACCATAATAAAAAACTCCAAAAAAATATGGAATCAAAAATTTTTACCAGAATGCTCATTTTGGGTGCCATGAATACAGCTGCATTTATGTTTTCCCAAAGTACAGAAAATGATACCATTGCAAAAAGTAAAGCAATTGATGAAGTAGTGGTTACAGGAAACTCCAACCCTAAGGCTTCTATTAAAACCAGTACTTCTATTTCAACATTAAAAATGAAAGATATAGAAAATGCTGCTCCAAGAACAACGGCAGAAATTTTCCGTACAATTCCAGGAATACGTTCAGAATCATCAGGAGGAGAAGGAAATTCCAACATTACCGTAAGAGGAGTTCCGGTTTCGGCAGGTGGTTCAAGGTATTTGCTGATTCATGAAGATGGTTTACCCATAATGCAGTTTGGGGATATTGCTTTCGGAACCCAGGATCAGTTTACACGATTTGATTCCTTTGTTTCCAGAGTAGAAGCATTAAGGGGAGGTTCTGCCTCAGTTTTTGCAAGTAATTCTCCGGCAGGGATCATCAATTTCATCACAAAAACAGGTGAAAAAGAAGGAGGGAGTATAACTCAGCAGATTGGGCTTAATTATAAAAACTACAGAACAGATTTTGATTACGGAACTTCAATAACAGAAAATACCTATATAGCAGTAGGAGGATTCTACAGAATAGGTGACGGGCCCAGAAAGACAGGATTTAATTCTAATAACGGAGGCCAGTTCAGAATTTCTTTACTTAAAAAATTTGATAAAGGAAACTTCAGAATATACGCTAAAATTCTGGATGACAGAACGGCAGCTTATATGCCCATGCCGGTAGGGGTTACCGGAGCTGATGCTGATCCTAAATGGTCTTCTCTTCCGAATTATAATATTCTCAGAGGTGCTTTACAAACCATTAATCTTCAACACGACAGAACCTTAGGAAATGATGGAAATATTTTCAACAGTGATGTTTCAGATGGGATGCATTCCCTTTCAAAAATGGTAGGTGCGGAATTTAATTATGACCTTGGAGAAGGTTGGAAAGTTGAAGAAAAAATTCGTTATGCAGCCAACAGCGGACAATTTATTGCACCGTTTCCCGCAACTGTAAGCAGAGGTAGTGATTTTTTTACTGCTGGTAATTTCACTAATTTCGGAAGTGCCGTTTATGCAGGTACCAATACTCCGGTCGATATGAATGCTTATTATATGAAGATAGCCCTTTTTAACGTAAAGCTGAATAACTTCAATAATATTGTGAATGATTTCAATATAAACAAGAAATGGAACAGATTAAAATTAAATACAGGCTTGTATAAATCTACACAAAACATCAATATGTCATGGATGTGGAACAATTACATTCAGGAAGTAAACGATAGCAATGCAAGATTGGTAGATGTAAGAAACACATCCGGAGCATCTATCACAGACCACGGCTTACTGAATTACGGAATGAAAGACTGGGGAAATCTGAAGAGAGATTACAATACAAAATATGATATCACCGCACCCCATGCACAGATTGAAATAAATGCAACGGATCAACTCACGATAGATGCAGGAGCAAGATATGATATCGGAAAAGTAACAGGAACTTTTTCAGGTGCTACGGTTACCTACACAAGTCTTGATATGAATGGAAATGGTGTCATTGATATTCCTGAACAAATGGTTGGATCAAATGACAATATCAATGTTCCGGTTAATTACAGATATGGAATTTTCGGATATTCGTTAGGAGCCAATTATACACTCAATAGTAAAAATGCAGTATTTGCCAGAGTAAGCCAGGGCGGTAGTGCTTCTGCAGACAGAATCTTGTTCTCAGGGTATAATTATACCAATAGTGATGACCCCGCATTGGATGCTGTAAAGGTAAATAAGGTAAATCAGATAGAAGCAGGATACAAACTCAGAGGAGCCGGATATTTCCTTAACACAACACTTTTCTATGCAGGAACAAAAGAGGCCAATTACGAAGCTACAACCCAGAGAAAAACAGAAAACAAATACCGGTCTCTGGGAGTAGAACTGGATGGATATTACAGAATTACAAAAAGTTTTGAATTAAAGGCAGGGCTTACTTATACCCATGCTGAAATCAAAAATGCACTTGATCCTTCTATTATTGGAAACACACCAAGAAGGACTCCTAAGCTCATGTATTCTGTAAATCCCAATTTCAATATAGCCAAACTGAATGTCGGTTTTTATTTGATCGGAGCTACCAAAGCATACACTCAGGATTCCAATAAGTTAATAATGCCAGGTTATGCCATTGTAAATCCTTATATTTCTTATCAGATTATGAAAAATCTTTCAGTAAGTGTAAATGCCAATAATATCTTTAACACCATTGCGGTTACGGAAGCGGAAGAAGGATCAACCGTAGGCGGAAACGGAATTGTAAGAGCCAGAACACTACCGGGAACAAGCTACAGCGCAAGTGTAAAATTTGATTTTTAATTCTTTGCTTATATGCAAAACGAATTAAAAAATTTAGTCCCGCATTTTTTAAAATAATAATATGTTTAGAGAGGAAGCCATAGAGGTGATCAGAAAAGCCATTACAGAAGAGGGAATTCTGGCATCTGCACAACGAAAAGACAATTACGCAAGAGTATGGGCAAGAGATTCTATGATGACAGGATATGCCGGAATTTTAATCTGTGACGAAGAGATTCTTAACGGACTTGAAAAATCCATTCTGACATTAGCCAAACATCAGGCAGAAAACGGACAGATTCCCTCCAATGTGGTAAATGGCAGGGCCAGTTATGGAACACATGTAGGAAGGACGGATGCTACTGCATGGTGGATTGTTACGACTTGTGAATACCTTGGAATAACATCAGATGATGCTCTTAGGGTCAGTCTGAAAGAGAAGATTTATCAGGCCCTTTCCTGCCTTAAGACATGGGAATATAATCAGAGAGGTTTAGTTTATAGTCCCCTGGGCGGAAACTGGGCGGATGAATATGTGACATCAGGATACACCCTATATGACAATGTCTTAAGATACTGGGCGTTAAAAAACACATCAGAAATTTATAATGATCATGAGTTAAAGGTCGTGGCAGAGCAAACCAAAAATCTGATTCAGCAAAATTTTTGCAAAAATGATTCAAATGCATTCAGGTATCATGAAACAGCCTATGCTAAAGCTAAAACAAAACCCTACTTCTGGGCTTCTTTGAATGCAAACGGATATGATGAACGGTTTGATCTTGCCGGGAATGCACTTTCCGTTCTTTTAGATTTTGAAATAAATATAGATGCTTTTTCAGAATTTTTAAATATTGTCAGTAATGAATTTAAACACTGGATGCTTCCTGCCTTTTACCCGGTTATTTTTCCTGGGGATGATGATTGGCGGTTGCTGGAAAACAATTACAGTTACAGCTTTAAAAACCAACCTTATCATTTTCATAACGGTGGATCATGGCCTATATTTTTAGGATGGCTGTGCCTGGGTCTCAAGAAGAAAGGAGTAAGGGGAATTCCTGAAAAAATCATTACAGAATACGAAACATTAATGAATGAAAAAGGAGAACTTTTCAGAGAATACTATTCAACAGACAAATTACTGCCACTGGGAACAGAGCAGCTCTGCTTTTCTGCAACCGGATACCTGCTAATGTCTTAAAGATTTTTTCAAAACAACGAAAGTCAAAAAAAATGATTGGAGATATAATAGAACTAAAAGACAAGCATCTGGCAACAGCCAAAGAGATTATAGAAATACTGAAAAAGCGCTTTCCATTATGTAAACAAAAGAAAATAGCAATAGGAATTGCAGGAGAAAGCGGGAGTGGAAAGTCTGTAACGGCTTTTGCCATTCAGAAGATTCTGGAACAGGAAAATATAAAGAGCTTCGTTGTACAGATGGATGATTACTTTAAACTGCCTCCGAAAACGAATCACGAAAACAGGCAGCAGTCTCTGAATAATGTAGGAATACATGAAGTGGATCTTGATACCCTTTCCCGAAATATAAAAGATTTTAAAAATAAAGTCGCAGAACTTGAAAAACCATTAGTAAACTACGAAGCCAACTCTGTCAGCAATGAAATAGTAGATACCTCTGAATACAGCATGATGATTGTGGAAGGTACTTACGTCTTTGAAATTGAGTCTTTTGATTTTAAAATTTTTATAGACAGGGACTATAAGGATACTTTTAGAAACCGGATGAACCGTAACCGTGATGAGCAAAGTGATTTTATAGAAAGAGTACTGGAAATTGAACATCAGATTATCAGAAATTTTAAAAATAGTGCAGATCTTATTCTGGGAAAAAACTATGAACTTCTAAACACCGATTTATGAAAGCAAAAAGAATCATCCCCCATCTGAATTTCTGGCAGATCTGGAATATGAATGTCGGATTTTTTGGTATTCAGTACAGCTTTGGGCTTCAGCAGACGGCAGTAAATCCTATTTATTCTTTTTTAGGAGCCCATGCCGAGCATCTTCCTTTTCTCAATCTTGCCGGACCTATTACAGGATTACTCATACAACCTCTGATCGGTGCCATCAGTGATAAAACCTGGAGTCCTAAATGGGGGCGAAGAAAACCTTTCTTTTTGCTGGGTGCTGTATTTTGCAGCATTGCTTTATTTTTATTCCCTTTCAGTTCTACCATCTGGATGGCGGTGGGTTTGTTGTGGATTTTGGATGCTGCAAATAATACAGCAATGGAACCCTACCGTGCTTTTATCGGGGATAAACTTCCTGAAGATCAGCAGACATTCGGCTTTCAGATGCAGAGTCTGTTTGTAGGAGCAGGTATTACACTGGCTAACCTTTCACTTTTTGTTTTTCAGAAATATCTGCCAGGAAATTCTGCGAACGGGGGCATTCCTGCTTGGGTTTACTATTCATTTTTCTTAGGTTCCTTCTGCTCTATTGCATCGGTAGCATGGTCTGTATACAAAACACCAGAGCTTCCCCCTACTGAAGATGAACTTAAGGAATTAAGAAAAGCTAAAGAAAACAGCACATTTTTTACTCCTCTTATAGAAATAATAATTGCTATCCGGAAAATGCCGAAAGTTCTTTGGCAACTGGCATTGGTCTATCTTTTCCAATGGTATGCCCTTTTTGTATACTGGCAGTTTATCACCCCTATGTTGAAATGGTCACTGTACGGAGTTTCTGAAGCTGATGAAATGAAAGCCCATAAATTTATGGAAAGTGCTAAAAGTGGAATCTATGTTGCAGCATCTGACTTGACATGGGCAAAAAGTATACTACATCAGGTAGAAGTAGCCGTAGGACAGACAGGGCTTATGAATGGTACTTATAATATTGTAACCATGATTTGTGCATTACTCCTGGTGTCTTTTGCTAAAAAATTCAGTTCAAAAAACACCTATGTTTTCTGTTTATTTCTTACAGGGTTGGGAATAATAATATTGCCTTTTATCAGGAACGAATATGGCGTTCTTATCCCAATGATAGCTCTTGGAATTGGATGGGCCGCAATGATGGGTCTACCCTACTCCATCGTTTCCTCTGCTATTCCTCATCGTAAAAGAGGAATTTATATGGGAGTTATCAATATGATGATTGTTATTCCCATGCTAATTCAGACACTGTCTTTTGGTGTTATATTCAAATTTTTCCTAAATAGTAATCCTTCCACAGCAATTGTAGTTTCAGGAATATTATTTCTGATCGCAGGAGGATGTGTATTTTTTGTTAACCCAAGTATTCCTAAGAGAGATTAATAGATACTTATAAAAAATAAATTCCTTTACGGTAAACCATATTTATTTAATAGTAATAATGTTGAATAGCTTCGGATAATTAAAAGTAAAATACCCCCACTCAATTTCCGATTTTCACATATCCTTATTAAATCGTTTTTTGAGATTTAATTTTATTCTATATTATTATTAATAACAAATCTGTATAAATCCTTTCCATATTTTGTTGGATAAATATCTGATGACCACACACTCATTCGAATTGCTAATCCAGAAGATTCCAAATTAGCCTCTCCCGTTGTTTCATTTTCATCATAATTTTGCACTTCTTTACCATCAGTAGTATCAATTTTTGGAATTAGATTTAGATAGCTCAAATCAACTTTTTCTAAACATTCCGAAAGTTTAATAAAATATTCCCAAGTAATTTTTTTTTCAATATATGCTGTTAACAGATTACTATAGACCTCGATTTTATTTGTGTTTTTAAAGTTATCAATATATTCAATTAATGTTTCAGTTACTTTTATTCGGTAATTTTTATCGCTTACAATTCTGTCCTTAAAATCATTATATTCTTTTTCACTAATAGTCTGATTTTCGAAAGATTGTAAAAAGCGAATGAACTTTTTTGTGAAAATCTTGTCTCTCAAATTCATTACACCTTTATAACTTGAAATCGCATCTCCTAGATATGGGATAGAATCTAAAATTCCTGAATTAATTATCTCTTCAATATCAATTTCATTTAATTTAATTTTTTTTGTCGAGTCTTTATTAAATAAAGAAAGACCAAAATTGTCAATATTTTTCATTTTATCGTTTTTTGAGATTTTAAGCGGGTATTTATGTTGGGTATTTTTATTCTTTTTGATTGTCCAGCTCAAATTTCACTCTGTCTGCCTCTATCAAATTTTTCAATTCTTTTTCGTCAGGAAGATATGTTCTGTATTTACTTGCGAATAGCTTCTCATTTTCTGACATTACGGAGTATTTCACTACCGTTTCATCTTTTTCGGTACATAAAATAATTCCTATTGTGGGATTGTCATCAACTCCTTTCTTCAGATCATTATACATTCTTACATACATATCCATTTGCCCAATGGCTTCGTGAGTCAGCTTATGAGTTTTAAGATCTACAAGCACAAAGCATTTAAGGTAATAGTTGTAAAATACCAGATCTATATAGAAATCTGAAGTATCAGTACCGATATGCTGCTGTCTGGCAACAAACGCAAACCCTTTCCCTAACTCCATTAAAAATTGCTGAAGGTGCGTAATTAAAGCTGATTCTATTTGAGTTTCAGTTTGTGATATGTCTGAAGGAAGTCCTAAGAATTCAAATATGTAGGGGTCTTTAATATAATTGGATATTTCTTTGTTTTCTGCTTCCGGAAATTTTAATAATCTACCTAAATACTGGCTGTCAATGTTTCTTTGAAGTGTCCTGGTATTCCAGTTTCCTTCAATAGAATGTTCTATATACTGTATTCGGTGTTCAGTATTTTCAATTCTACTAATAATTCGGTAGTGAGTCCAGCTCAATTCGGTACGCACTGCGTTCCAAATTGGAAATGCGATGAAAAAAGCTCGCATGTTATTAAGATTTCTTTCATTAAATCCCTTTCCAAATTCCAATGATAGATGATTAGCAAGATTCTTTAAGACTGATTTTCCATACTTCGCACGAAGTTTACCATTTTGTTCATCCTCAATAATAAGCTGCCCAATTTCCCAATACATTTTCAGCAATATAGTATTACTGTTTCTATAAACCTGGTCTTTGGCATCAACAATAATTTTTGCAATGGAACTGTAAAGGTCTTGATTAAATTCTGGTATTTTTTCTATCATTTACCAAAATTACAAAATTTACTGTGTGTAATTTTGGTAACCTCAAGATCGTTTTTCAGGTTTTATTAATTTATAGAACACACCAAACATTCAGCAATTTAATAAATCTAGAATAGCTGTATAATCATTTTCTGAGATTATAATTTTTTATTAAAACCCGAAATCTCATTTCCAGTTAATGTTTCTATTTATACCCCATGTTCCTACTTCTAATCCTTTTTCTTGCTTAACAAAAAAAAGTAAAAATAAAATTATTATTACTATTACGAGAATATACAACTTCCTTTTCTTCATCGTTATTTGAGATTATTTGGTATCATACTGTTTTTTGATATTATCAAATTACGTTATGAACTGATTAACTTCATCTTCATTTAATTTTCCATCAATAAAATCATCAAGTAGATTCGATAAAGGATTTATTCGGAGAATTTTTACTGGCTCTTTTAACTCTAAAGTTTTGAGTTCTGGTGTATTTAGCTTTAGAGTAAACTTTATAATATTTAGAATTGCTGAAATTTTAAGCCCTGTAGGTTCTTCCGGATTCTTTAATAAACTATTTACATAAAGTGTTGCACTTTCATTTGAAAATCCATTTTGAGATAAATAATCTATAAGTATTTGCTTTTCTTGCTTTTGATCATTTTTTTAGATTTATCTTTTAGCTTTAGTATTAGATTAAAATATAAAGCTACACAAGTAACCATAGTTGTTAAGATAACCGCTGAGTAAATAATATCAATATATGTATTTCTCACTTCTATCTGTATTAAAATAAAACACAAAAGAAACACTATTAAGAATAGAAAAGATGTTATATAGAGTAGCTTTTTATTTTTCATCAAATCGTTTTTTGAGACTAAATTGCTATGTAAATTTGGTTTTTATTATTTAAAAAGTTACCTATTTCAAGCAAGAAATCTTTATGCTTTAACTTATATTTCTTTTGATATTGCTTGCGTTTATAATCCCAATCAGAGGAAGTTAATAATTCATTATTAATTTGAAATCTCAATAAAATGCCGTCTAAAGAATAAAGTATATATTTTGTTTCCCTCTCAACCCAACCGATAAAGCAATTGATTCTCTCATCACTACTTAATTTAGTAAAGAAGGCATCATCGATAGGAATTTGATTAAACACGGAAACAGATAGTTTTTTTTCACCGACTTGAATTACCTTTATTGTAACTGGAATCGTAGATATATGTATAACTTCTTTTTTCATCATTTATAATTATTAAAATAACTTGACACTACAATAATATGATAATACACTTGTACCTGTGCATTCCTTCTCTTTTGGAAGAAAGACTTTCAAATCTTATTTTTCAAAAATTTTGCTATCTCTTTTTAGATTTATTAAACTAAAAACTATTAAGGAAAATTTTTCCTAAATCATCCTTATCATTTAGTTCTAGACAAATTTCATCAGATGTAAACTTATACTTTTCTCCCTTTTCATCAGTAGGAATATCCGAATCAATCAAAGATAAAATGTATTGTAAATCGTATTCTTCACAAAGACTTTTTATTTTATTTAGTAATCTAATTTTTATACGATCATCAAGCCCCTCTAAAATTCCATCGTGATAAGCAAATCTGAAAAATGATTTTTTTCTATAATGTATTAATAATGCTAAGTCAAAAGCCATACAAAGTAACTTTTTATATGTTGTTCCTTGTGATTCCGAAGTATTTAATAAATCAGATGGATTTTGATAATCTGCGCTATATTCCACATTTCCCTGTTTGTTTTGCTGTATTGATATCAAAGCATTGGTTCCTAAAATATCATAAATAATATTGTTGAAAATTTTATTTATATCTGCATGCTTTCTTTTGTTAACCGCCTCCCTAATTGCAGTTACAGCATTTTCTACTTGCAAATGAATTCCCTGTATCTGTTCTTCAATTTCTACAGATTGGTCCACCGCTTGTATTTTGTCATTAATTCGTGTAATTTCAGCTTCTAATTTAGATAGTTGTTTCTGATAAGATTTAAATTTTTCATAACTATCTTTCTCTGTCAGAAATGCAAGTTTTTCACTTTTATCAAGTTCAAGAGCTTTAAGTTCTTTATTTACAGTATAGTTTTGTGTCTTTAACTCTTCTAAATTTTCATTTAGATATTTCCTTCTATCTTTAGATATAGCTTCATTAAATTTTATTAATTCCGAAAAGTCCTTTTTTAAAACCTCAGGAAAATAAAGTTCAGTTTCCTTATATAATACTTCTAAATCCTCAATTTTAATATCTAGATTTAAATGTGATAAAGATTCTTCAATCTTATTAATTTCATAATCTAAACGATAGCGCTCTGTGCTTAAGAGTTGTATATTACTATCTATTTGATCAATCAATTCCTTATTAAGTGTCTTGTCTTGTTCAAAAAAATTAAATTTATCTATAGTTTGTAATGCTATTTCTAAATCCTGCTTTTTTATATCAAGTAACCCAGCTAATTTATCTCTATCTTCAATGTTAATCCTAGCTTCTTCTTTCAATACTTTAATAATCCCTTTTTTCTTCTCAATATCATCTTCTAATGATAGCTTATTGACTATTAAATTACTGTCATATCCTAAAAGCTCAAATACAAAAGGTTTCCAATCAATATGTTTTCCTTTAAACTTATCTAACTTATATACATCAAGAAAATCTTGTTGGGTTCGCAAAAAATAAGTAATTGATTTTCGATAATCATAATTTGTAACAACATCAAATCCCAGATATTCATTTAATTTTTTTCGAGATTTTTCGAACGGAATATTTTCTTCGTCCCAAATACTTGGAGCATCAAAACTCTTACTTTTATCATCACTTAATTTAAATGATATCTTTGTATTAGTATCTATCCCCCTTCTAATTGTGAGGTACTGTCCACTGTTTAATTTTAGCTCTCCATAGAATATTACACCATTGAAAATTGCATTTTCAAATATTTTTTTATTAAAAGATCCTAAAAGAATAAAATTGATTACGTGAATCAAAGATGTTTTTCCTAGATTATGTGTGTCTTTTTTATTCAGTTTATCATTAATAATAGCCAACACAACATTGAATTTTGCATTAAATTCAATGTTTTTGAAATTTTTGTTAGCATATATTTTTACTAATTTCATTACTTACTTTGTTTAATAGAATCAAGTTCATTCAAATAAACGACTTTATCTAAAAGATATAAAAATGAAAGAGCTTTCTCAAAATTTTCATTCACTTTGTTTCCTATCTTTTGTATCAAAATATTCTTGAGCTCATCATATTTAATAATCCCACTCTGCTGTATTTCTTTCATCATAACAGCAGAAAGATATACTACAGAATATTTTATATCTGTATGTTTGTCTGGTTTAAGCATTCTTTTTACCTATATCGCAATTACAATACATGTAATGCAAAAATAAACGAATTAATCTTTTTTTTCCCGCCAATTCAGAATTATTAGAAATTACATAGTCATATAACTCTTCCAGTAAGTGTTCAAAAGCATTGTAAGCACTTCTATTGATTACAATTTTTGCATTTAACTCATCTGCTGTATCATCATAAATTTCTTTAAGAGACTGATTAATTGGATCTTTCAAAAAGTTTCTGATAAAATCAAAATATGTATAATTCTTTTTTATTATTTCATCAAAATAATCTTGACTTAAATTATTTATCTCATTTTTACGTTCTATTTTTACATAGATAAGATCTTCTTCAGTTTTACCTATTACACTAGTATCAGGAATGGTCTTATGAAACTCAATTATGAGATTTTTTAAATCTTGTTCATCAAACTGTAGTGGTGTTAATAAACTCTGTAATTTTGCTTCTTTAACTATATCAGGATAAGCTTGTAGCCACTGCTGTATTTTTTCATCAGCAAGAACAATATTTATAACACCTGTATTTTCATCGATTAAATTTTCAATTTTTTCATCTTGTTTACCTGTTAGCTTACGATTGGTAAAAAGCATATAATAATCAACTTTATTTTCCCCTTTCAATCTTTCGATTGCAGGAACAACCTCAGTCGTAAGGATTTTTTGAAAATCACGATCTGAACAACTTGTATTTTCTTTCGTTGTGTGCTTTGCTTGAATAACTATTTTTCCGTCCCAAGGTTCTACTGTGCTTGGAAAGAAATTTGCTTTTCCGTGAAACCTTCCATCTCTTCCCCCATCTGACCCTTTTGCAAAAGGAATAACAGCTTCGCCCAGAATTTTTCTGCAAATTAGTGTTGCTAAATTTTCAAATTCTGCATCATTTAAATAATGTAGAGGATATTTTCTCATATAGTTTTAAATTTATAGAAAGAATGATAAATAGAAGATTATTTAATCAATTTAAGATTTGATTATTTTATAAAAGGTGGTTTTACTTCCGATATTAAAAGCTTTCATAATTTCCTCAATAGGAATGTTCTTACTTTCGTAGGAAGTCTTTACTAGAGGCGCAATTTTTTTATATTTTTCTGTCATTCCTTTTGGTCTACCTCCATTTTTCCCTCTTGCTCTGGCTGCTTTCAATCCAGCATTTGTTCGCTCTATCAAAACGTTTCTTTCATGTTCAGCCAAAACGCAAAAAATCTGGAAGATTAATTTTCCACTAGCAGAGCTGGTATCTATATTCTCAGAGATAGATCGAAAGTGTATTCCTTTCTCGTTCAATTCTGTTACGAATTGAATTAATCCAACTGTTGTTCTTCCAATCCTGTCTAATCTCCAGACCGTTAAAGTATCTCCCTTCCTAATATATTTCAATAAATCATTAAGTTGCGGCTTTTCTGATTTTACTCCACTAACTTTGTCAACATAAATTTTTTCTATTCCGACTTTTTTTAAAGCATCTGTTTGTAAATCTAAATTTTGTTCAAACTTGCTGACTCTTGCATATCCTATTATCATTAGTACATTTTACTCATTTTTAACAAATATAATGTAATTTGATTTTATGTACAACGAAAATGTACTTAAAAAGACGAGAATAAGCTTTAATTAAAAAAATCAATGCAATTACATAAAACCGACCGTTTAAGGATAATTATTTAATAAAAATAAATATTCTATAAGTAATCAGTTTACGGAAAGCCGTAAAAATGAAAAGAACTCCAATTAAGGAGTTCTCTATAATCATTTTTTTCAATCATGGAAATGGGTTCACCAAAGAGTCTGATCCATTCATTTCCGGATTCATAAGATGTTCTGTTTTCAAACAAGTTCGATATCAAGGTCACTAAAATCATCTACGGGAGCGTAAGGGTTTACCAATGAACTGGTAAGAACAAGAGCACGAATATCAGGATTGTTATCAGCCCATTGAATAATCTGTTTTCAGCTTTTATTCCCTCACTTTCATATTAATAAGACTCTGATATTTTCACACGATACACGTCAGAAGAGTTTCTTTTGATTGATTCTACAAAAAAACCGCCTTCTTCAGGAATGACTTCTTTCAGATCAAAACTTTTACAGTCTTTCGGAAGCCCGGAAAATATCAGGGTAAACCAAAAGTCTTTCATAAAAGGAACCGGCGTCCAATACGGGGAAATTGAAATGTTTTCCGCATGAATCATTTTGCTTCTATGCTCAGACTGGTTGTCAAAAAGATAGGTCGAATGCCAGATCCTGATCAGGTTTCCCAGAAACGGTGATGCCGGAAAACAGCAGTGTACAATAACCTGCCTCTCCTCTTCTGTTTTCGCCTGAAGAGATTCCAGGATTTCTTTTGCAATAACTGGTTTTACAATTACTTCTTCCACCTTTTTTATGTGTAATAAATAATGAGCAATGAGTAATAAAGACTATTACTCATTGCTCATTATGGATGTTAATATTCTAATTCTAATTTTTCTTTGGTGTAATTTCTTACTTCATGGGTCAGCTCAGGGTTTTCTGCCAGTTTTTGTCCATAAGAAGGAACCATTTCCAGCAGTTTTCCTTTCCATTCTCCGTGTAACTTTTCAGGGAAACATTTTTCCAGTACATTCAACATGGCATAAACTGCTGTGGATGCGCCTGGGGAAGCTCCCAGCAGGGAAGCGATTGTTCCGCTCTTGTTCACTACTACTTCAGTTCCGAATTCCAGCTTACCGCCTTCTTTTTCATCTTTTTTGATGATCTGAACTCTTTGTCCTGCTACTTTCAGTTCCCAGTCTTCTTCTTTGGCATCTTTGATAAATTCCCTCAAATGCTGCATTCTCTGAGACTTCGTCATGGCAACCTGCTGGATCAGATATTTCGTTAATGGAATATTGTGCCACCATGCGCCGAAAAGGGATTTCAGGTTTTTGGTATTTACACTTTCAGGAAGATCAAGGTAACTTCCTTCTCTTAAAAATTTGGTTGAAAATCCTGCAAAAGGTCCGAAAAGAAGTGCTTTTTTCCCATCAATAATTCTAAGATCCAGGTGTGGAACAGACATTGGCGGAGCATCTACCGTAGCCTGAGTATATACTTTAGCATGGTGTTTTTCTACCAATTCCTGATTATGGCTTACCAGCCACTGGCCGGAAACCGGGAAGCCTCCGTAGCCTTCACTTTCTTTAATATCTGAACTGTCCAGTAACGGAAGCGCGTAGCCTCCTGCCCCGATGAATACAAAATCTGCTACCACTTCCTGTTTGTGGCTATGGATTCTGTCTTTCACTTTCATTGCCCATTTACCGCTTTCTCTCGGGCTGATATCTTTCACTTCATGGTATAAGAAAACCTCAACATTGGAATCTTCCAGAAGGTGTCTTCCCATCTTTCTCGTCAGGGTTCCGAAGTTTACATCGGTTCCCATATCCATCTTTGTTGCAGCCATTACTTCAGACTGATTTCTTTTGCTCATCACCAAAGGAATCCATTCTTTCAGTTTCTCGTGATCTGTAGAAAATTCCATTCCTGAAAAAAGGACAGATTCAGCCATTTTATCGTGGCGTTTTCTAAGGTATTCAGCATCCTTTTCTCCGAATACCAGACTCATGTGTGCACAGGAATTGATAAATTCTTTGGGTTCATGAATATATCCTTTGGTAATCAGATAAGACCAGAATTGTTTTGAAATTTCAAACTGCTCCGCAATACTTTCAGCTTTGGTAATATCAATAGATCCGTCTGGCTTTTCAGGGGTATAATTTAGCTCACAAAAAGCGGAATGTCCTGTTCCGGCATTGTTCCATGCAGCTGTACTTTCTTTGGCAAATCTTCCGAGTCTTTCGAAGATCGCGATTTCAAGAGTTGGATCAAATTCATGAAGCAGCGTTGCTAAAGTGGCGCTCATGATTCCGCCGCCTATCAGTACAACGTCGTATTTAGGTTTCGGTGTTCTGCTTGTAAGCGATTGTGACATAATTTTAAAATTTTACTTCAAATTTCGGGAAAAGTTTTAAAAACCGGAACGATTTTACACGTTATTTTTTCGTTCAAAACACTTATTGGGAACGCAACAAAAAACCATGGAAAATTTCAATAAAACATTATTGAAAGGATTGATAATGTAATATCATTATTATCTCCACGATCATCAAAATGAACATAAAAAAACTTAAGCATTGAAATGCTTAAGTTCAATTAATTTTATTTCACAAACAAGGTTTTAGTAATACGCCTTTGTTTTTTAATTCAATTTTGCAGTCAGTTTTTTAAACTGTTTTTCAGCATTTTTACCTTCATACAAAATAGCATATACTGTATCGATAATCGGGAGTTTAAGATTTTTCTGTTTCGCTGTTTTATAGATGGAATCTGCAGCGTAATATCCTTCTGCCACCATGTTCATAGACTGAATTGCAGATTTTACCGTATACCCTTTCCCGATCAGGTTTCCAAGGTTTCTGTTTCTTGAGAAAAGTGAATATGCTGTTACCAGAAGGTCACCCAGATAGGCACTTTCATTCACGTCTCTTGGTGCTTCATAAATCGCTTCAAGAAATGTTTCCATTTCACGGATCGCATTGGAAACAAATACGGCTGTAAAGTTGTCTCCATATCCTAATCCACTGGCAATTCCCGCACCTATTGCAAAAATGTTTTTAAGAATGGCACTGTATTCATTTCCTAAAATATCTTTGCTTGTATGAACTTTGATAAAGTCTGAACTGAAGATTCCTTCAAGTTTTTCTGCAGTTTCATCTTCTACTGTCGCAATCGTAAGATAGGAAAGTCTTTCCATAGCCACCTCTTCCGCATGGCAAGGTCCTGCAATAACAGCCTGGTTTCTGAAACCGATTTTAAATTCATCGCGCAGGTAATGCGCTACTACGTCATTTACTTTAGGAATAATCCCTTTAATTGCAGAGATAAAAATCTTATCCGAATAATCACACGTCATCTTATCCAACGTATCAGACAGGTAGATAGACGGTGTTGCCAGAACAATAACATCACAGGCAACAACCAGTTCGTTGATATCTGTGGTCAGTTTTAAACTTTTAAGATTAAAATGGGCAGCCGTAAGATAAGTGGGGTTATGTCCACGAAGCTCAATAGCTCCTTTTACAAATTCATTTCTTACACACCAGTGTACTACTTTGCAGTTTTCAACAAGCATTTTTACGATAGCGGTTGCAAAACTTCCGCTTCCTACAACTCCTACAGAAATATCCTTTTTATTCTTTTTTGGATTCGAAGATTCTGAAATAATTTTCTTTTTAGCCATAATTGGAATGTGAAATGCAAAGATATTAAAACAAAGACGTAACGCAGGCTTTGAAACTATGATAAAAGCCATTTTCTGAAAAAATTAACACTTCCACACAATTAAACAGCTAATTAACCGTTAAATACAGAAAAAACTGAATTTTAAATAAAAATAACTCACAAAACTTATTTTTATTTAAATTTGCATCTTCAAAACCGTTTTAACTTACTAAGAGAAGAAATATGAAAAAATTTCTAAGCAGCAAGAAGAACGTAAACATTCTCCTGGGAGGACTTTTACTAGTAGTTTTTGCACAAGGTGTATTCATTGCGAAGCTCTTTTCTGAAAGAGATGACAAAACCTACGAAGTGAACCTTGTAAAAATAAACACTGAAAAAGACAGTGTAGATTATTTAAAAATGAAAAGTGATCTTACTCTTGTAGATCAGACCGTTGCTCAGCTCAACTCCTTCCTGAAGGCCAAAGACATCACTAATGAAAAACTAATGATGCTCAATCAGGACAGTATTTCAAATTCTATTTATCTTTCCAGGCAGGCTAACCGATACAGCCAATATCTGATGGATCTTCAGAAAAAACTGATGCAGGTTCCATTAGGAATTCCTACTGACGGATATATTTCATCTAATTTCGGGATAAGAAAAAATCCTATTCCGTTCAAAACGGTTTTTGCTTCGGTAAGATCAAGTGCCGCAACAGAGGCAAAACCAACAGTAGTGGCAGCAGCTAAGCCTGAAGTAAAAGCTGAACCTGTTGAGAAAATTATAGAACTTACAGACAGCTATGGAAATAAAAGAGAGGTAAAAGTGATGGTTACACCAAAAGCGGCTCCTGTAGCTGCAACTTCTGCTCCTGCAACGACAACAAAAGCAGCTTCCGGAACTCCTGCAACTAAAACGGCTGTTACTGAAAAAAACAATCCACCCGCTGAAGCTGACCAAATGCAGTTTCATAAAGGACTGGATATTGCTGTTGCCTATGGTTCTGATGTAAGAGCCGCCGCTGCCGGAACAGTCATTTTTTCCGGACAGAAAGGAGGTTATGGAAACTGTGTAATTGTTTCTCACGGAAACGGACTGGCCACACTATACGGACATTTATCTGAACTGGTTGCTAAGGTGAACGATAAAGTGAAAGTAGGCCAGGTAATTGCCAAATCCGGAAATTCCGGGCGTTCCACAGGTCCTCATCTTCATTATGAAGTACACAAAAACAATACTCCGGTTAACCCGAAATTGTTTATGAATTTATAAAAAGAAAACTGTCTCATGAGAGGCAGTTTTTTTAGCTTCAAAAGATGGATAATTCATGTAAGGGATTCTTTTTAAACACGAAGGACACTAATAAATTCACCAATATCACGAATATAATTCTCATGATTTTACATCTGCATAATCTGAAAAATCTGCGAGAGATTATTTTAACACAAAGTTTTTAATTTCCCATCTTTTGGTAAAGTTGGAATCAGCAAGCTGATGTGACGAAGCTTTAAGGATATTTTTATTGTTGATTGTTAATTCTTATGATATAAAAAAACAGCTGCCAATGCAGCTGCTTTTTAGTTTAAAATTTTAAGTGTTCCTTTCAGATGGGTAAATGTACCGTCGGGACCTGCAATATTCGAGTAGATGATATTTTTATTATAATCCTGAATATGGGTTACATTGAAACCAAGGTGTGGCTCATGCCAATAGACCATAAAAATATTTTTCGCCACTTCTACAGCGGTATATTCCACAGTGTCTGTACTGTTTTTTGAACTTCCGGCTGTTCCTGTGAATGTCATGGTTTTGTTATCTTTAAAATCCAGGATGAATTTTACTGCTCCAAAATCCACTTCCACTTTATGCCCGATTGCCGGATATGGTGATTTAAGATCCCAGTCCATTTCTTTAAGATAAACCTTTACTCCAATTTCAAGTTCTTCCTTTCCTGGCAGATCAGGGTATTTTTTAACCATGAAATCTACAATAGCAGATGAAGTTTTGTTTTCATTAACTGCCTGTTTATAATTTTCCAGATAGCTTTTTACAAAATCAAGAGATTGTGCTGATGTGGAAAGTTCTGCAAAATGAGAAGGAATAACTTTTTCCGGTTTCAAACCTTTCATAGCATCAATCTGTTCTATCCATTGATCGATTGCTTTAACATTCTGAGTATCCGCCATCCAAAGATGTGAGCCAACAGAAACTGAAATCCCGCCTGCAATGGTTTTGATGGAAGGAATCCAAAGAAAACTATGCGTCGGATCTTCCGGATTTTGTCTGATCTCAATTTTATTTCCTTCTAGATCAGGAATTGAAACAGCTGCTTCAGGAACTATAATTTCTGAAGGCGCATCTGTTTTCAACTGTGGTTTCCATACTGACAGTTTATCATCTTTGGAAGCTGATATCAGATAAGCGGTCTGAGCTGTTGAAATAATTTTTACATCAGGAAAAGCTTTTTTAATCACATCCAATCCAAAATAAAAATCAGGATCACTGTGAGAAATGAAGACTGTTTTCAGTTTTTTTCCTGTTGCCTTTATTTCTTTAACGAGCTGTTCTGCATATTGTTTCTGAAACTGAGCATCCACAAGTATGGCATCTTTATCTCCATAAATAATGGTAGACGTAATGGGAAATATAGCTTTGGTTCCCGGATTATATACTTTTACTTTGAGATTTCCCGCGAATATGCTGACAAATCCCAACAGTGCTAATAACGACCATAATTTTTTTTGTATCATCTCTGTTCTTTTATGTTAGTAAGCAGCTGTAAAACGTTCACGGATATGGTTGTTCTGCTCTAATTCATCTACTAAAACTACGGCTACATCTTCTACAGACAGACGGCTTCTTCCGTTTTCATCAAATACCGGAGTTTCCAGTGATGTTCTGTATTTTCCTGTTCTTTCTCCTACGTTGGCCTGGTTCATTTCAATAGCAGGGCTGAAGAATGTCCAATCGAGAGTATTATTTTCTTTGATTTTGTTTAAATAGTCTCTTGCTGCTGTTGCACCTGGTTTGTAAGCTTCAGGAAAATCTGGTGTATCTACGATTTGTACATTATCCGGAGTATAAAGGCTGCCTGCTCCGCCTACTACAATCAGTCTTTTTACTCCAGACTGTTCTACTGCTTTTTCAATGTTCTCTGAACCATTTAAAAAATCGTTGTAAAGATTAGGATTCGTCCATCCTGCATTGAATGTGCTGATTACCGCATCACTTCCTTTCAATGCTTCTGCTAATTCATCAACATTGTTTACGTCAACACTTTTTGCGGTTACATTTTCCTGTATTTTCACTTTTGATGCATCTCTTACCAATGCTTCCACCGCATATCCTCTTTCTGCTAATTCTGATACTACGTGTGCTCCTACAAATCCTGTTGCACCAATTACTGCTACTTTTTTCATAATGTTTTATTTTTTTTAATTAAATTGTAATAAATTTTGTTACATTTAAGGTTAAAAAATTTTTATTCGAACTGGTCAGTGAATTCCTGTAATGACTTGTCTCCTAAAAAGTTTACCACCAATTGATCTGTTTCTTCAAATAATGTATTTAAATGATTGTTGATCTCCTTTCCAACACTGCATGCCGGATTGGGATTCTGATTTTTTTTGCCTAATACTTCGGTATTTTTTACTGCTTTATAGATCTCAGAAATAGTGATCATTTCAGCATTCTTCGCAAGCTGGCTTCCTCCTTCTTTTCCTTGTCTGCTGATAATCAGACCTGCTTCTCTCAATACGCTGATCTCCTTTCGGATAATCACCGGATTTACATTGATACTGCCGGCCATCCAGTCAGAAGTAAGCCACTCCTGAGGACTTTTCGCCAATAGTGTCATAATATGTACTGCCGTAGCAAATCTTGTATTGTTCATTGTAATTACAGGGCAAAGATACACATTTTTTAAATGTAACAAAATTTATTACAGTTAAATTTTTCTTAAAGGATTAATTTATCCAGATCCAGCAACAGATAATTGATGTTCTGATTAATGGTACGGGTTGCCGACTGCATCTGATTAAGCATAGCAGCGCGGTTATGAAGATCATCAGCCCTGTAAAACCCGCCATCACTGAAGATCACAGATTTATCTGCTGCCTCCTTACTGTCATCAAACTGATAATGCAGCCATCTCATTTTCATATTTCCAATAATGGAATGCTCTTCTTTATTGGAAAACTTTTTCTCAGTATACATATACCATATAAAAGGCGGAAAATTGGGAGATTCTAATTTTTCTCTCCATATATCTCTTAAAAGATTTCTCTGATGGATAAATTCTACTTTTTTACCTTTAGGATTAAGGGTTGCCAAACCAAAACCAGCTCCCAGAACCCCTCCGCCTATATCGATAGCATTACTCCAGCCCTGATCTTGTACAATTCCTCCTGCGATGGAAGCTGCTGCTCCTGCAACGATTGAATATAAAATAAGTTTATTATTTCTTGACGAATTCAGGTTATCCACATAGTTTCCTATCTGTGCTACTCTTTCTCCTTCACAGTCAAACTCCGCAGCTACCGCATCCAATTCTGTAAGAGCAATCGTTATTTTACTATTTATTTTTGTCTTTAGCTGTAAAACTTTAATTTGGGAAGCAAGGGATGAGTCTTTTTTAAGATCAATAATTTTATGAACTTCGTCTAAGTTATCCAGTGCATTTAATATCAGGATACTCTGATCGGAAAAAATTTCTTTTAATTCTTTATTGGCTGCCAAAATAGAATCAGCATTGTAAGAGGGAAGTTTATTGCTGTAATTATATTTGAACGGAGCTTTGCAGTAGCTGTCTTTCAGTGTGAGAATATTCTGCTGAATAGCCTGATTCTTCCTGGAAACACAGGATGTAAGAAGCCCGAAAACAATCAAAAGATAAAAAAGTTTTTTCATTCAGTCATTTTTTGTGCAGGATTGATGAATTGTACCCGGTTCATAATTTTCTTCACCCATACAATTGTCAATACGAATATAATACAAATAAAAAAATTTACCTGAAATCAGGTAAATTTTAATCTATTTTTAAGTAGTCTTATTTAATATCCAGCAATTCAACTTCGAAAACAAGAGTACTGTTAGGTCCGATTTCTTTACTGATCTCCTGATCCCCATACGCTAAGTGCGGAGGAATAATCAGTCTCCATTTGCTTCCTACAGGCATTAGCTGAAGAGCTTCCGTCCATCCTGAAATAACTCTGTTTAAAGGGAAAGATGCAGGTGTACCTCTTTTCACAGAGCTGTCGAATACTTTACCGGAAATGGTAGTTCCGTGGTAGTGACATTTTACAGTAGATTTTGGGCCAGGTTTCGGGCCTTCACCTTCTGTAATAATTTCATACTGCAAGCCGCTTGGTAACTGCACAACGCTTTCTCTTTTACCATACTCTTCCATATATTCTTTACCGTCTTTCAGGTTTTTTTCTGCTAATTCTTTTTTACGTTTAAATAACATATCTGCTACTCCCATATTATAATTTTTTACAAAGATAAGGCTTTTTAGGGTTGGAAGGTGGAAGCTCAGTGGGGGAAGTTTAAAACACCAAAGCATTTCCTTTCTAATCGATATGTTCTTAAAGCATTCTTATTAAAAAAAACTAAACACTAAAAATCAACAAGTTAAACAGTATTTTTTTTAATATTCATTAATCATATTATCTTACATTTCCTTATTTTCAAAGATATTTTCAACAAAATTCAAATAATTGTAATACTTATTTAACACAGATTCCAAAACTTGGCGTTATAATTGAATTTTAAAAACTAAATGCCAAATCCATTAAAATATAATAAGAAGTTTGATGAACTGAATGAGGAGGAAAAAAAGCTTCTGGAAATCAATAAAAAAACAATAGCAGATTTTGTTGAGCAGTCCTCTTCCATCAGTGATGTCAATTATGCTACCCGGAATGCTCATGCCAAAACCTATGCGGTAGCAAAAGGTACTTTCTGGATAGAACCTGATATCCCTGAATCATTACAACCCTATTTTGATAAGGAAAAATTTGATTTGACCATACGTTTTTCTAATGCTCAGCTGAAAATCAAAAATTCAAAAAAAGATATTCCGGCCTATGGCTTTGCTGTGCAGATCAAGGATGAAAACGGAGTATTGCTTGCCAATTATCCGTTGGTTAATTTCCCTTTGTTTCCTATTAATTCTGTTTCTACGTTTTTGAAGTTTTTTACAGCAATTAATCAGCTTTATATGAAGCAATGGAGAAAAGTATTCCCTATATGTATTCAGATGATTAAAATGATTCCTTCTTTGTTCACTGGAGATATGCTCCGCAATATGCTAAAGCATATTGGAAAGAGAAATGATTTTATGCTGTCGTTTGATTATTATTCTGTAGGCGCTTACCGTCTGGGAGACCAGGTCATTAAAATAAAATTATGTCCAAAGTCTGTAGATAAAAATATTGGCAGGAAGCAAAAGGTCAAAGATTCGTTAAAAAACTATCTTCAGACAAATGATTTTGCAGCAGATGTTTTGATACAGATCTGTTATGATCTGAAAGATCAGCCTATCAACAAACTGAATGTTGAATGGAAAAACTCTCCTTTTATTAAAATTGGTAAGGTAAGAATCAATAAAGATTCCTTATTGGACTCCCGTAATTGTACGAATGAACTTCTTTCATTCAATCCTTTTGAAAGTAAAATATTCTTCCAGCCTGTAGGAAAAATACAGAAACTGAGGGATGAAGCTTATAAAATTTCTTTGCAAACCAGAAGAAAGATTAATAAGCTGCTGCATGGGAAATAAGGAAAGAATAATTATAAATAAAAGACTGTCGTTATAACAGTCTTTTATTTATAATTTCCGGTCTTTTTCTTGGATAGCAAGATCATTGATGCTTGCGTACCTTTTGGCCATCAGTCCATTCTCATCAAACTCCCAGTTTTCATTTCCATAGGCTCTGAACCATTTTCCATCCTTGGTCTGATATTCATATTCGAAACGAACGGCAATACGGTTATCAGTATGTGCCCAATATTCTTTTTTAAGCTTATAATTCAGTTCTTTTTCCCATTTCTTCTGAAGGAATACTATTATTTCTTCTCTTCCATTCACGAAGGTATCCCTGTTTCTCCATTCACTGTTGATGGTATAAGCTTTGGAAACCTTTTCAGGATCCTGACTGTTCCATGCATCTTCTGCCATTTGAATTTTTTCCAGTGCCGTTTCAAGAGTGAAAGGCGGAAGCGGATGTTTTTGTTCCATAACTTATTGTATTAAATTGGTAATTATTTTTTTTGACTTTTCAAGGAGTTCATTGGATTTAAAAAGCTGGCTTTCTATAATACTGCTTTCAAAAAGCAGATAGATATGATCAGAAAGTTCTTCATCATTAATCAATTCTGAAAAAAGATTTCTCAGATCTGATTTATGTGACTGAATAACGCTCAGTATTTTAGTATTATCCATTGGAATTTCCGATAGAATATTCAGGAAGCTGCATCCTCGGAAGTTTTCCTTTTCATTCATATAAACTAAAAAATCAAAAGCTTTGATGATTTTAGATTTTGAATCTTTTTCTTTGGCTAAAAAAATATTGAGTTCACCAAACCAATATTCATGTCTCACGTTCAGAAATTCTACACACAGATCTTCTTTGGATTTAAAATGCTGATAAAAGCTCGCCTTGGCAACTTCTGCTTCGGAAATAATCTGGTTGATTCCTGTAGAATTATACCCTTGTTTTGCAAACAATTCAAAGGTTGTTTCTACAATTCTTTCTCTTGAAGATTTCATATGCTTTTCTTTTCTGTAACAAATGTATGAAAAAAAACAATATACAGACCAGTCTGTCTATTGTTTATTTTTAAAATATTTTTGGGGGAATAAGATTGGAAAACGCAAATAAAAAAGCCTCCGGAAAAAAATTCCAGAGGCTTGATAGTATATTTTAAATAGGATTATTCTTCCAGTTCTTCTTTCTTCTCTTCTTCCTTTTCAGGGAAGATAACGGATAAAAGAACAGAGATCACCAATACACCTCCTACGATTCCTAATGAAATCGGAGACGGAATATGAATCCATGGCGCAATAAGCATTTTAACTCCAATGAAGGACAGGATAATTGCCAATCCGTATGGAAGCTTGCTGAACATATGAATAAAGTTTGCCAGCAGGAAGTATAATGATCTTAATCCTAAAATAGCAAAGATATTCGATGTATAAAGGATAAAAGGGTCATTTGAGATTGCAAAGATCGCCGGGATGGAGTCTACAGCAAAAAGAACGTCCGTAAACTCGATAACACCCACTACTACTAAAAGAGGAGTTGCCATTTTGATTCCGTTCTGGATGGTGAAGAACTTATCTCCATCGTAGTTATCTGAAACTTTCCAGAAACTCTTGATCAGTTTTGCTCCTGCCGTATTGCTGTAATCTTCGTCATCATCATCATCACCGTCTCCCCATGACTTGATCCCTGCATAGACAAGGAATAATCCGAATAAGGTCATCACAACGTTGATTTTAACCGCTTCACCAAAGATATTCATTTCAGGAAGGTAAGTCAGGTTAATTAACCCTACTCCTGCAAAGATGAATATAGCCCTGAAGATCAATGCTCCAATGATTCCCCAGAAAAGGACTTTGTGATGAAGAAATTTCGGAACTTTAAAGAAGCCGAAAACCAGGATAAATACAAATAAGTTATCCACAGACAAGGCTTTTTCAATCCAATAGGCAGCCTGATACTGTGTAAATTTCTCTACTGCCAAAGCGTGGCTTTCAGGGCTTCCATCGGTATTGAATACCCAATAAACCACTCCTGAAAATACCATGGATAATGAAATCCATACGACAGACCAGATGGTAGCTTCTTTGGAAGATACTTCATGACTTTTTTTGTTAAATACCCCTAAGTCCAGGAGCAGCATGATAACGACCGTTACTGCAAATCCCCACACCAGACCAGGGTGCAGTTCTAAAATACTTTGATGTTCCACTTTGAGTTATGTTATTATATGATAAAAGCAACAGATGTACAGAGTACAACTATTGCTAATTTATTTACCTTTTGATTTACAATTGATTATAGATAATTCATTTGTACCGTTTGGATCGTCTGCTCCAGCTTTTTATCTGCTGTAGGATCTCCGATTGCGTTGAATTTCCATTCTCCGTTTCTCTTGTAGAAAACACCCATTACCATTGCTACGTGTCCGCTGAAAGAAGCATCATTCGCAATATCATATTTTGCAAAAACTTCTCTCACATTGGTAGGAGTTCCTTCATAAATACGGATAGAAGCAAAAGGAATGGTTCCGAAATCCTGACCTCTGTAGCTGTTCAGCACCATTGCTACATGCTCTACATTAGGTTCCAGCTGGCTGAAATCTACAGTGATCACTTCGTTATCCAATCCGTCATCTCCGTTTACGTCACCGGTAAGATCGTCTCCACTGTGTCTTACAGATCCGTTTCTGGATTTAAGATTTCCGAAATAGATTACTTCTGTAACGTTTTTGTTTGAATCATATAAAATACAGCTTCCGTCTAAGTCTACTGCTTCTTTTTTAGTTCCAAAAAATCCTTTCTTTTCAATTGCTCCCCAGTTAATTCCTACGCAAGCCTGGGAAAGCTCAGCTCCATTTTCTTTTTTAAGGTTGATTCTCTGACCTTTTTGTAAGTTGATAGCCATCTTTTTATCTTTAGTTGTTATTTACTTTTCTGCAAAAAAGCGAATCTTCTTTGCTTTACAAATTTCGTTTAGTTATTATTCAAATTCAGATTAAGCATTGCCCGCAAGATATTGGTTTCTTCGTCGAAGTCAAATATTTTGCTCATTATATCCATATTTTCCAGGTTTTTGATATAATCTTTTAAAACTGCTTCTACTTCTGCCGGTAACGTACGTTTTCTTTCGTTCATACTATGTTCAAGCTGTTCATTTTTGCTTCTCAGCTGATCAATAATAGAACTTTGGTTAGACTGATTTTCAGAAATATCCAGTTTATCCATTTCTTTGTCAAAAAGATACAATTTCTTTTCGTCTACACTGAAAATAAAATGATCATCAGACTGAAAGATTTTAAAAAGTTCATAATCATGGGTTCCTATAAGGTAACCACATACGAAACGGACTTTAAATCCCTGTATATTAAGTCTTCCCAACAGCTTTCTTTCAATGGAATAGTCTTTATACTGATAGGCCGGGAAAGAATCAGATTTCAGCAGCGTTTCATCTGCTTCCGTTCTGTAAAATTCCTGAGCATATTTTTTATGAAAGTACAGTACATTTTCCCAGTTGGCTGTAAAGCTATCTTCCGTAAGGTCTTTATATACCGTTTTCAGATGCTGGGAAAATACTCCGCTGTACATTTTCCTGTCGGTCTCAAAACTGTCTACGCGCCTTTCTTCAAAACCTGAAATATATTTACTGTTGATGTTAATTTCATTGATGACCGCCAGCATGTCATTTTCCTTCTGTTTTTTAATTTTAGTCAGAAGTTCTATAAGGCTGTCGGTATACTGCAGGTGGAAAAGTTCCAGTTTATTATAATCTAAAGCCGTATTTTCCTGGAACAGATTGTGAATAATATCCGTTTTGATGTAAATAGATATAATATCAATATGTTCAAAAAAATTAGCGAGAAGCTTAAGCTTTGTTAACCTTCTTTTGCTTTGCGACAATATGGTTGCTGCATCATCCCCCACCTTGGTATCCTATAAATTAACCTCTGACATTCGCTTTAAGTTCATGCTCCAATGTCTGAAGATCCTGATCCAGCTTTCTTCTGTTATCTGCTCCCTGTTTCTGGATTTGTTTCACTTCATTCAATGTATTGATCAGCATTGATGTTGTTTCTCTCAATGTTTCTACAGACACAATAGTCTGTTCGTTGGCTCTGGCAACATTCACTGAATTCTGGCCAAGACGTTCAGCATTCTTTCTTAAAATTTCTTCTGTAGTAGAAGAGACTTTCTGCTGGATTTCAATATTCTGCTGCTGTCTGTACATCGCTACAGCTAATGAAAGCTGATTTTTCCATACAGGAAGTGTGGTGGTAAGAATTGTCTGTGCTTTTTCAGCAATAGAAACGTTATTATTCTGTACCAGTCTGATCTGAGGAAGCGACTGCATCATGATTACACGCACCACTTTAAGATCAGCCATTCTCCTGTCTAGCCTTGCAATGAAATCTCTTTTATCTGCAATCTGATAATCCTGATAAATCTGCGGATTCGCTTCCATCTGAGCAAGCTCGCCTGCCGCTCTTTCCATTCTGATATTTCCTGCAATCACAAGATCTTCAATCTGTTTGATAGAATTCACATTGCTCTCAAAAATAGTCTGAAGTACAGCGTTATCTTTTGTAGAGGTGATAATTCCGGCATTTACTTTATAAGAGATCTGCTCAATATTATTGATGATCTTATCGTATTTTGCAAATAAGTTCTCTACCTGAGTCATTACCTTTTTCATGAATGGTAATTTGCTCAGGAAGCTTTTTACTTTATTTCCTTGAAGCTCCTCTACATCTACATAATTAAGCTCTACCAAAAGATCATTGATAAGTCCTCCTACTTCTCCGGAGTTGGACCTTCTTACATTCCCTAAGAAGCTGTCACTCTGATTGGTAAGAGTTTTCTGAAGTTCCGCCCCGAAATTCACGATGGAACCTGGGTTGGCCTCATCAATGGAGTTGGCAAGAACTTCATATTTCTGACGTTCTTCTGACTGCAGCTGAGTAAGGTTTACATTTCCTTCTCTATCCACAAGAACTGCCGGCGCTGCATTCTGAACAGGCTGAGCCGGAGTTGGCGGAACCATTGGAGTCGGCTCAAAGGTTTTAAGAGGTTCTATTGATCCTAGCGGATCTATGGGTTGATTTTCCTGATTGTCCATAATTACTTCTGATAAATTGATACAAATTTCTCAAGGCCGTCTCTCTGTCCTGCTCCTACAGCCTCAAATTTCCATTCTCCGTTTCTGTTGTAGATTCTTCCGAATTCTACAGCGGTTTCGATGGAGAAATCTTCGTCTAATTCATATTTTAAGATCTCTTCATTCGTATCTGTATTGAAAATTCTGATGAAAGAATTTCTTACCTGTCCAAAGTTTTGTTTTCTTGAATCAGCTTCGTGAATGGTTACTACTACTGTAATTTCTTTGATAGCATCATCAATCTTTGTAAGATCAATTTTGATCTGCTCATCATCACCTGATCCTTCTCCTGTAAGGTTATCTCCTGTATGAATTACAGATTTGTCCGGAGACTCAAGGTTGTTATAGAAAATAAAGTGATTATCTGAAACTAATTTTTTGTCGTCCCCAAGCAAAAATAAAGAAGCATCAAGGTCGAAAGCCGTTCCTGTAGAAGTATTATTGATATCCCATCCTAAACCTACAGTAAATTTAGGTGCGTTAATGTTTTCTCTTTGTCCTTTTTGTAAGTTAATAGCCATAATATAATTCCGTTTGTGTTAAAGTATTGATATTGTTTTCGTATTCTTTTATTAAATGATAATTGTTACTGATCGCCAGCTCCAAAAGCAGGTCCATCTGTTCCTTTTTTACTTTAGACGTAAGATAATCAAAATTACCTGAATCCAACCCTAAAATATATTTTACAATCCTTGTATTGAACTGAAAGCTTTCTTTATTCATCACTTCTGCAACATGATTTACATTTTTCACAGCGTAATAGTTGAAAAAGTTTTCAATTTTCGGGTCAAGGTCAAAATTCATCAGCTCTGCATAATACAGGAACATAAAGTCAGCCTCCACGTTATATTCGTCCAGGATTCTGTTGATTGTATATTCATGACTTCCCGTGATTTTTATATCGTCTATAAAAATACAAAGTTTTCCTCTCAAAAAATCTTTATCGATATAATAAGTGTCATTGGCGATCAGATTTTTTCGGTCTTCAAAATTAAGATTCCCGTAATCTGTGATGTATGTATGATTACGATTGATTTTAGATAAAATGCTTGACTTTTTTCCTTTTTGAAACAAGTAAAAATCAAGATGCTTTTTAAAGTAAAAACATAAAAAATTGGATGCTGTAGGAATCGCCATGTACGGACTTGGAAGTACAACAATTTCTTTATCCGTATTTAAAAGTTCTCCATTTTCGGAAATAAATCCGTCAAATAATTCTCTTGCAAATTTTTCAGCATACGACTTATCGCCATACTTGAAATAGCTGTATTCCGCAGGTGAGAAACTAAACTCATCCGCCGAATGAATGTGGTGTAAGCTATACCTTGTATTCATGTTTATTTTTAGTGTTTAAGTAAGTGGGCACTGAAACCGAAGTCTTTTGCTCCCTTATAATCTGCTACAGGATTATCTCCGATGTGCAGAATCTGATTGAGTGGCAAGTCCTGATCTTTGATCTTATTCTTCACTTCCTGAAAAATAAGCGGGTTCGGTTTGGAACAGTTGATTTCATCAGAATAGATATGAAAATCGATGTACTGATCCAGATTTTCATGAATCAGAAATTTTCTCATGGTTTTCCCTTTGATAAAGCCTGTATTGCTCAGAATATTAATGGTCTTTCCCTGGTTTTTGATATCCTCAAAAAAATCATGAATATTTTCAAAAATAACAACGGGTCTGTATTCCAGAAACAAGTCTTCACTTTTAGCGTAAAACGCATTGAGTTTTTCTTTATTCAATTCCTTTACATCTACATCCAGAGCACCGAGAATCATCAGGTAGATCTCAAAAGTGTTTATATTTCCTCCCGTCACTTCATTAATAGTATTGCAAAGATTATCGTAATATTTTACGGTTTTCGCAACCCGCTCTATCGGTTTATCTACATTAAAAAATGAGGAGAACAGCTCAACTCTTTTTGTTTTAAATTCAGGGTGAGATTTGATTAAGGTGAGCCACAGGTCAAAGGAAAAATGACGGTGGTTATGGATGTCGATATCTGTTTTCAATAGGTTTTAAGTTAAAAGTTTTTATTTAGCTTCTTGAAAAAGATGTAATTATTTTATCATCAAAAAGTGTCTATAATACTATTCTTCCCAAAGATAAAATATTTATCATAAAAGCATTACGTCCGTTATCTGTTTTAAGATATTTTTATGAAATTCTATGAATTTGGCAGACTTACAGAAAGTGGTTTACAAAGTGTTTAATATCCTTTTACAAAAAAATATTTTCAAAAATTGTTTGGAAATCAAAAAAAAATTATAATTTCGCAACCGATTAACAATCAACAATGTCAACAAAAATGATACATATTATAACGTTAAGCAATCCTGTCAGAGCTGTGTTCTTTGGCAGCACTGAATATTTATCTGAATAGTTCTACAGATCTTTTATACTAAAAAATATATTGAAGACCTGTCTATTCGGATAGGTCTTTTTTGCTGCCCTGATTTCAGACTTTAACAATTCAAAAAACTTCTGTTATTTGTTAAGATCTCTGAAAATTTCCCTTTGATACGAAATACAAAAAATGTTTTACCGGCTTTATAAGACCGGGGTGTATTTTGTGTTCATTTTTTCAGAACCTTTTCTAAATACAGAGCTAAAAATCAACAATTTAAATCAAACAAAATGAAATATAACACACGAAATATAGGGGTCATAGCACACGTAGATGCAGGGAAAACAACTTTATCAGAAAGGCTTTTGTATTATACAGGACTTATTCATAAAATTGGTAATGTAGATGACGGAAATACCACCATGGATAAAGACATACAGGAAAGAAACAGAGGGATTACCATTTCATCCGCTGCAGTTTCTACCCAATGGAAAAAGGACGAAAAAGTTTATAACATCAATATTATTGATACGCCAGGACACATTGATTTTGCAGTGGAAGTAGAACGTTCCTTAAGAGTTTTAGATAGTGTTGTCGCCGTTTTCTGTGCTTCTTCAGGAGTTCAGCCACAGACTGAAAATGTCTGGTTCCAGGCTGAAAAACACGGAACATCCAAAATCTGTTTTATCAATAAAATGGACAGGATTGGTGCAGATTTCTTTGCGGTTCTCAATGAGATAAAAACCAAACTGAATGCTCTTCCTCTGGCACTTCAGATTCCGATGGGTGCTGAAGTACATTTTGAAGGCGTTATTGATCTTGTCAGAATGAAAGCATTATACTGGAATGATGAAAACGGAGAAACCATTGTGGAAAAGGAAATTCCCGACCATTATATTGCTGAAGCCGATGAATACAGGATAAAATTAATGGAAACTCTGGCAGAAAATGATGAGATGTTTTTTGAAATTTTTATGGATACTGAACAAACAGTCACTGTTGAAATGATTTCGGAAGCTATACAAAGAGTCTGCAGATCCGGAGCAGCCGTACCTGTTCTGTGTGGTTCTGCTTTTAAGAATAAAGGAATCCAGCCTCTTCTTGATGCTATAGTCACTTATCTTCCGGCTCCGGACCAGCTTGCTGACCTGCAGGGAAAAGATCCTCATACAGAAGAAACGGTAGTACTGAAAAGAAATGAGGAAACTGCCTTTTCAGGACTTGTCTTCAAAGTATTGATTGACAAACACATGGGAAGACTGGCTATGCTTCGTGTGTATTCCGGAAGGATACAATCCGGAGATACGATACTGAATGTAAGAACGGATGAAAGTTTCAGGATTTCCAGGATTTTACAAATGCAGTCAGACAAAACGTTATCTCTTGAAGAAGCTAAAGCTGGAGATATTGTTGCCTTAACAGGAATAAAAGATGCCAAAACCGGAGATTCTTTATCTTCTGTACACAAGCCGGTATTACTGGAATCGATTACGATCCCGGCTCCTGTGATCAGGGTGGCTATTGAACCAAAAACCAATGGTGATGAGAAATCTTTCGGTTTGGTGCTGGCAAAAATTCAGGAAGAAGATCCTTCTTTGGTGGTTGAAAGAGATCCGCAGACCGGAGAGACTTTATTGAGTGGATTGGGTGAACTTCATCTTGAAGTCACTTTGGAAAAAATCCGCCTGAATCATGGTATTGAAATCAATCAGGGAAAACCTAAAGTTTCTTATCGTGAGATCTTAACGGAAACTAAAGTTCACAGAGAAAAGCTTTCCAAACAAAACGGAGGAAGCGGTCAGTTTGCTGATATCACTTTTGAAATCGGACCAGGAAATGACCATGAACACGGATTGGAGTTTGTTAACCTGATCAAAGGAGGCGTTATTCCTACTGAATTTATTCCTTCTATTGAAAAAGGATTCAAGGAAGCTATGAATCATGGACCATTGAAAGGATATCCTCTGGAAAATATGAAAGTCACTCTTCTTGACGGCTCTTTCCACGCTCAGGATTCTGCAGCATTTGATTTCGAAATTGTTGCACGAGAAGGATTCAAAACGGCAGCAAAAGGATGTAGTCCTAAACTGATGGAACCTGTCATGCAGGTAGAGGTCCAAAGTATAGAGGAATACACAGGTGCTGTCACTGCGGATATTAACAGAAGAAGAGGAATGATCACTTCTATTGATGAAAGATCAGGAAGAAAAATTTTTGCGGCAGAAGTTCCGTTAGCTTCCACTTTCGGGTACATCTCTGACCTGAGAACACTGACAAGCGGACGCGCTTCTATCAGCATGAAATTATCTCACTATGCTTTAGTGCCTGATTTTATTGCCAATACATTAATCACCTAACCAAGCAAGGACTGTAGATTTTTTCTTACAGTCCTTGTCTGGTTATGGGGAGTTTTTATAGTGAAAAGTCAATCGTCAATCCGCTGCGCCTGTTAATTTTTTCTAAACTACAAAAATTCATCATTCACTTGCGAAGCAAAATTTACTTATTGCCCTCTTCGCTATTTTTCCGGCATTACTTTATACGTTGGATCTTCCAAGATATCAACTTCCACTACGGCCTCTGCATTTTTAAGTATTTTCCGGCAGTCTTCGCTGAGATGACGCAGGTGTAAGGTTTTATGATATTGCTTATACCGTTTGGATAATTTGTCCAGCGCATCTATTGCACTCATGTCTACAATGCGGCTTTCTTTAAAATCAACCACCACCTGATCAGGATCATTCATAGGATCAAATTTATCTGTAAACGCTGTTACTGAACCGAAAAATAAAGGTCCGTATATTTCGTAATACTTCACTCCATTTTCATCCTCATATTTTCTGGCTCTGATTCTTTTAGCATTATCCCAGGCAAAAACCAATGCTGAAATGATCACTCCAATCAAGACTGCTAAAGCCAGGTTATGTAAAATCACCGTAACCAATGCCACAGTAACTCCGACGAAGATATCAGACTTCGGCATTTTATTCACAATCCTGATCGATACCCACTGAAAAGTACTGATAGCGACCATCATCATCACTCCAACCAAAGCTGCCATAGGAATTTTCTCTATGACTGATGCTCCGCACAGAATAATGATTAAAATTAACAATGATGCAATAATCCCGGATAATCTGGCTCTGGAACCGGCGTTAAGATTCACCAGCGTTTGCGCTACCATTGCACATCCACCCATTCCGCCAAAGAAGCCATTGGTAATATTAGCCAATCCCTGAGCTACGGATTCTTTATTGGCACTTCCTTTTGTATTTGTAATTTCATCCACCATAGATAATGTCAGAAGAGATTCTATAAGACCTACTCCAGCCATAATTAAGGCATAAGGAAAAATAATCTGTAACGTTTCCAGAGAAAAAGGAATCTGTGGGATATGGAAACTCGGAAGATTTCCACTGATATGGGCGATATCTGCTACCGTTTTTGTTGGAATATTAAATCCGAGAACCACAGCAAAGACAATGATAATAGCCACAAGAGAGGCTGGGACAACTTTTGTGATTTTCGGAAAAAAATAAACAATTGCGATTGTAAGAGCCGTTAAGCCTGCCATGATATACAAAGGCATTCCCTGCAGCCAGCTTATCCCACCATTACTATCCGTGATTTTGAACTGTTCTACCTGTGCCATGAAAATAATAATAGCCAAACCGTTCAGGAATCCGTACATAACGGGTTGTGGAATCAGCCTTACAAATTTCCCCAGTTTAAAAATTCCTACCATCATCTGAAGGATTCCGGCAAGTGCTACGGTGGCAAAAAGATATTCTATCCCATGAGATTGTATTAAAGCAATCAGCACAACAATAGTTGCTCCTGCTCCACCGGAAACCATCCCCGGACGCCCTCCTAAAACAGCTGTTACCAATCCCATCATAAAAGCTGCATAAAGTCCTGTAAGAGGAGACAAACCGGCCAGGATAGCAAATGAAAGAGATTCAGGAATCATCGTCATCGCTACAGTAAAACCAGCCAGCAATTCATTTTTATAATTGATTTTTTTCGAAAAATCGAATAAGCTTATAGTATTTTTCATTGATAGGCAAAGGTATGGACTGTCCCGATGGTACACAATTTTTTCTTTTTATGATTTTTTGAGAAACAAATCCGCCATTTAAATAATTCCCACATCAGTTCTTATAATATGTTAATTTTAATTAAAATAAATATATAATCTATAATTTTTATATTTATGATTCTTTTTACTTCTTATTTTTGTCTACATTTGAAAAAGAATAAGCAATTATTCGGTACTAATTTAAAATTCAATGTGTAAAAAGCTGTTTATCAGTTTATCTGCAGCTTTAACTCATAGAATTGCATAAAACCTTAATAGGTTATATATTATTTGACACAAATGGCAGGAAAAGAAGTTTGAAAGAGAAGAAGAGAAAACCATTGAAAATAAAGAATATATTGCAAGTACATTAAGGCGACCCCTACCCGCCTGTTATTAAGATATTTAGCAAAATACATATCCACTTTTATAAGATAAATAGTAGTCTTATAAAACCTATTTTAGTATTCTTAAATCATTGTTTCTATTGTTAATCAATTTCAAATTTCTGTGAATTATTCCCTGCAAAGCATAATATATTCAGCACCTATTCTCGTTTTTTTATATATAAATTTAAACAAAAGAACAATATTCAGTAAAAATGTTATATAAAGAAATCCATATTGGGAAATTTATAAAGGAAAGAGTTGATGAAAATGAAATTACAGTAGAGAGGATATGCAAATTTTTAAGTAAAGATGAAGAGACTGTTGAAATGATGTATGACAGCAAATCAATGGATACGGATCTTCTTTTAAGATGGAGCAAGTTACTGGAATATGATTTTTTCAGACTTTACAGCTCACATTTGATTTTATACGCCCCTCCTTCCGCCATTAACAAAAACCAGCAGAAGTCCGAAAAAACGCCTTATTTCAGGAAAAATATTTATACTCAGGAAATCAAAGACTTTATCATGAAAAGAATTCTTTCCGGTGAGATGACCCATAGTGAAGTGATTAAAGAATATTCTATTCCGAAAAGTACCCTTCACAGATGGCTTCAGAAGAGTGATAATGCAAACGGATAAACAGATAAGACATGCGTCCCAATTATAAAAAAATTTACCTGGATATGCTTAAAACGGAATATCCTGAAAAGCTGAAAGATCCGAAAATCAAAGAACTTCTTGAAAAGCTTCATACCAGTGAGGATGTGCTTAAATTCAATGAAAAACTCTTCAAGCAGTCCAGAGAAAATCAAAAACTCAAAACCTATGACAAACAGACTATGCTAAAATTACTGCAGTATCAGAAAAAGCATGGTCATTCCATAAGTTATATGTCCAGAAAATATAAAATAAGCAGAACTACTCTTTCTAAGTGGAAAGTGATGTTTGAAGAAGAGCTTGAAGATACAATGAAAATTGCCGGTAAGTAAACTACCGGCTTTTTTTAAAGGTAATAGTAAGGAAAAAAACGGGCTAACGTTTGCCGGAGTCGAACCGGATAACCTTGCCGGAGTGACCGGCTTCGCTATTCCTCCCCTAATTGTGTTACGATGAATTTTTCCTGACGACACTTCAAAATGGAATATAAAGAAGCTGGAAGTGGCCAGAAGAAAGGGATTAAAGCCTGATGATCTATCTGACTTTATAGAAAATTATATACAAAGATCTTCAACGTCCCACTTCCGGCTTCTTGTATGATAAGACAAGGCGATATGCGAATAATGCAGTCGTGCTCTAACCAGCTGAGCTACTCTTCCTATATAGACTGTGTTTTTTTATTGTGAAAGAGACGGGACTCGAACCCGTGACCCCGTCGTGATGAGCGAAGTAACATTTTTCTACGGCACTTGTTTGTTTTTAAAATAAAAAAGAGGCTAAGTTCGAAAAGACTTATACAAGATCACTTTCATGACCTTCTGAAGTCGAACCAAATTAAACCGAAGCAGGCCTTTTCTACAGAACTCTTTTACAAATCAAGGTAATATTTTTCAGAATCTTCCGTGCATTTGCTCTACCTGCTGAGCTACTTCTCCTTTTCGAGGGAAAAGACAGGATTCGAACCTGCGACCCAATGTTTACTCAATCTCGAAGTATGATTCTAAGACGACACTCGATTTTTTATTTTTAGTTATTAGTTTTCTTTTTACAAAATTATATTGATACTGCGCAATCTATTTACGTAGTGTAAATTTTTATTTACCTATTGGTTCGTTTTGCCTTGAAGCAAAAGAACCAGAAATTCAAGACCTGGAAACTCCGGCTAAAAATAACCTATACTCTCTAAAAATTCTAAAACTTGCGCGAATGTTATATCAGTTCTTCGCTTCACCTTCTGTGTCGCGCTTCAAACAATAGAATTTTCTTACCATTCGTATAGTTTATTTTCTTAACGCCTCCATTTCCTATGTCATATTTCCATAGTTCTCATCGCTGGAAATTTCGACTTTTATTACTTTTTTTCATTGATATGATTTAAACAAAAGAGGCTAAGTTCGAAAAGACTTATACAAGATCACTTTCATGACCTTTCTGGAATCGAACCAAATTAAACCGAAGTAGATCTTTTCTACGGCACTCTTTTAATAATATCAGGGCAAAAACGGTGGAATCTTTTCTTTTTCTTCTGCTCTATCTTTTGAGCTACGTTCCGTTTACAACAGGAATGGCAGGAATTGAACCTACATCTGAAGACCTAACTCGAAGTATGATTCCAAAACGACACCTGATTTTAATTTTTCCATTGGGTTTTTCTGTATTTCTTCCAACATCTCTGGAACTTTGTATACGTTGCATTCACCACTTCAAAACCGTGTGGAAAACATCGCGAACAACCCATTTCATTTCCATATAAGATTCTGGAAATCTGTACACCGGAAATTTTCTTTGGGAAGTCAATCAATTCATATTCATTGAATCCGAATTTCTTTCTTAACGCTTTAGCTTTTTTCATAAGTATTGAGTATTAACCTCAATACAGTGCTTCTTTTAGATCTGGTTTATGATTATTCATGGTTATTCGTTTTATTCTTTACAAATTTATATTCTTAGTGCGCATTCTTTTTACGCATTTGTTTTTTTATTAAAAACCAAGTAACAATGTATAAGAGTTTTTGATTCGATTCAAATTAAAAGTTTGATGATGGAACTCTTATGAACGACATTGGTCAGCTACCGGGCAATCTGGTGAAAGACTTTGTCAGTTTGGAATCGAAGTAAGTCTTTCTAACGGCACCGGTAATATTAACACTGCAAAATTATATTGTAAGTACGCAATCTTTTTACGCAGTTTTATTTTTAATAATAAAATAATGATGAAATCACTTCGAAAAGTTTTAAAACCCCTAAAATCGGAAGTAAAATAATAAATCCGATCAATAAAAAGATTCCGATTTTACTTAAAAAATCTGTTTTATCTTCTGAATAGTTTCCTTTCTCTCTTGTTTTGGTTTTGAAAACAGGAATCTGTTTTGTGATTGTAAGACTATTCTGTTCAAGTTCTGTGATTACCTTCAATGCATATTCATCAAGCAGATTTTTATCTCCTCTGAAAACAATGTCTTTTAAAATGGCATTTCCTGAATTGCTTAAAGACTTTATGTAAATCTGTACTGCATTTTCCATTTCATTATTCTCCGGTGCAGACAGAATCCAGAATTTACCTGCTTCATCAAGAAATCCTGCTTCAAAGTAAATATACCCTAACTTTTTTCTCAGGGAAAGATCATCAGGAAACTGATTGATCATATTTCTCAATCTGTCGCATGCCTTTTTCTTTCTGCCTTCTTTAAGATCCTGTTCAATTCTGTACAATAAATTTCCCATTGTTGTTTTGCCGTTTCATTTTTTATTTACCTATTGGTTCATTTTGCCTTGAAGCAAAAGAACCAAAGGTTCAAGACCTGGAAACTCCGGCTAAAAATAACCTACACGCTCTAAAAATTCTAAAACTTGCGCGAATGTTATATTAGTTCTTCGTTTCACCTTCTGTGTCGCGCTTCAAACAATAGAATTTTCTTACCATTCGTATAGCTTATTTTCTTAACCCTTCCGTTTTCTATTTCACATTTCCATAGTTCTCATCGCTGGAGATTTCAACTTTTTATTATTATTCTTCATATACATTCTGTTAAATTTTACAAAGAACTATTACTTCATGATCAAGAAGAATTCACCATTTTTAATTTATAATTTTTTCATTCCTAGCCCCGATTGCAACGGCATCCTTTTTCTGAATGGCTTGAAGAAAGCTTTGGCGAAAAAGATAGAGTGGAAAGCGGGATTAAGCTCCTGAATATATTGATTATTTTATTCTATATGTTAAAAGCAGTGCCTGTTACAGCACTACTTTCTGAATCATTTTCACTGCCGATTTTTTGTCTTCCAAAGCATTCAGTACATCGAAAATTTTGTCTGACCAACCTGCAATTAGGTGTACATCATCCTTCCTGATATCAAGCGGCTGTGTACCATAACCTGCCAGGTCAAAAATATACAGCTTTGCATGAGGCGCGATGGCTTTGTACTTTTTCCACATGTCTTCAAAGGAGTTTCTGTTTCCTGTGCTATCCCATAGCTGAGTATCCGTGAACAGCATGACTTTATCTACCTGTTCTCCTCTTTTGATGAGATCTTCAATGACCAGATAACCATTGGTAGAGTATCCTACTTCACCTTCACGTTTGTAGAATGCATCTACATTCCTTAAAATACCATTTTTCGGCATTGGAACTCTTAACCAGCGGTCGCCGAAGATACCTGTTACCACATTTTTACACTGTGACTGGAGGATCATGGACATCAGCAATCCGATATCATACAGCAAAATTTTACTTTTACCGGAAACTGCTTTCTGCATAGAGCCTGATACGTCGGCAGCAATCACTACCGAAGTTTCAAAACCAAAACCTTTGATATTTCTGGCACTCACTACAACAGCATTTTCCAATGCTTCCAATACTGAGGACAGGTATGGAGAATCGATATTTTTTAATTCTCTGTAAGCAGCAAGAAACCGGAATGGGAGCTGTTTTGAATTGGATACTGCTCTTTCATCGGAAAGATAGGCGCATACTTTTTGCATAGCATCAGAAGACACTCCAGCTTCCAGGATATTCCTCAGGTTTCTCATAGTTGCCATATAACCCAATTTGTTGCTGAAGATCAATTCTTCCCATTTGTTGCTGAAAGCCAGTTTTCTTTCTGCATCATCTGTAAATTTCGCTTGGCCCAGAACGGAAAGCTCCACTTCCCAGGTATAAGGTGTTTCCAGTGTATTGTTGGCAATTTTATTGAAAACTGTTTGCTGATTTTCATCTTTAGCTTTCGGGTGTACCAGGAATAATGCGTCTTTCAGGGTTACTTCCGCTTTTCTGTTATATTTTGCGAACTGGTATTCATCAAATTTATTGAATGATTTCACCAGACCTTTCTGAATCTGCTTTGAAAGCTTGTTCAGTTTTTTGGTATCTGTTCTTTTGTTGGCAAGCTGGTAATATGCCAGCAATTCTGTGATTTCATCTGCTCTCTGAACAACTCCGTCTACTGTTTTGCTTACAAGGTCTGTACCGGAAGTCCGCTTTGCCAATTCGGTTGTTAAAACCAATGGAATGGATCTTAAGTACATATTTTTTCTAGCATATACGGCAAGTTTTGCCACAAATTCAGGATCATTTTTTTTGACCAGAGACTGGATTCTCACCAATCTGTCATTTCCTTTTTCATAATTGGCATCGGACAGTCCTGTTGTAACAACAGCACTATACAACTCTTCTGCAGGTGTCATGGCATATGCTTTTGCACCTTCATAGTTCTGTACTACTTTATTTTCTTTTCTTAAAAAATTAAATTTCATGGTTACTGTTTTTATTGTTAAACATGGAAGGGATTAATACTTCCTCTCTGATTTCTGATGCAAAGTAAAAACGATATTACGCAACCTTTTTGCGTAGTAATTTTTTCTTTGTTTTTTTAATTTTTATTTTTGAAAGGTGATTGAAAGGAGATTTAAATTCGATATAATAATTGAATAACTGTAGCAGATTTTAAGTTTTGGCTCTAAAGCCCACCTCTATTGAATTAACATTAAAAAAATATTGATATTCAACAAGAATCTAATTCTTAATTATAAACTCCTTCTATTATTCATTTTCAAGAAAGAAATCGTCTATACTACGTTTTCCGGCAAAGGTTTTCTAGCTTTGCTTTTATTAAAATTGAACTATGATTAAAGGAATATATGAAACCCATGTTCAGGTAAGCAATCTGGAAAATGCGATACTGTTTTATACGGAAGTATTAGGGCTAAAGCTAGCTCATAGGGATAAAACCAGGCCTATTGCTTTTTTATGGGTGGGAGAAGAAAAGGAATTTATGCTGGGATTATGGGAGCAAAAGGAAAATCTTCAGACCAGACATTTTGCTTTTTCCAGCAGTAAGGAGGATATTTTGAATTATTCTGTGGAGTTTCTAGAAAAAAAGAATTTAAAACCTTACAATTTTCTGAAAAACGGAAGTACAGAGCCTATGGTATTTGCATGGATGCCTGCACTGGCTATTTATTTTAATGATCCTGATGGAAACCAGCTTGAGTTTATTTCTATTCTGGAGGGTGAAGGCAGACCGGAACTGGGAGTACTGAGCTATGAGGAATGGATGAAGCAGACTGGTAATTAATAAGACACTAATACAACACAGTGGCGCAAGATGTTGCGCCTTTGTGCTGCTCAACAAAATGATAAAATGAGCATCAGCAGTATTTAAACATTAACCAGTCTTTTTACCGCCAATACATGTTTACAGGGACCTCTTTCTCCCTGATATTTACTGAACCATTCGCAGGTGCAACGCTCTTTTTCTTCTTGAATGATTACTATATGATGTACCCCGGTTCCTTTTACTCTGGCTTCTGTTCTTTCTTTATTATTATTTAAGATTTCTACTTTTCCGTCCTCTATCAATTTCTGAGCATTTTTTATACGAGGATTGAGTCCAATAATACGGTTTAATTTAAAAGGAAGTCTACGATAGAAAAATTCTCTGTCATCAAGATCATAACCTAGTAATCCCATTGCGGCAAGCCTGCCTGTAATATTTTCAACTTTATCAAAACTGATATGCTCTTCCAAGGCAAGTCTGCGGGGATTAAAAGACTGATTGGCATAGGCATATTTATCCAATGCATCAATCCATTCATCAGGAACATCTGAAATCAGACTATCCAACACTGCTCCTTCACCTGAAAAACCTCTCCAGCATTCTCTCGATAAAGAAAAACTAAACCGGATATTTCCCATACTGAGTTGCCATGTAGTAGACTGCATATTAACATGTGCAAAAACCTGCATACCATCAATATAAGGAAGAAGGGGTTCTAAAAGACGAAGCCTGTGAAGTCCTCCTATGCAAACAGAATCCGCAGATTGTACCGGAGAGAAAACAGGTTTATTTCCTCTCACAATTAAATAATAGTCTGACTTCACCACTCCTTTCGGCATTCCTCTAAACAATTGCTGTGTCTGGATTTTATTGAAGGTATGAAGCTTTTCTGATTCTGATAAATACACCTGAACGGTTCCCAGTCCTTTGATCCATTTTACAGGCAATGGCACTTTTCTTTCTGTTATTTTACTTTCCTCTTTGTATAGGCCCACTTCTTTTTGTCCTACAGAAAGTATAATTTTTTCATTAGGACGGATGCTTCCTAATGCAGTTATCATGGGCTGATTGAAATCCACATTCGTTGTTCCGTTTTCAAGAAACTCTCCATCCAATCCCTCTGGCAGCATATCTACTCTTGCATACACTCCCGCACAATGAGAAAAACCTTCCAACCTTAATCTTTCATTTCCTGCCGTCACTATGGGATCTTTAAGAAGTACCATCTGAAACGGAGACAGGTTAAAGCTGGATTTTACAATATTGGAAAGCGTGATCAGACATCGGGCCAAAATAAAGGGCTGCCCTACATTTCCCCAGAAAAAACAGGGAGCATCAGTGTTTTTATGTATCTCACTGTACTTGGCGAGAAATAATTCTTCAAGAGCACCTTTCTTAACTAAAGCGGATGCTCCTGGATAGTTGTAAAAAAGCGTATCTTCCATAATCTATTTTTTCAGAAGAAGATTCCCTATTTTTTTTAGACTTGAGCTTTCTTTCCAGTGGTTTAATTTTTTCATGACTTCTTTATGAACCGATGAATGGTTTAAAGCCAATACTTCATGGTAGATTTCCAGAATTCTTTTCAGGTTGGTAACCGGTTCTTCCATTTGAAGCAAAATACTGGAAATCAATTCCTCAAGAGCAATATTATGGTTTTTACTTACATTAAGCATGTGGTGCTGCATAAGATCGGTTAATCTTTTCACCGGGGCCCATTCTAATTTTTCGTGTAAACCAATCACTCTTCCCAGCCTTGCATTATCCATCATCTGGCAAGAAACATGTTCAAGCCATATTTCAGCCGCCGTTCCCCGGATCGTCTTATCACTGTCCAGGAAAATAGTTCCAAGAAACAAATAGCCAATTTCATCCAGAGGTTTTTTGATCTGATAAAGCGTATTCGCAGTATTCAAAACAAGACTTCTTTCATATACTTCTGCAATTCCTGAATAGAAAAGGCAGTATTTAATTACTTTCGCCAGAGCATTTGCAGGTGTATTGGGGAAACAAAGCATCAGCGCTGGAATTTCATTAAGCTCTTTCTGTTCGGCAACGAAATATTCCATGAACAAAGGTTCTTTTCTTTTTTCGAGATGATATTTTGGAATCGTAATATTCAGCTCCACCGGATAATAAGAGTTTTTCTTATTGTCAATAGTTTTCCACTTATAAGCGCCTGAGAAGAATTCTGCAGGAATACTATTATATCCGAGAGTTTTGAACTGCTCAAAAAAGGTCTCGGGGGAACGTGTAATCCCAGCTGTTATCCACCATGAGGGATGTATAAACGTCCCTTCGGGCTGTACATTTTTACCAAAGAAGAAAAGCAGTAATTCTTTATATTCCCCTTTTAATCTTTTCTCAACTTCTTCAATTGCTTTTGAGGTATCATCTAAAGCACAACGCTGCAGGGCAAGCTGAATATCCAGATGATGAGGCTCTGTATTATTATTCTGATAATTCTCCAATCTCTCAACAAGGGTTACAGGAGAAATCCAGCATGGGGAATGGGTAACGGGAAACAACAAAGGAATCTTATCCCCGGATTTTATTTTGTCAACAGCATATATCGCAATATCCTTAAAAGCCTGTCTTGCGGGACAATCTGCACCAACATCTTCTATCGGACCTAATTTTTTCTGATAATTGGAATAAGATTCTCTTGCCGCTTCCTCCTCTTTGGTTTTCTGATATATTTTTTCCAGATTCTTTAGCTGAATCGGATATTTTTCCATTAAAGCCAACCCATAATTGATGATTGCATTGCATAATAAAACATTCAGATAAGGAACTTCCCATTTTGCTATAGTTTTACAGGCTTTCAAAAATACAGGTTCTATCAGTTTCACAGATTCAGCATCTACATCTCCTGCAAATTGGATAAATCCCGTCAAAGCAATATCACAATGATAACTGTATGGATCATCCATTGCCACAGGCAGATAGAACATCAGATCTTCAAAATTCTGAAGTACCTGCACTGCATTTTCATCTGCAGCCAGCAGTCTCTTTTCGGAGTCTATTACCTCAAGTTCCGGCTGTTTCTCTTCAATATATTTTATCAAGAGAGGACGCACATTCGTCAGTATATTATCTGAATAATGAGAAAGAGCCTCTATCATATTTTCTGAAGCCGGAATATATTTAAGGATAATCTTTGCTGCTTTTGACTGTATACCATCATCTTTACTAACAAATGCTGTACTTAATGCCATTCCAAGCATGTCCGGATCCACCTTCTTTCTCTGAAATATTTTTTCTGTAAGTACCAGACTGGAAACCACTACTGTTTTTACCTCTGAACTGAGTAAATTGGGCAGGTAATGTGAAAATTCCTCACTCTTAAATTCAGATGTTCCAACAATTTTTTTCAGATGTGATAATATTGTATTCACCGCTTTTGACTGTGAAGAAACAAGCCCTGCAAGCAGGTCATCCTGCAGATCAGACAATTCTTCTTCCGTTGGCTTTAATGAGGTAAATGAATCCATAAACCAGCCCGTGACATTTTTATTAAAGTTTCTGTTGGAGGCCAGAAGGCACTCTCTCAGAAATCTTTTTCTTTCAATCTTCTTATCAGCAATAAGCTTTTGAACAATAGGAAACCATTCTTTACGGAAAGGCAAAGATCGGGAAGGGAATTCACACAAATACCAAAAATGAGTAGCAAGTGTTTCGGGGTAATGGTCAAGATCTGCCGGGTAATTGCTAAGATGATGTCCCAATAATTCGGGTTTGGGCTGCACATATCCTTTCTCCGTCCATCCTAAAATATCTTTATAATTAAATGCTGTAAATTCAGCTTCAACTGATTCATTGATAAAATCTGAAAACCAATCCGGGCATCCCCATTCCAGTATCTGCTCGGTCTGTTCCGCATTACGGAAAAGGCTCCAATAGTTTTTACCAAAATTCTTTTTGTCCATGCAGACAAATGAAGCAATATCTATAATGGAATGCTGGCTCACAGATCCCGCCGTGTGGTAGGAGTTTTTAGTCATTACAATTTTACTGATCTCACGGTCCATTTTCTTGATAGATGGTATCAGTGTTTTCCTTTCTTCAATACTAAGCTCTTTTAGAAAGGGGATAATCTCATGTACTTTTTCCTCATTAAGGATCTCATAAAGTCTTTCTTTCATGTGCTTTAATTTGATGTATAAATTTGTTTCAGGTTATTTATTTTTTTCCATTCTTCAGGCGGTCTGACAAAAATTTTCTCCGGTTCAAACCAATTTTGCTCTACCAGTTTATTATAGAGCGAAAGGAACTTTTTACTATTAAAAACCTTTCTCTCAACTGCTGAAAGAATGGAGAACAGCAGTTTACTTAAGGCAGCATTACATCTGATTTTCAAATGAATAAGTTTAAAAATCCCATATGCAGGTGTCTGTACAGGCTTACATTCAAAGCTGGACTTTTTGTGGATTACTGTTTTCCGTTCCTTTTCTTTATAACAACCTGAAAACACTGTATCCAACAGGGGGTCAAAAGCTTTACCACCGCAAGCTTCATATTTTTCAAACTGTCCCAGAGACAGAAATAAATAAAGCCTCGTTATGGAAAGTAAATTCATCTTCATTTCAACATTTAAAACCATTACATACCCTTCAATACAATACTGATATACAGAACTTAACAATAATCTACTATTTCTTTCCTCAGAAAACAGAGTCTGAAAAACAGGTCTGCTATATAAAATTCTCATCAGAACATTATCATAAACACCTTTCTAAAAATTGAATAAATCATTTATAAAAGAGGGATTTTCAGGACTGTAATATTTAAAGAATCCGGTGTCAAAATGATCTGATAAATATCTCACCGGAATTTTTTCTTTATATTCATGATCTCCTTTGCAATTAATCAACAGTTTAATTATTTTGCCTCAAAACCTTCCTTAATAAACATCCATTTATTCTCATTGGCTAAAATAAAAAAAAATGGCTGACAGACAGTAAATTATCCCATAAAAGTGATTTTTTTAACAAATATTAAGTTAATAAAACAATGCCTGACAAAGCCTTTAGCAAGATAAAAATAATTCCCTGTTTAAAGATATAAAATTAAAAAACAGCTAAAAGCACCATATAATGACATTTACACAACATTTGGTGTCTTATTTTAAGTATTGATAAAGTTTTACAACAAAATTATCCTACCCTGCCGATACGTTAATTTTTTTTAAAATAATAACAAAAGAACTGCAATCCGTTACAATGCCGCAGAAGATTTAGGGTTTCTGCAATATTGTAACGGATTGTAGGAAAGGAATGGGCAATATAACTTTTATAATTGATCTCCAACAATACCCCATTTTACAAAAAAAGCTGTCTCAAGCCAAATTATTCGACATTTGAGACAACTCTTCTTTTTTATCTGTTTATTTCAGATTATTTAGTAATTCTGCAAACACCAATGTAGAATCTTTGCAATGTTCTTTGCGTCATCTACTCCTCTGTGGTGGGTACCTTCTAAAGTCATACCCAATTCCCCCAAAGCTCTGTTCATTCCGACACTTTTCCTGATGGTAGGATGGATTTCACCAAATAAGGTCTTCACATTGATGTGATCATCACTCATGGGATAATCTGTGTAGAATCTTCTTGCCTGATCCTTCAGCATATTCAGGTCATAGTTACCATAACTTGCCCATGTCAATTCTTCGGAATCATATTCTGCTCTCAGGATATCGAAAGCATCATCCAGCATGATGCCTTCATGATCCAGCATATTTTGGGTAAGAGTGGTCAATTCCGTACAGAAAGGACTTACTTTTGAATATTGGGGTTTTATTAAAATCCCTTCATTTTTTGAGATCCTACCCGTTTTTGCATTCATAATGCATACCCCGATTTCGATGATCTCACTTTCCTGACCTCTTGGCGGCCGGTTTTCCCAACACGTTGCTTCAAGATCTACTATTAATATATTTTCTGTTGTTTTCACTTGTTTAAAATTTAATTGTTAAAGATTGGAAGATGGATGCGGGAAGAGGAACGTTTTACAGTGTTGATTTACTTCCAACCTCCAGCTTCTATCTTCCAGACTAATTACGGTTTACAGAATTTCACTTAAAATTCTGGCTGTATTGTAAGCATCGTCTGCTCCGCTGTGATGAGTGCCTTCAAAATCCATATTTAAATAACTCAAAGCCCTTTTAAGACCTATCTGTTTGTGGAGATTGAAATGTCTTTTAAATTCATGCATCACATTCATATAGTTTTCCGAAAAAGGACTGGTTATTCCGAGCCAGTCACACTGTTCTGTGATCTGCTCTCCATCAAAGTTTCCATATCCTGCCCATGTAAGTGTTGCAGTATGGTATTGATCTCTGATCATTTCACAGGCCTCTTCGAAATAGATCCCTTTTTGTTCTATCAGCTGCGGAGTAATTCCTGTCAGTTTTGTACAGAATCTATTGATTTCTGACCGTTCCGGAATGATGTAAATGCTTTGTTTTTGGGAAATTGCTTTAGATGTTAAGTTTAATTTGCAAATTCCTATTTCTATAATATCGACCTTTTGCCCGGTGGGAATTCTGTCGTTTTCCCAGCATGTAGCCTCCAGATCAATGATGATGATCTCATTGGTTGTTTTCATGATTTTTTTGAAATCAGGAGTCAGAGGTTAGAAGTTGGTTAGGTTTCCACTTCTCCTAGCCTTCTGCTTCCTTTCCATTATTAATTATTAATTTCTTGGAGCAAATGGTGGTGTCCATTTTTTCCTCTTCATTAATTCTTTGACTTCCTCGTAGGAAACCGGATAAAAATTGTGGCAGTCTACTCCAACGTCAAAACTGAGTGCCATTTCATCATCCGGCAAAGTTCCGTGCGAATGGCCGTATAATTGCCAGACTCCGCGGTGTGAGCCATTCCAGGTACGCATGGCGTAATGGAAAAGAATGATTTTCTGTTTACCGTTATTTTGGTCCGGGTCATCAATTTTCAGTTCGTGGTAATCTCTGATGGACGCAAAACGTTTGGGATAAGTTAATGCTGCTCCTTCATGATTGCCTTTGATCAGATGAATATCGCCATGTAAACGGTCTAAAATTTCTTTTGTAAAATCCGGTTTTCCTAAACTCATATCTCCTAGATGGTAGACTGTGTCGCCAGGTTCAATTTTCTCATTCCATCTTTTAATGAGCTCTTCATTCATATGGTCCAGTGATTCAAAAGGTCTTTCTGAAAACTTTATAATATTCTCGTGACCAAAATGATGGTCTGCTGTAAAAAATATATTGGGTTTCATTTTTTTAATTGTTTTTTCTTTTTAAAACCACCCCGTCAAAAATTCTTTGAATTTTCGCCACCCCTCCAAAGGATGGGAATTGTCACACTTTCATGAGTCCCGTTTCTCTTTAATACAATGAAGTGTTTTCGTTCTTCTGACTGTGATGGATACTTATTATACATAAAAAAGTTTCGGTAAAAAATTACCGAAACTATACTTTAATAGTCATCAACTCTTCTTTTATAAAATCAATGACTAAAGAATTCAACTTTTTGTTGATCCTTTTCTGCTCTTCTTTTTCAATAGCTGTGAAAGCTGCCGGGAAGTCCTTTTGAAAGTCTTCTAAAATATCCTGTGAAAAAAGACCAATCACCTTACCTATCATTTTAGGTTCGAATTCGCCTATTTTACTTACCACATTATTCAATCTGTTGGCTGTAGCATATTTTTGGATTTCTTCCCAGATTTCATACGCTTTTTCACTGAAATGAACCTGTTTATGAACAGTTTTACCTTCTTTTTTAACCATTTTGGACTTTTCTACCCATTTTTCATTCTTATTTTTCAGAATAATTCTGGCTCCGTTTCCAAAGTATCTGGTTTTCAAAGTTTTTACGATGGTTCCTTCACACCTATTGTCTTCCAATTCGGGTAATCCCAGCAAGGCCGGAATTTTTGAATTGAAAACATTGGGGAATTTCAAAGCTTCTTCCAGAGTTCCCTGAAACAAAATTTTAGCATAGAAAAATCCTGTCTCTTCAAAAATCTGATTGACCACTTCTGTATCCAAATAGGTAATCCCATTTAGTTTAATATCGAAAGCGTAAAATTCGTTGTGAGGGGCATACTCAATGCCTTTCTGTACCTTCACAGCATCTTTTACAGGTTCTACATCTTGATGTTTGTATCCGCCACCGAACAATTCACCGTAGATCACTACAGTTTCTACATTCGGGTAAATGGCTTTCACTTTTTGAAACACTTCTATTACATTTTTTCTGTAGCGTTCCAACATCTGATGGGCATTGAAAAATTTCTCATCTTTTTCGATGAAAGCAGTTCTCTTCGCAATTTTAATTTCCTTTCCGTCGGTAAAGAAAGAGAAATTAGCTCCGTGAACTTTTTCCTGTACGATGAAAACCTCATCCCCAAAACCCTGCATCCTGATCTGTTCGATCACGCGGGCCTGGTAAGCATTTTCTATAGCGTTATATGTTTTAAAAATCATTTTGTTTTAGTTTTTAATCGTTCTTAAATTTTTTTAAAAGGCTTAAGATATTTTCCTTTCCTACCGGATTCATGGAGTGGCAATAGAATTCTGGAAGGTCCAGATAATTGTCCATGCAATATTCTATCAGCCATTTGGCACAGTCGTATCCTGTTTTTTCAACAAATTCCCGGGAATCCTGTTTTAAATAGTGCTCGTCTGCAAGGTCATGGTCAAAAGAAATCATTTCCGGAAGTCCTTTTTCCAAAATCCTGTTGACAAACTGCTCGTAATTACGAACGATATGCCAGTCGCTTCTGAGGAAAATATTCTGTTGGGTATAATGATAGACCTCAATAGGATATCTTATATCATCCAGAAATAATAGTCTTTTTGCTTTTTCCATGATTTAATTTTTATGATTTTTAAGCTTCCAGATTTATTACACCATCATATCAGCACAGTTGGAACTTGCGAAAGCAAAGGGTTTTGCTTTAAACACATATCCCATTCCCAGAATATATCCCATGGCATCTTTCAATGCTACGTTGGATTTAAAATCCGGGTCGGTATTAATGTCTGCGTGTACCTCCATTTCCACACCATAAGTATCCAATACAGAACAGATCGCGTAAGCAATTTCAACGGATTTGTTGACTTCATTCAGCATTCGCTCCTTGATACTGATACTCTGTATTTCTCTTTCTTTTCTGATAAAGGTAAACGCTCCTTTTCCCTCACGAATAAATACTACTGCCGTAGCATAGCTGATGGCATCTCCGTATACATGAGAGTCTGATCCCACACATACTTTCAGACGGTGTCCGTTAGCCTGTTCGCGAATGATGGCTTCTTCTACCAGCTGTGTGATAGAGTGTTGGAAAATTTTTCCATTCATATTCTGCCATGTTTGTTGTTGCGTTTCCATTTTTTCTACCTATTTTAATTCATAAATGATTGTTGATAATTGATAAATGATAACTAGCAGTTCTATTTTCTAACTTCTAGTTTCTAATTTCTATTTTTTTGCACTCTGAACCGGACTCGAACAGATACCATCAGTTTTGGAGACTGAGATGCTGCCATTACACTATCAGAGTAACTGCTGTTGATTCATTAGGACTCGAACCTAAACTCCAGGAATCAAAATCCTGTGTGCTGCCAATTACACTATGAATCAATTTTATAATCGATAAATGTTGATTGATAATTGATGAAGTGCTCAGCAATCATTGATCATTAATCTCTTATCGTTTATGTTTTTGTACGGAAAGAGGGATTCGAACCCCCAAAAGCTTGATCCTAAATCAAGAGTGTCTGCCATTCCACCATTCCCGCAGGCTTTTTTATGAGTAATGAGTAATATTTTCTATTTTCATTATTACTCATTGCTCTTTACTTATTACTTATATTCTGTACCTCTCCCCAGATTCGAACTGGGACTTTACGGGGTTTAAAGCCGTTTTCTCTGCCAATTGGAATAGAGAGGCGTATCTTATTGGTAATTATCTAGTAATGAAAATCCATGGGTATTATTTATTGCTCATTACTTATTACTCATATTATGTCTAGGTTTGAGAAAGTTCTGTCTGTTGATAAACTATGCCTGTTAGTGTTTGTAAAGATCTTCTGCGCCTGACAAACCTTTCTCATTTCCTAATTCTATTTTATTTTAAAAAAGTAAAAGGCTGTCTGTTTTTATTGACTAAAGATCTTCTGCTCTTGACAGTCCTTTTTTCTCTTTTCTTCATTTTTGTGTGAATGGTAACTGGCCAATTTTTAAAAAATCTGAACTTTCATGGTATTATTATCAATTCAATATTGACCAGTTATTCACATCCAGTACTCTATAAGGGAATCGAACCCTTGTTTTCTGCTCGAAAGGCAGGCGTCCTCACCGTTAGACGAATAGAGCATTGAGCCACTGATCAGGAATCGAACCTGAACAACAAGAGTACATTTCCTGCATGCTGCCATTACATTATCAGTAGTTGGTGGAAGTAGTAGGATTCGAACCTACTCAGCAATGAAGCAACAGATTTACAGTCTGCCCCGACTCTCCAACTTCGGCGTACTTCCGGATTTTTATGAGTAATAAATAATTCCTAAATTTTTTACTTTCAAAAAAGAAAAGGTCTGTCTTTATATTGAATGTTTAATTAAAGATCTTCTGCGCTCGACAGCCTTTTCCTTTTATTAATAAAGGATATTCTTTGCTATAGATGATAAAAGATCATTGATAAAACATTCTTATATTTCCTATAGTTTTTACTTTGAGATGGCTATGGGATTGAAACCCACTCAGTTTACACAACGGTTTTGCAGACCGTCCCGACTCTTCTACTTCGGCGAACCATCAGATTAAAAAATAAAGTCTGTCTTCATTTATTTGATAAAGAACTTCTGCGCCTGACCAACTTTATTTTACCTAAAAATTTATAAATGATATTCTTTAACTTTTAATTAATCCGGAGAGAAGAAAAGCCTGTCTCTATTTTTCGTGTTTGGCGTAAAGATCTTTTGCTCTCGACAAACTTTTACTTTTTCTCCTGAAACAATTAACAATTAGTTACCTGCGATTCTGGAAAGACTCGAACTTTCAACTTCCGGTTTAACAAACCGGTGCTCTGCCATTGAGCTACAAAATCATTGTAATTCCGGAAGGACTCGAACCTTCAACCTTCGGTGTATCAGACCGACACTCTAACCACTTGAGCTACGAAATCATTGGTATTCCATAAGGGAATCGAACCCTTGTCGTTCGGTAGAAAGCCGAATGCACTTACCTCTATGCTAATGGAACAAATAGTCTGGAAAGCAAGATTCGAACTTGCGGCCTCCCGCGTCCAAGACGGGTAAACAACCACCGTTATCTTTCCAGCTTTGGGGTTCACTTCTGTTTCTTTTCCGGGAGACAGCCGGATGGGAAAACTTCCATGAACCTTTTTGTGATTCCGAGAGGACTCGAACCTCTAACCCTGGGTTTAGAAAACCCATGCTCTATCCGGTTGAGCTACGGAACCGTTTTTTGTAATCCCAGAAAGATTTGAACTTTCAACCCCCGGTTTAAAAGACCGGTGCTCTAACCATTTGAGCTATGAGATTGTTTTAAAGTCGTGAATAGTCAATAATCAATTCGCTTCGCTTGTCAATTTAAAATTCACTTTTTTGTAATCTCAGAAGGACTCGAACCTTCAACCTTCGGTGTCGTAAACCGACGCTCTATCCAATTGAGCCATGAGATTTTCTCCTTTGGGTATCTCCGGGGATCGAACCCTGTTCTCCGGTTCCACAGACCGGCGCTTTACCAAATAAGCTAAAGAAACCATAAAAAAAGCGCCTCTTTTCGGGAGGCGCTTCATCTATTTAAACGTAAGAGATCATTAGCTGACCCACGTATATAAGCACCTTTTATCCACAATTCCACTTTCAAGAAGACACGCAACACCTGTCGGCTTCTGTCCGAATAGTCTTGAATATTGATTGAATATGTTGTGTAACTGTTTCATTTTATTTTTGTTTGTTTCTAAATTATTTTTAATTGAATCCTGAAAACCTGTTGCTTTCAATTTTCGGTTGCAAAGTAAATATGAATTTTTGGAATTCACAAATAAATTTTCAATCTAAATTATTGACAATCAATTAATTATATATTAATTTTAGAATAGAGAATTTCCGTCCGCAATATTTTGCAGATATTTTAATTACCTAAATGACTGTCTCTCACCGGGTTGCTTATCACTCTATTTTATCGTATTAAAGTTTCATTGTTGATTAAAAAATTTTCATGTTGATGGTTATTTTTTTTCATTCTAAATAATTTCTGACCTAAAAAACAAAAAACGCCTCGGTTTTCCGAGACGTTTCTGTTGTATTTTGATTAATTTTTTACGGGTTTACAGTAAATAATTTCCAAAGTCAGCACATTTCGCCTCATTCCATATCATCTCATCATATCCGAATAATCCTTTATTAGAAGGACTTTCGAATAGTTCTGCATTGATATGTGCTCTTTGTATTGTCATAATTTTCTGGTGCAAAGATAAATCTTTTTTGATATTATTTTATAATATTCACAATTTCGGGAAGGTTTCGAATACACAAAGCCACAAAACGATCCCAAGAAAATTACTATAAAGTGTAGGGATTTTATTTATTTTTAGGGAGCTATGAAGAATCAATTAAAAATTGATTTAATGAAGCAGGACTCTTATTTAATAATTAATTCTTGAACATTTTATTTCTTCCTGTTTTGAATCTTGAGATGTCTTTCAGAATCACTGAATCATCAGGGTTGAAAAATTTAAGTTCGTTTACAATTTCAGAACGGGTAGTTACTTTCTCGGCAATGATTTCATACGCTATATTCTTTGTTACCGCATGTAATTCAGGATCTTTCCTGAATTCATGTTTCATCGCTTCCAGATAGGTGATTTTTTTATAGGCTGGAGTCTTTTCATATAAATTCAGAATTTCAGATTCCAGCTTTTTAACATCAAAAATATTGGAAAAATAGTTATTCAGGCAGTTGAAAGCATCTTTATCTTCTTCCCATCCTTTCAACAATATTTTCTGTGCCTCATCAGGCTTTTCCATCTTTTTACGATAAATCAGGGAAGCTTTCACCATCTGATTATTTCCTGTATAATCGTCTGCTACCATCTGGTAATAATAATGGGCATTTTTAAGATCGTTGATTTCTTTATAAAGATCTCCTACTTTTTCTTTCTGCTCCATTTCTTTGTAAAGCTCAATGGCTTTTTTGTATTGTTTTGCTTTTTCATAGCAGACTGCAGCATCGAATTTATTATTGAGTTTTTTAAGATATACTACAGCTGCTTCATTATAAAGTCCTCCGTTTTCCAGTGTTTTTGCACCTCTGTAATTATCCTGCAGTAGGTTCATATAGACTCTTGCTGCTTTTTTATAATCTTTTTCGGCGATGTATTTTTCGGCCAGTTCTTCATATTTACTCCGGATTCTGTCGAAAAGTGAATTTTCCAGATAGAAACTGCTGCTTCCGCTGCCTTTTCTTCCTGCAGAATTCCTGTTGTTCTGTTCTTTGTCTTTTAAAGAAGTGATCACAAGAAGAATGATAAAGGCTACAATTAAGAAAATCCCCAATGTTCCTACCACACTCCAGAAACTTTCATGGAATAGCTGAGCTACAATTCCGACAACCTTAAACATGGCCAGCAGGACGAATGCCGCCATAAATTTATCTATAAATTTCTGTCTATTCATAATCATCGGAGTTTAAAATAGTTTTATCTTCTCTAAACAGGCGGTAAAGAAGTAACAGCACACAAATCACCAAAACCCATACAAACCAGTTGTATCCAAACATTTTTACCAGCGGATAAAATAAGTACACAAGCATGGCTACAAGGATACCAATTAAAATAAATTTCACCCAGGCAGGTACATTATCTCCACCCAGATTCAAAGATTTGTTTTTAAACAGGAAAGAATACAATCCTACTCCCGCAATCATCAGGATCACCATATACAGAATATCTGAAACGGGAGCTTTTTTTTCTAAAGGAGTTCCTTCTGTACCCACTCCTTTTACTTTCGATTTGTCAATTGAAGCAGAAGAAGGATCCACGATATCCAATGTACCATAAAGTTTTCCTAATGAATCGGCCATCAATGCCTTCCTCTTTTTCAGAAGATATTTTACAACATCACCATTTACTGGTTTTCCTTTGGTGTATTGCTTTAAAGAATCTGAAATTTTACGTTTCAGGTTTTCTGTTTTCTGTTCTAAATGTTTTGTAATTTTTTTGGTGTAAATGATTTTAAGAGAATCTCGGCTCTGTTTTTCTTTATGAACAAGCTTTTCGATATCACTTCCTATTTCGCTTACATCTCTTCCTCCGTTTTTTTTATAATTTTCTTTATCTTCTTTCGTTTTGGATTCTATGATTCCTGCATGAATAAGTTCTTTGGATAATCCTTTTCTCTGCTGGTGATATATTGAATCTATCTTCAGATCAATTTCTGAAGTTCCGGATTGAAAAGCTATCATATCGGAAGGTGCCTTTACCGCATTGCTTACAATAGTTCCTGATGAATTGCTGTTTTCTTCCAGCTCTGAACTGTTTTTATCAGAAGGTAATGCAATCTTTAAAACGATAGCTGCAATAATGAGTGCCCAGAAAACTCTGCGGAAATTTCTTGTTCCGGCACTTTCGGTTTTCCCTGCAGAGCCTCCGCCAAATAATCCTTCCAGCCAGGTAAATTTACCAAAACCATCTCCTCTGGAGGTACCCATTACATCCAGTGAAACACCCAATTCTACAGCTCTTTCAGGGTATTTTTCAATGTATTTTAAATATTTCTCTATTTCTTTTTTATTTCCGGCCATTACTTTCTTAAGGTCGAACGGCAGGCTGTTCATCCATTCTTCTTCTGTTTGCTTTGGCTGTAATGCTTCCATTACTTTTTCATCCTCTATTTCTACGGTATAGCTTTCTATTTTTTGAGGGATTGAAACTCCGTTCTGTGGTTTTCTGATGATTTCATTTATTGCACCGGGCTGTTGAATTAATGAAATCCAGTCAATTTCTTCAGACAGTTTTACCAATCCGAATTCGGGATGCATAATCAGAAAACGGCAATCGAGCTGTGCCCAGTCTTCCGGATTTATTTTGGGATAAAAGGTGTTGTTTTCAGGAATAAAAAGCCTGTCATCCACCTTTTGAAAATATGCATTCCTGCCTATTTCCTGCGGAATATGATCATTAAAAATAAGAAAACACCCATACAGCACATTGGGACGATCTGCCGGAATAGCAAAAGATTGGATCTGGCTTAAATTGATCCCAAGCGTGTCCATTTCCTGAAGCCACACCACAGGTGAAGAACCTCTGATCAGAAGTCCTTTTTTAGGATAGCTGTTTTTGGGAAAAGGTTTTATTCTAAGCTCCATAATCCACAATCTGTTCTATAAACGGTTTTAAAAACCTGTCACACATATCATCCATTGTTCTTACTTTCAGCAGGGCATTTTCGGGAAGATAATATTCTGATCCGCCAAATTCCGTATAGGTAGTTAATGAGAGAAAACCACCCAATGTTGACGGAATGAAGAATTCTTCGATACTTTTGTTACTGCTTCTGAAAGTAAGCATTCCCCTTGAATCGGTTATGATTTCACTGCCGTCAGGGAATGTAAATTTATTTTTATTCTGCTCAGCAAAAATTCTGATATCATATTTATTTCTAGAAAAATTCAACGTATTTTCAGAAGCACTGTATAATTCATTTCCTGAAACCACCAGGTTTTCATACTGATTAATTCCGATTTTATTGAAATTATTGATAATCTTCAATCCGCTTCCTTTCAACTTGGCGACTTCGGCTTCGGCTTTTATATTATTTTTTTCAAATTCTTTTTCTTTTCCGGTAATAGGTTCTACGGAAATATTCCCGTCAATATTGATTTTGTAATGGGTAGGATTATATTTCTCATGCAGATAAAAGTTACGCCCAAAATAAATCAGCCTGTAAGATTCGGGAATATGCATTCCTGTAAGATTCTGTTCAGAATATTCTCCGGTATTAAGGTTAAGCTTTGATAGTAATTTCTGCTCAGGCTGATACTGACACAAAATAAAATGCTGCTGCCTGTTTTTCGCGAGCGCAAACTGTCCTTTGGGTTTTATGGAAATTTTATCAAATAATACTTCACAGCCATGATGCGTTTTATAATAATCGTAGGAATGTCTGTCGTAATAGTTATCGGAAAGATAAGTTTTCAGCAATTGCTTTTTTGAACTCAGAATGAAAAATTCTCCGTCATATAAGAACTTAGCAATCTTATTAACAGGAGTTGGGAATAAAATCGGATAGTTTTGTGGAAGATCAGTTTTCTTTCCGTTGAAGTTCTGAGTGGATTGTTTTTGCTGTGGCGGATTGGCCCAAAGCTCCTGCAATGGAAGTTTTATTTTCTGAATATGTTTTCTTGCTCCTTTGTGGTGTTTATAAAAATTTATTTCACCATCTGAAGCTGTAGTCACTAAAAATTTCAGTTGATCTCTGTTCTGATAGACCACCCGCTGAATTTTCTCATCAGCCATATTATCCTGATGGGTAATAAAGAAAACCTCCATATCTTTTTCTGAATGATGTCCGTCAAAAAATTTCTCCAAAGCTTCTGAAACCTCCAGAACCGGACTTACCTGATTAAGATTCTCCACCACTTCTTCCACTTTGTTCAGCGAAATCGAAATTGCTGCCTGCCCTAAAGCAAGAACTTTACATTCAGAATGGGCTTTGGGATGTTTGATAACGGCTATTGCCGAGGCATAGGCCAATACTTTTGGAGTTCCCCAGTTTCTAAGGGAAGTATCAATCAGGATAATTCTTTCAAAAATATTTTCTTCAGGCGGAATTTCTCTCTGAATATAAAGCGCTTCGTTATTGGCTACACGATTCATGAAAACATCCTCTTCATTAGCAAATTCTGAGAGCAGCATCCTGTGGAAATCGCCTTTGTTGGTTATATCAGAAATCCCTCCTACAGGCTGCTCTCCGGGAGAAAGATGTCTCATCGGAATTTTCAGTCCACTCCAGATTCTTTTGATCAGGCTTCCTATCTGAAAGGTCTTTGGTTCTTCAATTAATTCTTTAATAAAATCTTTACTGTTATCTGCCGTAGTTTCTTCCTCTGTGACCTCATCATCCAGCTCAGGCTCATGACTCAGGCCTTTCATGGCGTCAATGATGGATTGTACAGTAGGAAATTTTTCATTTAGGTTTAAAGCGCTTAAATCTTTGTTTAAAACGGCTGGACCTGCGTGTTGTTTTTCTGCACTTACAGCAAGTTCCTGAGGTCTTTTATAGTAGAATCTTAATAAACCATCGGAAAGACTGGGAGATAATCTGTTGTGCCCGTTTTCAAAAAGGGTCTGCAGCAGTACAATCCTGTTCTGTCTTTGTTTACAGGCTTTAGGAAGTGATTTTATTTTTTCAAGAAATTCAATTTGTTTTTCCACACTGAATTCAAAATCCTCTCCGCTATAAAACTCTGCTGTACGTCTTAATGGGCTGGCAAAATCTGTATAACCATCCTGCATGGCATATAAAACCATAAGCAATGCTCCGAAAGGAGGCCATCCCACAGGCTGAAGATAGTTCAGAATTTCCATTATATAAGGTCTGTAAGCAATGGCTCCCACTCCGGGAACCGAGAGGAGATTGTTGTCATGGTAACCGGAATCACCAGGAACATCTTCATCAGTTTTCCATTCCCAAAAGTAATTTTCGTAGGACTGGAAATAGGACTTTAATTCCATTTTCTAGATTTTTCGGTGAGACGGAATGAACTTACGGACAATAGCCGGAAATCGGTCTCTTTCATTAAAAGACAATTTCCGCTTTCGTCCCATAAAAGCCATCCTTCCTGCTCTTTATTATATTTCTGCTGCAACAGTGTGCTTACATTTTTAAATTCAAAATCCAGACCGGCAGGCAGTAAATGTCTGTCTTTGGTCCAATAGGTTTTTCCGGGAAAGCTGAGTAGAGGAACTCCTACAAATAATGCTTTATCTCCCAGCAAGGTCCATTTTATTTTTTCAAGTTTAAATTTGGGCAATGCGGCAATACTTTCTTTAATATCTTCAATATTGCTGAGCAAGGCGATTACCGGCTGTTCGTCATTGCTTTCTTTAAGCTTTATATGAACCTGTTCGTGAATCCCAAAATAATTCTGGTTTGAAGGCGGCAAACTAAGCTGTAATGCTTTGTCTATAGGTATCCAAAGCAACGCTGTTCGCATTTTTTTACTCGGAACTAAGGCTTCCTTTCTGAATAAAAGCCCATCACGAAGTTCATACAGAATACAATCCGGCAGCTGTTGTATTTCTGAAGCAGCGGCCTGTTCATCAGTAAAACCTTTCAGCCAGATTGTTTCTTCATCTACTGCCAGCTGAACATTTTTCCAGTCTCTTATTGAGCCAAGAAAATCTTCATCAGCACGGGGAATTTCCGCCCAGAATTCTTTTAAACGCTTTGAAGAATCTTCTGCCATAAGCTTTCAATTTCCTGCTGGATATACTGCTTCTGTTCCGGATTTCTGATCCAGTCACAACGGGTCTGCAGATATCTCAGTTTATCTTTTATTATATTTTGTTCTTCAAAACTCAATGTTCCTCCATTCCATTTTTCCACAAGAATTTTGACGTCTTTCATGACCTCTTCGGGATTAGGAGTTTTGTTCTGCATTGCCTGTGGATGGGAATCCGGGTGATCATCTTTCTCAATCGTTCTGTTGATGATCCCTTCCAGAATTTCAATCTGTTCTTCTGTATCCCAGATATGTTTCAATACCCAAAGATCAGAAAGTACGGCTTCTTTTCTTCCGCAGATCAGGGCGCTTGCTGCAATCAGGTTCTGAAGCTTCACTGCTCTACGGTCTGAAATAGCAATCCCTGTATTTCTGAGACTCATAATGGTATTCAGGTAGACTTCATAAATCGGTTTAAGATCTATTGTTCTGCATAAGTTTTGTAATTGTCTGATCTCATCAGCATGAATTTCCGGAATTTCAGTTTCTTCTTCATTTTCCAGTTTTCTTCCTGCTAAAAGTACCTGTTGTAAGAGCTCGGGGTTTACATAATCTACATTAATTCTCACTAAAAAACGATCAAATAATGCATTCAGCGCTTCATCTTCCGGAAGAACGTTACTTGCTCCTACAAACATGAGCGCAGGTAAGTGTTTGGTTTCTTTTCCTCTTTTAAAAATCTTCTCGTTAAGAGCCATCAATAAGGAATTCAGGATAGCTGAATTGGCATTGAAGATCTCATCCAGAAATACCATGGATGCTTCGGGCATCATTCCTTCCGTATTGGTTAAAAGTTCACCTTCTTTCAGTTTCCTGATATCAAAAGGACCGAAAATTTCGTTCGGTTCAGTAAAACGGGTTAATAAATATTCGAAATTTCTGCCGTCTTTCACTGTTTTGGCCAGTGTTCTGACAATGGCTGATTTTGCTGTTCCCGGAGGTCCGTATAAAAATGCATTTTCTCTTGCCAACAGGCATATTCCTAACAGATCTACGACATCATTTTTACCTACAAAAGTATCTTTTACGTAGTGAAGGACTGTATTAAGCTGATTGATATTCTGGTTCATTGATTAAAAAAATTAAAATTTCCACCACTTTTTCTTCTGAGGTTTCTCTTCTTCTTTTTCATTTCTTTTGCTGAATGAAAAAGCCAGTCTCTGATAAGGCACTTTGATATCGAAATACAATTGCGTTCCGTCCTCCAGTGTGAGTGCATCCATGATTTTATCTCCGTCCCTGATCAGGTTTTGTGAAACATCATGTTTATTGAGATGATGTCTTACTAAATCCCTTTCATCAGAAATCCTGGTGATAATATAAGGAGAATCTTCTGTTCCGTTTCCTGTTTTTTCAAGGCATTCAAAAATAAGCTGTGCTATTGTCATCTCAATACTTCTTCCTTTTTCATCGCCCAGTTCTTTGTAAGCAAAATATTTATAAATATGTGCCCTGGGACTCAGCAGAATATTGACATTATTATATCGTATTACCTCTTCAAATTTTCCTTTATTGAGTAAATCCTGTATGTTTTCGATATCTTCGGAATAGGGATCATATTCCGGATCATTAATCACCCGCTCACGGCATTTCAGGAATGTTTCTTTTGTAGGATCGGTTAAAAATTCAAATACTTTCTCATACATTTTCATTGTTATCTTCGGTTATAGTTTTTAGTTCTCGCCAGAATGCTTCTTTGTGCATTCCGAATTCGGCAGTTAGCAGTTTATTGATCAACGGAATTTCTGCCAGTTTATAATCTCTTTTTTCTACAATTCTTTCCAAATAGAGTTTTCTGTAGGTAGAGTCTTTCAGTTCTTCCTTCCAGTTCACATTCTTCAGCTCAAGATCATACCCTATTCCGGAATAGTGAAACTGTGTCAGTATATTTTCCAGCATAGCAATTACAGGATCTTCAGGATCAGCCGTGTTTAGAGCAGCCACTACCTGTGGTAAAAATCTCAGTGATAAGTCTGCGGATAAGATAGAAGAAATATCCCGTGTTCCTTTGAATCCGGGAATAAGATTTTCAATATTTTTCTCTGTATTTTCTCTGATGAGATAAAGCTGTGCGCTATGGTAAAGAACTTTTGCAGCCCATACTGCAGCTTCTTTATTGCAGATCAGTTGGTGAGACAAAAACTCAAGCCGTTCTTTTTCGAATTCTGTTTCAAAATAGTCTCCTGCTTCCGCCTCTTCCTGAGGGGAAATTTGCTGTAAGCTAGAAAAAAGAGTAATACATTCTTCCTTACGAAGCAAAAAGATCGTGTCTAAAAACGGTGACTTGGTTTCCATGATCTAACAAAAATAAAATTATTTCGTTGAGAATAAAATTTTTGTAGAGAAGATTCATGTTAAATATTGAATGATACCTGCTCTGCAATATTCTTTTATTGTTCTGTATTTACCAGATTGAATTTTTGATTTACCTAAAAGACGTTATTTAAGATTTTATTTAAAACTTTTATTAGTAAGATCTTATAAATTCTTTTGACGAGATCTGGCTGCATTATTTCCATTTTCGTAATAACTGATACAAACTAAAAGTTATTATCTTTGTCCCATTCAAAATAACATTATGAGTATTCACATCAGTGCAAAAAAAGGAGAAATTGCTAAAGTAGTATTGCAGCCGGGGGATCCACTTCGTGCACAGTATATTGCTGAAAATTATTTAGAAAATGCTAAACTGGTAAGCAAAACCAGAGGTATTTTTTATTATACGGGACTTTATAAAGGTAAAGAAATCACTGTAGGAGCTAGTGGAATGGGTTTCCCAAGTATTGGAATCTATTCTTTTGAACTGTTTACAGAATATGAAGTAGATACGATTATCAGAATCGGGACTTGTGGAGCCTACAATACCGATCTTAAACTTTTTGATATCTTAAATATTGATAAAGCTGCCAGCGAAAGTACGTACGCTAAATATGCATGGGGAATTGAAGAAGAAATCCTTTCTCACCAGGGGAATATCTTTAACACGATTAATGAAACCGCTAAAGATTTATCTTTAACTGCTAAAGCTATCAATATCCACAGTAGTGATATTTTCTATAGAAAAGATCCTGCAACTCCTGAAATTGCTACAAAATACAACTGCCCGGCAGTAGAAATGGAAGCTTTCGGTTTATTTGCCAATGCTCAGCATTTAGGAAAAAATGCAGCGACTATTCTTACGGTAACGGATATTATCCCAACGCATGAGAAAATTTCTGCTGATGAGAGAGAAAAAGCTTTGAATCCGATGATGGAACTGGCTCTGGAGTCTGCCATTAAGAGTTTGTAAGAAGTGATAAGACAAAATTAATTATAAAAAAGAGCTATACTTTATCAGTAGAGCTCTTTTTTATAGTCTGAAAAAATTTCTGGCAGTTTCTGTAGTCTCATCTGCCACTTCAGAAATTCTGATCTTCTTCAGATGTGCAATGGTTTGTGCTACATAAGGTAAAAATGAAGGTTCGTTTCTTCTGTTCTGCATTCTGGGCATATTTTTCGGAAGCATAAATGGTGCGTCTGTTTCAATCATCATTCTGTCAAGAGGTACGTATTTTATAACTTCTTCGAGATGTTTAAACCTTTTTTCATCACTGACAGCTCCTGTAAACCCTAAATAAAACCCTTTATCCAGATAGGTTTTTGCTTCGTTCAATGTTCCGGTAAAGCAGTGTACTACGGCTTCAGGTAACTTTGAAAGATAGTCATCTGTGATTTCATTAAATCTTTTAAATGCGGATCTTTCATGAAGAAAAAGGGGTTTGTTTACTTCAATGGCGAGTTCAAGCTGTGCCTGGTAACATTTTTCCTGCATCGGTCTTGGAGAGAAATCACGGTCAAAATCCAGTCCGCACTCTCCTACTGAAATCACATGATCCTGTTTTAATAATTTCCTAAGCTCATCAATACTTTGCCCATTAAAAGATTTGGCATCGTGGGGATGAATTCCGGCTGTTGAAAATAAAATTTCAGGATATTCTTCTGCAATTTCCGCAGATTCTTTGCTTCCTCTTACGTTGGTTCCCGTGAGAATCATATGTTCAACTCCGTTGTCCAAAGCACGGTTGATTATTTCTTCGTGTTCATTATAGAACTGTTTATTGGTCAGATTAATGCCAATATCAATGTAAGTATTCATTTGTTTTTACTTTTTATTATACATTATTACTATTTTCTGTACCCGGTTGATTTTTTGATCCGAGTGACTTATTTGGCAAAAATAGAAGTCTGCTGCGCAGTGTTTTTACGCAGTAAAAATAATAGAAAAGGACTAAAGGATAGATATATGAGTCTTAATCGTCTGAAAGACTTTATTTCCCCCAGATTTCGCTGATGACACAGATGTCTGTGTGGTATTTATTCATTGAGAAATTTTTCCAGAAAGCCGATCAGCTTTGTTCCTCCGTGGCTCCATCGTATTCCATGCCCTTCTTTTTCCCGGACTTCGAAAACCTGTTCATGTTTATAATGAAAAAATACATTCCACCAGGTTTTATTTTCAAGGATATCGTGGATTTTTGCCATTACTTTTTCCTGCTTCTGCTGATTGTTCCCTTTGATTTCTCCCCAAAAATCATCATCTATTCTTCCAATATGTTTTTCCCAGGCTCTCTGCGCCATGGTTATTTCACTGTTGAAGGGTTCTTTGCAGGCGTTGATCAGTATAGTTTTCAAAGGAGGGACGGCATTTTCATTACGGATGCTTGCTGAGGTTAATCTTTGTCCCAAAACATTCAGCCAATGCTCGAACGGAATTGCTTCCAGAAAATCTGCTTTTACCTCATCTGAATCGCTGCTTTCAAGAACAGTAATGAATTTTTCAAAGCTTTCCTGTCTGTTGATCTTTATTTCTTCATTAAAATAGGGAAAACCCCAGTCTAAAGTATTTTTTTTAAACCTATAGATATTTTTCTCCATGTTTTCCAGATGTTCTTTGGCTAAAAGGGCTTTGTATTGGTCTTTCCATGTGTCGGAAAACAGGTAAATATAGGGTTCAAACAGATTCATACTTATTTTGTTCTGATCAGGTTAACGGGAATATCTTCTTCTTTGATCAGATAACCGATCAGATTAAACCATGCTTTACAGTGATCCAGAATCCAGGCATCTGAGGAAATAATGATTTCTGAACTTTCCGCCAAAAATTTATCAGGATTGTATTGCAGGTCGAATTCCCAATTGAGCTGGTGCTCTTCTGCAAACTCCAGGATATTCTGTTTAATTCTTCCACTGTTGGAGACTGGCTTATCAAAGATCCAAACAAGCTGATGAATCTGATTTTTCCGGTAAAAAAAAGCCACTAGCTCCACAGCTCTTAAGGTTTGATTAACTCTTTTATAGGTTCCATGCACCCCTGAAAGATCACGGATACAGCCATCCAGTCCTTCAAAAATATAAGCCTCGGAAAGCAGACTTTCCAACAGGATCAAAACATTAAAACCATCGAGATAAATAGTTTTCCCTTTTAAATCTGAGGCTTCTATCTGTTTTAACTGTCTGTTCTGAAGCTGGGCAGCCGAGGCTGATGCTCCACGAAGAGCCTGTATCTGGCGGGTTTTCAATCGGTACCTGTTTCCCACAAGATCGGAAGCTGCTTTTTCCGGGTATTCTCTGCTCAGCAGATAATGCATGTCTTCAACTGCCAGTTTCAGCTTGCCGATCTGTTTCTCTGAGCCGAACAGGGCATCATCGCCAGTATTTTTTCCGCGGTTTCTGTTATTCATGTTCAAAAATAAAATTTTTACCGAATTTTTCTGGCAGGAAATTGATTCAGCTGATGAATATCAGGCCCCTGACAAGTGATAGATAGGTTTTTATATTTTACAAATGATGTATTGCCTGTAATTATTTACCTGTATTCTTCCCACCAATTTTTCCAGCTTACCGTTCCCAGACTGTCCAGGTTTACTTTTTCCCCGATCATAGGGAGACTTATCGGCATATTACTTTCTTCTGCATATTTTGAAGCCAGCTCCAGAGGTTCGTACCAGGCATGCTGTGCCAGCTTGAATTTGGAATTGTGTACCGGGATAAAGTTTTGGGCTTTCAGTTCTTTTATTTCCGTGATCAATTGATTCGGCAATGTATGAATATAAGGCCACTTTTCATTATACTGCCCGGCTTCCATTACGGCCAGATCAAATGGTCCATATTTCTCTCCAATTTCTGTAAAATGATTTCCATAGCCGCTGTCACCGCCTAGAAAAAGATTTTTAGTAGGAGTTTTTAAAACAAAAGATGTCCACAATGAGATATTACGGTTCAGCAATCTCCCGGAAAAGTGCCTTGCCGGAGTGAGTGTGACTCTGAAGTCTTCTGCAATGTCTATACTTTCCCACCAGTTTTTTTCGATAATTTTATCAAAGCTCCAGCCCCAGTATTCGAAATGTTGTCCGGTTCCCAGACCACAAATAACTTTACCGACCTTATCTTTTAATTCATGAACAGTTTTATAATCCAAATGATCCCAATGATCATGGGAAATAAGCAGGAAATCTATATCCGGCATATGTTCCGGTTTGTAATAATCTGCTCCCTGAAAAGCTTTTATGGAACCTGGCATGGGGGAAGCATTACCACTGAAAACAGGATCTATCAGGAATTTCTTTCCATCAGCCTGAATGAAATAGGAGCTGTGTCCAAACCATACCAATACATTTTCATCGGGCTGAAGATTTTTAAGATCAGTCTCTACAAACGGGAGAGCGGTTTTGGGTGATGTATTTTCTATTTTACACAGGCTTTGAAGAAGCAGTTTAGTCATACTTTCTCCTTCTAACAATGCTGGTGTTGTTAATATATTCTGAAATCGTCCGTTGAGATAATTGGGCAGTGTACTGAAATATTCTTTTCTTTTTTCATCGGGAAACTGTCCGAGCTGTTTTTTTAAACCTTTCATTTATTTAATTTTAAATCCAGCCATGGTTTCTAGATAAATACACTCTATTTTATTGACCGGCAAACCTTAATATAAAATAAATATAAGCATAAGATTCTGAGATATAAAAATAAATTGAAAAGGATATGAAATTTAAATTCTCCATTAATCAATGAGAAATTCTTAAATAAGCCATTTAACCAACCCAAGCATAATACTCCTTAATACTAAACAGAAGAGTATCATTATTGTAAATCTTTTCTTGTATTTTCTCACATTTGTTTAAGATACAAAAAAGAATAATATAAAAGAGCCATAGCAGCAACATGACTCTTTTTAGCAAATTGAAAATAAGATATGATTATTGAAACTATGAAATGGTATAGGTCTTTTCTGTGGTGATATTGTAGGTATCTGAAATAACGTTGTCTACAAACCTCCATTCTGCAGTAGAACTTCCAGTGGTAAATTTCACATGCAGATATCCTCTTTTATAAAGATTCGCATAATCCAGGTCATCAATCAGCAATGAAAATGCCTGGGCCAGTTCTATTGCTTTTGCAGGATCAGAGGTAATTCCAAGATATCCTTCTAACCCTGGAGAAGAAACGGAACTACAGGCAAGCTCTGTTCCGATGAATTTACCTTGTGCATCGGTCAGTTTTCCTAACCATGCATTGTGGGTATCTCCTGCCAGTACCACTACATTCTTTCCTGCAAGAATAGAGTAAAGCTGTTCTCTTTCCATGAAATATCCATCCCACGCATCCAGGTTGTATGGTAACGTAGTTGTAATTCTTGCAATTTCCTGCGGCGTTAATGTAGGATCCTGCTGCTGATATCTTGTCTTAAGAATAATCAGCTGAGTGATGGTATTCTGAAGTGCCTGCATAGTAGCCGGCTGTGCGCTTCCATGCTGTTTTATTTCTGCTAAAATCTGATTCAGTAACATCAGAAGTTCTGCAGGAACCATCATTTTAGTCATTAAAATCTGCTGTCCCAGTACTTTCCATTTTGCTGTATCGCTATTGATCTGAGAACCCAGCCATGACATCTGCTCGCTTCCGATAAGTCTTCTGCTGGTGCTTAAAAAATCTGTTTTAAACTGTACCTGATTAAAATTTCCTGTATTATCAAGATAATCCGAATATTCCATCTGTTTATCCCTTGCAATTACCCTTGTATCCATCATATAAAGGGAAACTATATTTCCAAAGCTGAAACTTCTGTAAATTCTCATGTCCTTCCCCGTTTTAAGGGGAATATATTCGCTGTATGCCTGGAAAGCGGCCATTTTTCTTGCCTGAAAATCCCCTTCATTCGGCTGGTGATTTTCTGCTCCCGATTTATAGGTATCGTTGGCAAACTCATGATCATCCCAAACACAGATAAATGGTTTTTTCTGGTGAAGAAGCTGAAGATTTTTATCTCCTCTGTACTGTCTGTATCGTTCCCTGTAATCACTGAGGGTAAGAATTTCTTTTGCTGGCTGATGGGTTCTTCCTAACTGATTGGTGTAAGGGTTCGTGCCATATTCTCCAGGAGCATATTCATAAATATAGTCTCCAAGGTGTACTACAACATCAGCTTCAGATGTTGCAATCGCTCCATACACATTGAAAAGTCCTGCAGGAAAGTTAGAACAAGACACCACAGCCATTTTCACTTCATTTACAGCATCTGATTTTGACGGTAAAGTAAGCGTTTCTCCTGTTACGCTGACTTCCTTACTTGTACTGTTATAGAATCTGTAGTAATATTTTGTATTGGAAGAGATATTCTGTACATCTACCGCTATAGTAAAATCATTGACCAGTGCAGCATTCGCCTGACCTCTTCTCACTACTTCTGAAAAATTGCTGTTTTTACTGATTTCCCATGTAATCTCTGCATCAGTTCCTTTTGAATACCGGGTCCAGATAATAATTCCTGTTGCGCTTGGGTCAAAGCTTGCTACTCCGGATTCAAAACCTCCGTTCTTAAGATCGTCAGGAGCACTGCTATTTTCAGTAAAATCGTCGCTGCAGCTTTCAATGAGAGGAGCAAGAAAAATTCCTCCGGCTGCCAATAGTGAATTTTTAAGAAATCTTCTTCTGTTGAATGGGTTGTTGTTTTCCATCATTACTTTTTTTGCAAAGCAACGGTATCCGGAGAAGAAGGCTGTTAACTGTATTTTAAATATATTTTATTATTTTTTAAACAAATGTTTAATGTTATACATAGGAAAAGTAATAATGGTAGGATTAATATGTGTTTCATAAAATGAAAAAATCAGTAATTTTGAAAAAAAATTACTGATAAAATGGTTATTAGTTTTTTAGTTTTGTTCCTGGTTGGATATTGATAGTGTCTGGTGTTTTGTTTACAACTATATCATTAGCTTTATTATCTATTAAAAAGTTGGATCCTTTACAGCCAAAATACCTCTGATGGAATTAGTATGCATGTTATCTTGGACATTTTAAGTTTGTTTAACGATAATTTTTCTTTCTATTTTCTTAAGCCTTTAAAATTGATATGCAAATAAAGTTCTAATCTTGCAGATAAAGAAAATATATGTGCCGAAATTGATAAATTTCGATAAAATAATATTTCAACACACTGTTAATAAGGGTGTTATTACATTTGTCTTTAATTGAGTTATTTTATATGAAGAAGAGGACGTCTGATTATTTTCTATGATAATTGAATCTGCAAATGGATGTCTGGCTTCAATTTTCAGTGTTTTTTATCAGAGACATTTGTATATTACCCACATAAAAAAACTGAAAATTAAAAGGAAACCGAATAAGGTTTTCTTCTCTGTATACCTTCTCGGGTAATACGTACCTTTTCTTTTATCGATTACTATCATTTTTTTTCAAAAAATAATCATTAAACAATTTAATGAATACGATATTGAAAAGATAAAAGAGCTTGACTCGGAGAATTTTGTAGTAATGGACAGCTTAGCGATTAATAATTAAATAAGTATAAGAGTTGTTTTATACGGTATAATGATCCTAAACCGCATTTACGGACTAGATTAGCTCTTAAAAACCTTAGTTACTAGAGCTATGTTCTGGAAATCCTCAATTCAATATCTAAAGATTATCTGAAATCGGGAGAATTGTCTGCCTTCATCATGGAAACGTACTCCAGAGAACTTGAGTGCTATGGTGATAATACTATAGAATGTGCAGAAGAGCTATTTTTTTAAAGCAGCGAATTGATTTTAAATTTCTCAGAATATAATGATGAAGAAAAAATAATTGTATCTCTGTTTTATATTGATCAAATTTATACAGTACTGAAACTATCTACAGAAGAAAAACGCAGTATATAAAAAGTTATGAAAATGCTTTTAAAATAGAATTCAAGGCGGATAAGCACTTAAATAATCAATTGAAGAGAAAATATAATGAGTTTTTTGAATTCGTTACTTCCAGTGAATATGAAGAAATAAGGGATTTAATAATCAATAATATTTCTGAAAGTAATGTAAAGCTTGGCGAAATTCTAAAATTTCGAAAAGACGATATGTTAAAAGTCCCTATAAAAGATTTCTTTCAAAGTATTTTTTATATGCATATTAACAGATTATTTGTTTCTTAACAGCGATTATTTGAAATAGTAGTATATGACCACTTACTTCATTTTTATAAGGCAAACAAAAATTATCACACAGATTCACAATAAACAAATAAAGACAATAAAAAACCGCTCACATTATATAAGCGGTGATTTTCTGTGGGTAGTGTCTCACTAACTGTGTAAGTTAAAAAGTTATTCTGGAAAATTTTGAGCCCTCATAGCTCAAAAAATTTTACGGAAATAACTTTTTATT